>JAGCEZ010000115.1 GCA_017650365.1 Fibrobacterales bacterium | reverse complement strand
CCGCTCCTCTGGGCCTGCTGGCCCGCCCCGACGCGGGCGCAGTGCGGCGCCGCGCTGCTGGGGTTCGCGCTCACCTTCGCGCGCGAACTCGCCAAGGACCTGGAGGACCTGGAGGGAGACCGCGCGGCCGGCCGCTCCACCCTGCCCCTGGCGCGCGGAGTCCCCGCGGCCGTCCGCGCGCTCCGGTTCCGGATCGCGCTCGCCTGCGCGCTCGCCCTCGGCGCGCCCTGGATCTGCGGCTGGGAGACGGCCGCGCAGAGGACCGCGTGGTACGCCGCGCTCGCGCTTCTCTTCCTCCCGCCGTTCCTGAAGACGGTCTCCGCAATGCGGAGATCGGACTGGGGGAAGGCGGAGCGGAGCCTGAAGGGCTCGATGGTCGGGGGGATGTCCGCGATCCTGGCGGCCGCGCTCGTCCCCTTCTTCGCCTAGAGGGAAAGCGGATCCGGATTCAGACGCGGTTCTTCCCGCGCGGCGCGAAGAGCAGGAGGGAGGCGGTCAGCAGCGCGACCGCGACCGCCTTCTCCCTCCCGAAGGACTCCCCGAAGACCAGGACGCCGCCGAGCACCGGAAGGAGATTCCCGACGGCGGCCGAGAGCGGGACGACGAACATCCCGCGCCCCGCGAGGAGCGCCGCCTGCGACGCGAAGAAGGCCGCCGCGTAGACCGCGGCGTAGGCCCAGGGCGCGGGGGAGGAACAGAGCGCGGCGAGCCCGGAAAGGCCCTCCGGCGCGGAGGCGAAGGCCGTCCAGGCCGCCTTGAAGAGAATCGCGGAGAGCCCGAAGCCGACTCCGGAGGCGAGGGCCAGCCCGGCCTCCGCGCCGATCTTCGCGCCGCGCTTCGACGCGGACGCGAGCAGCGCCATCGCCGCGGCGGCGACGCCCGCGAACGGCCAGAGCGCCGCGTTCGGGGCGCCGGAATCGCCCGCCTCCGCGAAGCCCATCGCGGCCACGCCGCCCAGCGCGCAGAGAAGCGCGGGCCAGAGGAGGGCGCCGGCCCGCTCCCCGAGGAACTTCCGGCAGAGGAGCGCCGTGACGACCGGGTTCAGCCCGATCAGCGGCTGCACCACGCTCAGGCTCCAGTTCGCCATCGCCACGTACTGCAGCGCCGCGCCCGCGCACGAGCAGAGGATGCCCGCGGTCCACTTCGGGTTCTTCAGCAGCGCGCGCGCCCACGCGAGGATCCCGCGCGGCGACGATTCCGCGGAGCGGTCCAGCCCCGCCTTCTGGAAGAGGTTCCCGCTGGCGAACAGGAGCGCGGCCGAGAGCGCGACGGGAAGCGCGGGGCTCATTCTTCCCCGCCCCAGACGGCCTGGTAGGTCCAGTAGTTGCCCATCACGCGCTTGATGTAGTCGCAGGTCTCCCAGTAGCTCACTTCCTCGCCGGCGCTGGCCCAGTCGAGCTTGCCCAGCTCCTTCGCCCACTTCTTCGTCGGGCCGGGGCCCGCGTTGTAGTTCGCGAGGACCCAGCGCGGGTCGCCGTTCCATTCCGGGAAGAGGTCGCGGAGGTAGCGCGCGGAGAGGCGCAGCGAGACGAGGGGGTTGCGCAGGAGCGCGGGCGCGTACCAGTCCATCTGCTCCGAGCGCGCGAGGGGTTCGGCGGTGTAGGTCATCAGCTGCCCCAGCCCGATCGCGCCGACGGGCGAGGCGATCTGGTCGTCGAAGATCGACTCCTGCCGGACGAGCGCGAGCTGGAAGTAGGGATCGGCGCCGCCTTCGCTCGTCTTCTTCACCCAGTCCCAGTAGGGGCGCGGGTAGAAGAGGCGCATCACTTCGAGCGGCGCGTCGCCCAGGCGGCGGCGGTCCACGCGTTCGATCAGGCGCCGGGCCTCGCGGTAGCCCTCCGCGACCGCGCCGGTCTCCATCATCGTCCGCGCGGCGCGGAACGAGACGGAGGGGTCGTTGCGGTGGCGGGCCTTCGCGTCGGCGGTCCACCGCTCGGCCTGCTTCCATTCGTGGAAGAGGACCAGCAGCTCGAGCTCGCGGAACTCGGAGGCTGCGGGGACCGGCGCGCCGGGGTCGACCTTCGAGGGCGCCGCGGTCCGGAGCCAGCGCGCGAGTTCGCGTTCGTCCTTCGCGGGCGCGAACCGCAGGCGCGGGACGGAGTCCGCGGGCAGCAGCTTCCCCTCCTCGAGCGCCTTCCGCGCGAGGTGCGCGTACCAGCCCACGGGATAGTCGGCGATCGCCTCGAGGAACGCGGCCTTCGCCGAGTCGGGCTTCCCCGCGCGGCGCCACGCCTCGCCCTCGAAGAAGAGCGACGCGCCGTGCGGCCAGAGCTGCGGCGAGTTCGCGGCGGCGGTGTCGAACTTCCGCGCGGCCTCCTCCCAGCGCTTCTGCTTGAACTCCAGCAGCCCGAGCCGGAACCCGACCCAGCTGCGGCGGCGGTCGTTCCTGAACTTCCCGTCGATCTTGCGGAGCCAGACGCCCGCCGAGTCCCACTTCTTCGCCTTCTCGAAGTCCTGCGCCTTCGTCCAGCACATCTCCGCGGTCTTGGAGTGCGAGGGGTAGCGCTCGCGGAAGTCGGCGTAGGTCTCCTCGGCGAGCGCGTTCTTCTTCGCGTTGCGCCTGCACCGCGCGAGCTGGAGCAGCGACTGCGCGTCGTTCTTCGGGCGCTCGGCCGCGAGCTGCGCGTAGATCTTCCCGGCCTCGTCCCACTTCTTCTGCCGGAAGAGGAGGTCGGCGCGCAAAGACCGGATCTCGCGCGCCTGCGCCTTGGTCGCCTTCGCCGCGGGGATCGCGTCCGTCCGCTCCAGCGCCTGCGCGACGAACCCGAACCGCTTCAGGTGCTTCGCCGCCTCGATCTGCCGGTCGACCGGGTCGCCGGGGCCGGGGAGGAGGGAGTCGGCCTCGAGCATGGCCCAGAGCCGGCGGCTCCGCTCGAAGTGCGCGTTCGAGTTCAGGCGCGAGACCGACCACTGCGCGCGCCACTTCGGGCCGGGGATCCCGCGCCCGAACGCGGCCTCCAGCAGGCGGAAGCGCAGCGAGTCGTCCAGGGCCGCGCGCCCGGACTTCCCGAGCCCGCTGGCCGCGACGACGGTCTCGCGGAGCGAGTCCAGGACGGCCCAGCGCGTTTCGGGCGCGACGTCCATGCGGAGGATCGGCTCCGCGCGGCGCATCGCCATGCGGATCGAGCTCGGCGCCGCCCACGAGGTGCCCGAGTCGGCCTTCGCGGCGCGCTCGACCAGGGAGTCGACCTCGCGTTCGCGCCCGAGGACCTCCAGCGCGCGGATCGCGTCGTCCATGGTCAGCCGCCGGACCTCGGGCTCGGCGAGCTCCGCGTAGCCCAGGAGCTCCAGCGCCCGCAGCGCGGCGGCGCGGTCGCCCGGCTTCAGCGACTCGGCCAGCATGTGCCCGCGCATCAGCGCGCAGTCCCGCCCCTCGGCGAGAAGCGCCTCGCGGCGCGGGCGCAGGAACCATTCGGAATGGAACCGCCCGGGCTCCATCGTCTGCCAGCGGACCCAGCCGCCGTCGTTCAGGCCGTTCGTGTCGAGGGAGAATGGAGGGACCGGGCCTTCGGGCGCGGAGGCGAAGCCCGTCTCCAGGCAGCCGAACTCCGCGAAGAGCGCCGCGGGCATGAGCGCGAGCGCGGCGAGCGCGGACCGGACGGCACCCCGGATCATCGTTCCCGCTTCGCCCCGTCCGCGCCGGCGGCGGGGGCCTTGCGCGGAGCCGCGGGCGCGCCGAACTCCGCGGCCCGCTCCGCGTAGCGCGAGAGCAGCAGCGCGTCGATCTCGTCGGCGGTCTTCATCTTCAGGCACTCGAGCGCGCACTCGCGCATCTCGGAGTAGGTCAGGCTGCGCAGGAACGCCTTGTTCCCCGCGATGCGCGCGGGGATCAGCGAAAGCTCGTCCACGCCCAGGCCGACGAGCAGGACCATCGAGAGCATGTCCGAGGCCATCTCGCCGCAGACCGAGACCGTGATCCCCTCGTCGTGCGCCGCGTCGCAGACCATGTTGACCAGGCGCAGCACGCCCGGATGGTGCGCGCGGTAGAGGTCCTTCACCTTCTCGTTCGAGCGGTCCACGGCCAGCGTGAACTGGATCAGGTCGTTCGTGCCGATCGAGAGGAAGTCGACCTCGCCCACGAGGCTCTTGATCTGCATCACCGCGGAGGGGACCTCGACCATCATCCCCACCTCGACGCTCTCGGCCACGGGGATCCGCTCGCGCTCGAGCTCGGCGCGGACCTCCTCGAGCATCGCCTTGGCGCGCGTCAGCTCGTCGTATCCGCAGATCATCGGGAACATGACCTTCAGGCGGCCGTAGACGCTGGCCCGCAGCAGCGCGCGGAGCTGCGTGCGGAACATCGCGGGCTCGTCCAGGCAGACGCGGATGGAGCGCCAGCCCATCACCGGGTTCGGCTCGTCGGAGAGCGAGAGCCCCTTGACCAGCTTGTCGCCGCCGGTGTCCACGGTGCGGATGGTGACGGGGTTCGGGTAGGCGCTCTCCAGCGCGAGGCGGTAGGCCTGGAACTGCTCCTCCTCGGAGGGGATCGCGCCGCGGAAGAAGAGGAACTCGGAGCGGAGGAGGCCGACGCCCTCGGCGCCGAGCTCCAGCGCGTTGGCGGTCTCCTCGGGCAGCTCGACGTTGGCCAGCATCGGCACGTACTTGCCGTCGAGCGTCTCGGGCCGCGAGGTCTTCGAGCGCGCGACGATGTCGCTCTGGCGCTCGATCCAGCGGCGGCGCCTCTGGCGGTAGAGCTCGACCTCGTCCTCGGTCGGGTTGACCACGACGTCGCCCTCGACGCCGTCGAGGACGATCGTGTCGCCGTCCCGGGCCACGAGCGAGACGCGGTTCAGCCCGACGACCGCGGGGATCCGCAGCGACCGCGCGAGGATCGCCACGTGGCTCGTCGCGCCGCCGGTGTCGGTGGCCAGCGCGAGGATCTTGCTCGTGTCGGCGCCGGCGAGGAGCGACGGCGTGACGTTGTGCGCGACGATCACGCACTCCTCGTCGAGCACGGGCGCGTTGAGCGCCTGCGTCTCCTCGCTCAGGTTCCCCATCAGGCGGTCGGCGATGTCGTCGATGTCGCGCGCCTTGTCGCCGGAGGCGATCTTCTCGAAGAAGAGCGAGAGCTCGTGCGTCACCTTGTAGACCGCGCTCGCGGCGGTCAGGTGCTCCTCGAGGATCAGCTTCGGCACGTCCTCGGCGATCTTCGGGTCCTGCAGGATCTGGATGTGCGTCCGGAAGATGGAGGCGTCCTGGGCGCTGATGGTCTCGGACATCTGCGAGCGGAGGAGCTCCACCTCGCGCAGCGAGCGCGCGTGCGCCTTCTCGAAGAGCGAGATCTCGTAGGGGACGCGCTCCTCGGGGATCGTCTGGACGACGTCGCTCTGGGGCTTGCGGTGGACGAAGCGGACCTTGCCGATGGCGTAGCCCGCGGAGACGGGCAGCCCGCGGAGCAGAATCCTCGTCCGCCCGGCCTCCGTCTCCATCTCAGTCCTCGTTGAAACGGTTTTCGAAGAGCTTCTGGAGCTCGTCGGCGACGCGCTCCTCGTCCTCGCCCTCGATGACGAAGGTCACCTCGGACCCGGGCTCGGCGGCGAGCATCATCACGTTCAGGATGCTCTTGGCGTTGGCGCGCAGGTCGCCGTAGTGGATCTGGACGTCGGACTTCGCGTGGGTCGTGATGTCCACGATCATGCCCGCGGGGCGGGCGTGGATGCCGAGCCGGTTCGTCACGGGAAGCACGCGCTTGACCATCCCAGCCCCTAGAAGAAGTCGATGTTGACGTCGAGCCCGTCCTTCAGCACGGAGCGGAGGAGGGAGTCGGCGGAGGTGACGGTCTGCGAGAGCTCCCTGTAGAACGAGTCGTCGTTCAGGAGGATCCCGACGGTGTTGTCCCTGGATTCCAGCTTGGCGAGCATCGCGTCGAGGCGGCCCGTCAGCTCGTCGGCCTTCGCGACCAGCGAGCGCGCGTCGGAGGTCAGCGCCCCGGCGTCGGCCAGGAGCTTCTCGGCGGGGGCCCTGTTGCCGTCCACGAGCTCGTTGACCTTGACCGAGGCCTTGTGCAGGTTCTGGAGCGAGCCCTTCAGCAGGGGTTCGGACTCCCCGATCATGCCGTCGAGCCGGGTTTCGAGCTTCTCGGCGCGGGCGACGATCCGGTTGAGCGAGGCCTTGAACTCGTCGTTGCCCACCGTGGAGTCGACCACGTCGCGCACCACGGCCAGCAGCACGCGGACCGAGTCGAACACCTCGCCCGCGGCGCCCATCACCTCGGAGATGCCGGCGTCGAACGAGCCCTCGACCACGGCGCCGGGCCGCAGGATCTCGGACGCGTCGCCCAGCAGGATCCCGACCTGGCGTTCGCCCAGGATGCCGACGTTCTGCACGCGGATCTGCGAGTTGGCGGGGATCTTCACGGTGTCGACCACGGAGAGCTCGACCTTCACGCGGCGGCCGGAGAGGCCGAGGTCGGCGACCTTGCCCACCTTCACGCCGTTCACGCGGATCGGGTCGCCCTTGCCCAGAGACGAGACCTGGTCGAACACCGCGTAGTAGCTCGCGGTCTTCTGGCGCGGATCCTTTTCGTTGAGGAAGAGCATCCCGCCGACCAGAATGATCAGCGCGGCCCAGAGAACGCCGCCGACGACGATGTACCGAGTCTTGTTGCCGTCCATGCTCTTCCTAAATCTTTGCGCCCCTTGAATTTAGAAAAACAGCGCCTATTTCCCGAGGGATTCCAGCAGTTCGGCCCCGTCGTCCGCGGCCGCCCGGACCTGCCCGGCGAAATCGGGGTTCCGGGCCAGTTCGAGCAGCGACGAGCCCTCCGTCCGCTCCATCCGGTCGCCGATCCGCTCCAGCCGCGCGGCCAGGGAGTCCAGCTTCTCCCGCAGCCCGGGGATCTCCTCGCGGACCGCCCGGATCCCCTCCGCGACCGGGGCGCCCTTCTCCGCGAGCTCCGAAAGCGAGCCCGAGAGCTTCTTCAGCTCGTCCAGGCTCCCCTTCGCCTCGCCCGAGGACTCCCGCGCCAGGGCGACCAGCCGGTCCGCCTGCTTCGCGAACCGCTTCCCCAGCCGGGCGTAGCGGGCGCGCTCCTTCTCGTTCATGTACTCTTCGGCGAAGGCGGACAGGCACCGCGCCAGGGAGTCGAGCTCCGCGAGGGCCGCGGCCCCGATCACCACCAGGCGCGTCGCGCCGGGGTCGTATTCCCCCTGGACCAGGGAACCGGGCGCGAGGACCGTCTTCGACTCCCCGGGCCGGATCTCCACGGCGCGCTCCCCGACCATGCCCACGTTGACCACGCGGAAGCGGCTGTCCTCCGGGAGCGGGACCGTCTTCAGCACGCCCACGCGCACGCGGACCATGCCGTCGTCCGGGTCGAGCCAGACCTTCTGGACCTCGCCCATCTTCATGCCGTTCACCTGGACCGAGTTCCCCGCGTCCAGCGTCCCGATCTCCGGGAAGACCACGTCGTAGGGGGCGCGCTCGAAGCGCGGGCTGTCGGGGTGCAGCAGCCACCAGGCGCCGAACGCGGCGAAGACGAAACCCCCGACGACGATGCCGAACGCGACGTTGCTTCTCTTCATCTTCTACTCGTAGAGCTCGTCGGTGCGTCCGAAGGCGCTTCCGAGCTCGCTTTCCGGGGAGCGGCGGCCCTTGTCGTGCATCGCCTGGATGATCCTGGCGTTGAACTCCTGCGCGACGTTGACGCCGTTGAGCTTCATCAGCTGGTTCATCGCCATCACCTCGGAGATGACCGTGATGTTCTTGCCGGGCGAGACCGGGATGACCACCTTGGGCACGTCCACGCCGAGCACGTTGGCGAACTTCTCGTCCAGGCCGGTCCGCTCGTAGGAGGCGTCGGGCGACCAGAACTGCAGCTCCACGATCAGCTCGATCTTCTTCACGCGGCGCACCGCGTGGATCCCGAAGAGCCTGGGGATGTCGATCACGCCGATTCCGCGGATCTCCATGTGGTGCTCCACGATGGAGTTGCAGCTTCCGATGACCGCGTCGCCGATGCGCCGGACGCGGACCGAGTCGTCGGCCACCAGGCGGTGCCCCCGCTCCACCAGGTCGAGCACGCATTCGCTCTTCCCGATGTTCGAGTCGCCCACGTAGAGCATGCCCACGCCGTAGACGTCCACGAGCGAGGCGTGGATGTCGGAGTAGGGCGCGAACCACTCCGCGAGGATCCGGTGCGCGAGCGTGACGAACTCCTGCGTGCCCAGCTTCGTGCGGAGCAGCGGAATGCCGTACTGCTCGCACATGGCGAGGAGCTCCTCGTGCGGGGGGAGGCTGTGCGTCAGCACCCAGAGCGGGGTGGGGAACCGCGCCAGCTTGGCGAAGACCAGCTTGCGCCCCTCGGGCCCCAGGGACTCGAGGTAGGCCCATTCGGTCGAGCCCAGCACCTGGATCCGGCGGTTGGAGTAGACGTCGGTGAAGCCGGTCAGGGCGAGCCCCGGCCGGTGCGTCATCTTTTCTGCGATCTTGCTGTCGAGGGTGGCGTCTCCGGTCAGCAGAACCAGGTTCATCTCGCCGCGGTAGCGTTCGTAGAAATCGCGGACGAGGAGGAAGTGCTTCTTGTTGACGTCCCAGTCGAGGATGTGTTTCGAGCTCACGGACCCCCTAGTTCACGGCGTCGGCCAGGGGCACGGCGCGGAATTCCTTCTGTTTGGCGTTTTCCTTGACGAGCATCCGCTGGATCTTGGCGACGGCGGCGTCGATCGCGGCGTGCATCGTCTCCTCCTGGGCGGTCGCGGAGATGGTCTTCTCGGGGATGTTCACCGAGAGCTCCACGATGCGGACGCGGTCCTTCTCCTCGTCCAGCACGATCGTGACGTCGGTGATCCCGTGATGGAACTTTTCCAGTTTTTCGATTTTTTCGCGGACGTTCTGATTGAGAGTCGCCGAAGCGTGGAAATGGCGAGCGGTAACCTGGATGTTCATGCGAGTGCTCCTTTGAAGCGGACATCGGGAGCCGGCCCTCCGGGCTGGAGGGACTCCCTACCATGAGTATACACACCTGGACGCCGGAACGCAACGTTTTTTTGGAATCCGCGCGATTTCATCAGAATCTCCTCCTCAGGGCGGCGGGCAGCAGGCCCATCTGCTCGCGGTACTTCGCCACCGTCCGGCGGGCGACCCGGAGCCCCTGGGCGGCCAGAAGCGAGGCGATCTTCTGGTCGGAGAGCGGGTTCGAGCGGTCCTCGGCCTCCACGAGGGCCCGGATCGCGGACTTGAACGCCTCGGAGGAGGCGGCCTCCCCGTCCGCGGAGCCCGTCTGGGGGACGCCGGAGGGGAAGAGGGAATCGAGCCGGACGTTGCCGTATTCGGTCTCGACGACGCGGCCCCGGATCGCGCGGTTGACCGTGGAGAGGTGGAGCCCGACGTCGTCGGCGATCTCGCCCTGGGACATCGGGACGAGCTTCGCCCGGTCCCCGGTGAGGAAGAACTCCCTCTGGCGCGCGGCGACCGCCCGGACCACGCGCTCGACGGTCGGGCCGCGCCTCTCCAGCGCCGCGATGAAGTTCCGGGCCTTGTTCAGGCGGTCCCGGACGAACGCCCTGTCCTCGTCGGAGGCGCCGGAGCCGGCCTCCAGGATCGAGGCGTAGCCCCTGTTGATCCGGAGCTTCGGGAGGTCTCCCCCGGCCATGCGCACGACGAGCTTCCCGTCGCGCTCGCGCACGGAGAGGTCGGGGACCACGCAGAGCCGGTCCGAGACCGGGGCGAGCGCGACGCCCGGATGCGGGTCCAGCTGCGCGACCGCGGAGGCGGCGGACTCGGCCTCGGCGTTGGAGACGCCGAGCGCGGCCGCGATCTTCGGGATGTCGCGCCGGGCGAGGAGGTCGAAGTGGTCTTCGAGGATCTTCCGGGCGGCCGCGGGGAAGGAGGGCCTGCGGTCGGCCTGGAGCAGCAGCGTCTCGCGGAGGTTCCGGCCGCCCAGGCCCGGCGGGTCCAGCGCCCGGAGCGCCCGGAACGCCGCCTGCGTCTCCGCGTCGAGCTCCCCGAACCCGATCCTCCCCTCGGCGTAGGCGTCCACGTCGCCCTTCCAGCCCGCGCCCGCCGCGGGCGCGG
>JAGCEZ010000016.1 GCA_017650365.1 Fibrobacterales bacterium | reverse complement strand
GCCCGAACCCGCTCCGGCCCCCGAGCCGGCGCCCGCCGCCGAGCCCGCGCCCGAACCCGAAGCCGCTCCCGCCGCCGAATCGCAGCCGGGCGCCATCGCCTTCGGCGTCTCCGGCGACGCGCAGGCCCACGACGGCCTCTACCTCAACCTCTCGCTCGGCCTCGGCTACGGCATGGTCTCGCAGGAAAGCGGCCGCGCCAGCTTCACCGGCGCCGACTACGACGGCCTGGCCGGCTCCTTCGCCGTCAAGCTCGGCTGGAGCATCAACCCCATGTTCGCGGTCTACGGCATCCTGGGCGACTTCGTCCTGACCGACCCCAGCTACGAAACCGACGACCACTCGGGCGACCTCGACGACGAAACGATCGCCGCCGTCTACTGGGGCCTCGGCGTGACCGTCTACCCGGTCTCCGGCGTCAACGCCTACGCCTCGCTGGCCGCCGGCGCCGCCGAACTCTCCGACAGCGACCACCGCGTCAAGAAGGAAAACGGCTTCGCGATCCGCGGCGACCTCGGCTACGAATGGTGGGTCAGCGCCAACTGGGGTCTGGGCGTCGCCCTCACCTACCAGTACGCGTCCACCGGCTACGACAAGCGCGGCAGCGACGTCGACAGCGACAGCCAGTTCATCGGCCTTCTCTTCTCCGCCACGTTCAACTGAGCGGAGCGGACTTCCCTCTTCGAAAGCGCGTCCTCCGGGGCGCGCTTTTCCGTTCCGGGCGGCCGGTTCCGGAGAAATCGTTTGACAGGTGCGTTTTTTTTGATTAACATTGTACGACCGAAAAACGTCTTTCGAAAAACGAAGAGGTCCACGATGCGCCTTGTCCGTTCTTCACTGCTGCTCATGCTCCTGGGCGGTTCGCCGCTCTTTGCGCAGAACCTAGTCTGCACGCCGAACGGCGACGGCACGATGAACTGCACGCAGCAGACGCAGACGGCGACCGTGCAGTCGATCGATGCGACGACTCAGCCCGCAGCCGCCCAGCCGGTCGCGGCTCCGCCCGCGCAGCAGGTCTACGTCATGCAGCCGAACGGCCAGCTCGTTCCCGCCCAGACGGCGCAGCCCGCGCAGCAGACCTACGTGCTGCAGAACGGGCAGCTCGTCCCCGTCCAGACGGCACAGCCCGCTCCGGCGGCGTCGCAGGGCAACGCAACGGTCGTCACCAACTACTACGTCGCCTCCGCGCCCGCCGCCGCGGCCGCCCCCGACGAGCCCAAGGGCTATCACACCCACGACGGGTTCTATCTGCACTTCTCGCTCGGCTGGGGCGTCGGCTTCCTCACCCAGTCGATGGACGGCTACGACAACGAGGCGGACTACAACGGCGCCAGCGCGTCTTTCGCGATGAAGATCGGCGGCAGCCTCAGCAAGGCAATCGCGATGTACGTCCTTCTCCACGACTTCGTCATTTCCGAGCCGGACTACGACAACGGCTACTCCTCCAGCACGCTCGACGGCGTCTCCATCGGCATCGTCGGGTTCGGCGTGGGCGCGACGATCTATCCCGGCGAAGGGAACTTCTACATCTCCCCTTCGATCAGCTACGCGAGCGTCGGCTGGAGCGGAAACGGCGGCAACACCGCGTACTCCACCCACGGCACGCTCTTCCGGGCCGACGTGGGCTACGAATGGTGGGTCAGCACCAACTGGGGTCTGGGCCTCGCCCTCTCCTACCAGCACTACTCCGGCGAAGAGGACGGTCTGGAGGACTCCGCGAACTTCATCGGCCTCCTCTTCTCCGCCACGGTCAACTGAGCGGAGCGGACTCGATCTTCGAAAGCGCGTCCTCCGGGGCGCGCTTTCTTGTCATGGTTTCCGAAGTAGATTTCCGGGAAAGGGAAAGCCGCCCGAAGAGCCGACATGGCATTTCACATCATGTCGTGCCCAAATAGATAGATTGGAATCAAGGAGAACAGGGATTATGGAATTCGCCATCCTCGCTTTCAGCATTCTCGCCGCAACTTTCGGCCTGATCGCCGCGCTGAGAAAAGGTTCCTCACAGCCTCTTGACACGAAGGAACTCGAAGCGTCTGTCAAGTCGGGTTTTTCGGAGCAGCGGCAGGAGCTCAATTCGCGACTAGACAGTCTCTCCGGAACAATCCAAAAAAATGTCGCGGACGGATTCAAGAACATCGTCGACACTGAACGAAACAGCATACGCGACATCAGCCAAAACCTCGACAAGCAGCTTAACGCCGTTCGCGAGACCACTGAGAAGAAGCTGAGCGAACTTAATGATTCTAACCAGAAAAAACTCGACAAGATCGAGGCGACCGTCTCCGAAAAGTTGGACAAAACCCTGGCGGAACGGGTTTCAGAATCCTTCAAACGGGTCAGCGATCAGCTTGAGAACGTCTACAAAAGCCTTGGAGAAATGCAGAATCTCGCGGCGGATGTCGGTGGACTGAAAAAGGCCCTGACGAATGTAAAGGTTCGTGGCGAGATGGGCGAATTTCAGCTAGGGCGCATCCTGGAACAAACGCTCACTGCCGACCAATACAGCGAAAACGTTCGCACGAAGCCGGGGAGCAAGGACCCTGTAGAGTTCGCGGTCAAAATTCCTTCCAAGGAAGGCGACGGCCGTTTCCTCTGGTTGCCAATCGACGCGAAATTTCCGTTGGACACATACAGCGCCTTGACGAACGCTTATGAAATCGGCGATAAAGATCAGATTAATGATGCTCGGAAGGCACTGACGAACCGGGTCAAAGATGATGCGAAAAACATCTGCGACAAATACATCCACGCACCGGAAACCACCGATTTCGCCATTCTCTTCCTGCCGACGGAAGGATTGTTCGCCGAGATCATCCGCGATGTCCCCCTCACCGAAAAATTGCGCTCGGAATACAAGGTGACCGTCTGCGGCCCCTCCACGATTACCGCATTCCTCAATAGTTTGCAGATGGGATTCCACACCCTCACCGTCGAAAAACGCAGCGGGGAAATCGCAAAAATCCTCCGCGGCGTTAAGACCGAATTCAACAACTTCGCCAAGACCCTTGCCAAGGTGCAGAATTCCATTAACTCGACGAGCAAGGAACTCGATGTGCTGGTTGGAACACGGACCCGGGCAATCCAGAAGCAACTGAGCGACATCACCGCCCTCCCCGAAGACCCGTCCTCCTCCGCGACTTCCTACCTTTCGGGCCGTGAAGATGAAGAAGCGGGAACTGAAGCCTAGGATCCCCTGGTCCGAGCGCGAAGTCGGCTGGGCGAACCTCCGGCGCGAAGGGACGACCGTCGTCCGCGACTGGACGCCGGAGGAGATCCGCGCAGCCCTGGGGCGCCTGCTCCCGTTCGTGGACGCGCCCGCGCGCTACCTCGGCGGCGAGGGGAACACCGTCCTGAAGGACTTCGGCGCCTGCGAGGGGACCATCGCGTTCCTCTTCCCCGACAACTACGAAGTGGGGATGTCGAACAACGGCGTGCGCGTGCTCTACCACGTGGTCAACCGCCGCCCGAAGCTGCTGATGGAGGTCGCGTTCCTCCCGATGCCCGACATGGCCGAGCGGATGGTCAAGGAGGGGATGCCGCTCTACACGCACGGCTCCTTCCGCCCGATCCGCGACTTCGACCTCGTGGGGATCACGGTCCAGAGCGAGCTGAACTACACCAACGTCCCGTTCGCGCTCGACCTCGCGGGGATCCCCGTCTTCTCCTCGGAACGCGGCGAAGACGACCCGTTCGTCGCAGGCGGCGGCCCCTGCTCCGCGAACTGCGAGCCGGTGGCCGACTTCTTCGACTTCTTCAACATCGGCGACGGCGAAACGGTCCTCCCCGACCTCGTGGAGCTCGTCGGGAGGATGCGCCGCGAAGGGAAGAGCAGGATCGAGATCCTGGAGGCGGCGTCGAAGATCGACGGCGTCTACGTGCCCGCGCTGACGCCCACGACGACGAACGAGTGGGGCGAGATCGTCCCCCTCCGGCCCGCGACGGGCTCCTACGAAAGGACGGAAGGCGTGCGCCGCGCGTTCGTCCGGAAGATGGATCCGGAGTTCCACCCCGTCCGCAACCTCGTGCCGAACACCACGCCCGTCCACCCGCGCTTCTCGCTCGAAGTGATGCGCGGCTGCACGCAGGGCTGCCGCTTCTGCCAGGCGGGCTACTGGTACCGCCCCGTGCGCGAGTTCGACGTCGACGTCGCGGTCGACCTCGCGCGGCGCGGGATCGCGGCGACGGGCGAGCACGAGCTCGGCCTCCTCTCGCTCTCCACGGCGGACTACTCGCAGCTCGAACCGCTGCTCGACAAGCTGATCGACGACCCCTTCTTCCACGCGGTCGACGTCAGCGTTCCCAGCCTGCGCGTCAACTCCTACGGCAAGAGCGTCGCCTACAAGGTGCAGGCCCTCAAGGCCGGCCGCAGCGCCACCTTCGCGCCCGAAACGGGATCGCAGCGCCTGCGCCGCATGATCAACAAGACCATCACCGACGACGACATCTACCAGGCGGCCGAAGCGGCCTTCTCCACGGGCTACAACAAGGTCAAGCTCTACTCGATGATCGGCTTCCCGACGGAAGGGCCCGAGGACATGGAGGCCTGCTGCGGGCTGGTCGAGAACATCCGGAAGATCGGATACGCGCACAACCACGGCAACCAGGTGCACGCCAGCGTCGGGATCCTCGTGCCCAAGCCCTTCACGCCGATGCAGTGGGTCGGCTTCATGGACAAGGAGCGCGCGCTCGCGAACCTTTCGATTCTCCGGGAGCGGTTCCGCGGGAGCAAGACCGTGCGGATCAGCTGGACGTCGTGGGAGCAGGCGCGGCTCGAGAGCTTCTACAGCCGGGGCGACCGGTCGCTCGCGCCGATGATCCTCGAGGCGTCGCGGCGCGGGCTCGTCTTCGAAAGCCAGGGCGAGCGCGTGGACTTCGCCACCTGGGAGGAGATCTGGGCGGAGCACGGCTACGACATGCGGCGCATCTACGGAAACCGCCCGCTCGACATGCGCCTGCCCTGGGACGGGATCCACGCGGGCGTCTCCGCCGGCTACCTGAAGGCCGAATACGAGAAGATGTTCCGCGACGACGCGGAGCCCGTGAACAACTGCAAGTGGGGCGACTGCCACAAGTGCGGCATCCCGGGCTTCGGGAAGGACACCGTGCTCGCGGCTCCTCCGGCGGTCGCCGCGCCATCGCGCACCGAGGCGGAGATCGCCGAACTCCAGGCCGCGCGGCGTTCCAACGCGATCTTCGGCAACCCCACGCGCCTGCACTTCTCCAAGGTCGGGCTCGTCCGCTTCCTGCCGCACCAGAACACCATCGACCTGCTCGTCCGCGCGATCTCCGGGAGCGGCGTGGTTCTGGAGAAAAGCCACGGCTTCAACCCGCGCCCGATCGTCAAGAACGCGGGCGCCCTGCCGCTCGGGGCCGAGGCGGTCCGCGAGGAGCTGGTCGTCCGCCCGCTGGAGCCGATGCCGGAATTCGGGACGCCCGAGGGCGACGCGCTTCTCCGGAAGATCAACGCGAAGCTTCCCGACGGACTCTCGCTCGACGACTGGACCGCGATCGAAAAGTCCGACCTCACGGTTCCGGAACGGATCCGCTGGCGACATGTCGGCCCCTCGCCCGAAGGGCTGGCCGAAAAGCTGGCCGCCGGCGGGTTCGAGACGGTCGTCGACCTGCGCGGCAAGGAGATCGACCTCCAGAAGGAGATCCTCGAGCTGCGCCGAACCCCGGAGACGCTCGACGTCGTGTTGCGGGTCAACAGCCAGGGCAACGCCCTGAGCCCCTATCCCGTCTTCGGGGCGCTGCTCGACATGGATCCCGCCGAAGTGCGGACCCTCTGCCTGCGCAAGATCGGGGAATGATCAGGGCCGCGAATCGTCCGCAACGGAGGTCGTCATGATGAAGAAATGGATCGTCGCGCTGGTCGTCCTGCTGTTCTGCGCGTCCGCCCACGCGCAGTCGTACGTGAAGGAGTGGTCAAGCGGCAAGCGGCTTTACGAATACAGCGCGCCCTACCTCGTCGAATACTCGAGCGGAAAGCGGCTCTACGAACTCGACGGCCAGGTCGTCAAGGACTACGCTTCGGGCAGCCGCCTCTACGAGCTCGACGGGCAGACGCTCAAGGACTACAGGAGCGGCCAGAGGCTGCTCGAGTTTTCCGGAACGGTCGTGAAAGAGTGGTCTAGCGGAAAGAGACTGCTGGAATTCGACGGCAACGTCGTGAAGGACTGGTCCAGCGGGAAACGACTGTTCGAATTCTCCGGCATCGTCCCCCGCGCGTTCCTCGCGCTCATCGCCCTGAACGCGATCTAGTCGCCGCCGGCGGCCGTTCCGGCCTGTTCGGAAAGCGGCGTCGCGGAACCGGATTTCGCACTATAAAAAAGGAAGGCTCCCCTGCGCGCGAGCGGAGGGGAGCCTTGAAGGGGATTCCGGAGGCTACCTACTCTCCCGGAGCCGGAGCTCCAGTACCATCGGCGTGGGCGGGCTTGACTGCCGTGTTCGGGATGGGAACGGGTATG
>JAGCEZ010000114.1 GCA_017650365.1 Fibrobacterales bacterium | reverse complement strand
GAGCGCCGCCTCGGCGGCGGCGCCGCGCCGCAGGAGAAGCCGGACCTTCGCCGCGGAGAGGCGGGGGTCGGGCGATTCGCCGCCTTCGGAGAGGGCGCCGTCCACGGCGATCTCCGCGGCGGAGAGCGCGGCGTCGTTTCCGCCGCCGGCGCGGTCGAGCGCGAGGACGGCGGAGAAGGCCAGGAGCGCGGGCTCCTTCGGGTGCATCGCCAGGAGGCCGTTCAGGATCGCGCGGGAGCCGGCGGGATCCCCGGTTCCGCGCAGGAGAAACGCCCGCTCGTAGAGCGCCTTCTCCTCCTTCGAGATCTCCCCGGAGAAGTCCGGGCGCTCCAGCGAGGCGCCGACCCGGGTCCGTTCGCCCGCGGGGACGCCGAAGGGGACGAACTCCGCGACGAACTCCGCCGGCCAGAACCGCTCCTTCAGCTGGAGGAAGCCCAGGGCGCAGAGGCCGCCGACGAGGGCGACCAGGACGACGCGCGATGCTGTGGAGGTGCTGCGCATCCCCGGCCCCTCACGGCTTGATCAGGGCGGAGAGCTGATCGCGGTATTCCTTGTGGCGCAGCAGCTTGCGCAGGGTCTTGTTCTTGATCTGGCGCACCCGCTCGCGGGTCAGGTGGAGCTCGTGGCCGATCTCGTCCAGCGTGGCCTCCTGCGTCGAGCCGAGCCCGTAGAACATCCGGAGGATGGTCGCCTCGCGCTCGGGGAGCGACTTGAGGATGTCGCCGACGATGCGCGCGCGCTCGCGGTTCTCGACCTCCTCCTCCTGCCCCCCGTCCTCGCCGAGGACGTCGAGCAGCGTGGAGACGGCGTCCACGCCGTCGCCGGAGCCGGGGATGGGGGAGTCGAGGGAGACCTCGATGATCTTCTCCATCACCTCGTTGATGTCGTGCTCCATCCCGCGGAACTCGTCCATCGCGATGGTCGCCTCGTAGTCGCCCCCGTTCTCCTGGAGCTTCTTCCGGAAGCGGCTGACCAGGGAGAGCTTGTTCGGGGGGATGCGGACCGAGCCCACGTGCTCGAAAATCGCCTTCTGGATCGACTGGCGGATCCACCAGACCGCGTAGGAGATGAACTTGACGTCCTTTTCGCGGTCGAACCGCTCGGCGGCCTTGAACAGGCCCAGGTTCCCCTCGTTGATCAGCTCGCCGAGGGTGAGGCCGCGGTTCGAGAACTTGCGGGCCACGCTGATGACGAAGCGCAGATTGCCCAGAATCAGGTCGCGGATGGCCTTGTCGCGCACGGGGCCGCCCTTCTCCTGCTGGATGATGCGGAGAAGCTCGCCCTCCTCTTCGGAGGAGAGCGTCTGGTACTTGCCAAGGTCCCGGAAGTAGAGGGACTCGCTTTTTTCGCTCATCGGCCTGCCTGCCCTGCTTCCCCCCGGTGCGCGCCCGGAGGAGGCGTTTCCTTCCTCGAACGGGATGAAATACTACATTTGTCCCGGTTTTTTGTCATCTCCGGGGGACTCCCCCGGGAAAACGAAACGCAGGATCCGCATGAACAACAGCAAAATCGGCTGGCGCACCGTCGTCGTCCTGGCCGTCCTGGCGATCAGCATCTGGAGCTTCTGGCCGACCGTCCGCGTCCACTCCCTCTCCGGGCAGGAAAAGACCGACTTCATCAAGAACAACCCCAAGGTCTTCAAGGGCGCGATCAACTTCGGCCTCGACCTCGCCGGCGGCACGCACGTCGTCGTGGAGATCGACACCACCGGCCTGAAGGTCCGCGACGGCGAAAGCCGCGCCGAGGCCCTCCAGTCCGCGCAGGAGCAGTCGCTCGAAATCGTCCGCAACCGCGTCGACCAGTTCGGCCTGAGCGAACCGGTCATCGCCAAGTCCGGCGAGAACCGCATCGTCGCCGACCTCGCGGGCGTGGACGCCGAGCAGGCGCGCGGCCTCCTCGGCGAAACGGCCCAGCTCGAGTTCAAGCTCGTCGTCACGCGCGGCGAGTTCCTCCCCGTCCTCAACCGCATCGACGCCTACCTGAGCCAGAAGGCCGGGGCCGACACCTCCAGGGCCGCCGAGGCGCCCAAGTCCGAAGCTCCGGCCGCCGCCGTCGGCGCGGGCCTCCAGCTGAAGTCCCTCGACGAAGGCGACTCCGCGAAGACCGCCGAGGCGGCCCCCGCGGCCGACTCCTCCGCCGCCGTCGCCGCCGCCTCCGATTCCGCGGCCGCCGACTCCTCCAAGCCCGCCGAAACGCTCGCCCAGTTCCGCGCCCGCCCCTTCGGCGGCCGCTTCGTGGCCCTCGGCAACGACCTGGCGATCCCCGAAGCCGACGTCGAGGCGGTCCGCGCCGCGCTCGCCGACCCCGGCGTGCAGGCCCTGATCCCCCTCAACATCCAGTTCGCGCTCGGCCGCGGCTGGGAGAAGATGTCCAACGGCGACAAGGTCAAGCGCTTCTACGCGCTCAAGCGCCGCGCCGAAATGGGCGGCACCGAGATCGTCGACGCCGTCCCCTACCGCATCTCCGACGGCATGCAGGCCGGCGAAGTGGCCGTCAACCTGAAGTTCGACGGCCTCGGGGCGAAGAAGTTCGCCACCGTCACCGGCAACAACATCAAGCGCCAGCTCGCCATCGTCCTCGACGACCAGGTCGTGAGCGCCCCCGTCATCCAGACCCGCATCCCCAACGGCAACGCCCAGATCACCGGCCTCGACGACTTCAACGAAGCCAAGCAGCTGGCCGTCGTCCTCCGCGCCGGCGCCCTGCCCCTCCCGATGACCATCGGCGAACTCCGCTCCGTCGGCGCCACGCTCGGCGAGGACAACATCCGCAGCGGCATGAACGCCGCCCTGGTCGGCCTGGCCCTCGTCGCCGTCTTCATGGTCGCCTACTACCGCAAGACGGGCCTCTGGGCCGTCATCGCCCTCGCCTTCAACATGCTGCTGATCGGCGCCGTGATGAGCACCTTCCACGCGGTCCTGACCATGCCCGGCATCGCCGGCATCGTGCTGACCATCGGCATGGCCGTCGACGCCAACGTCATCATCTACGAACGCATCCGCGAAGAGCTCCGCCTCGGCCGCACGGTCCGCATGGCCATCCAGGCCGGCTACGAGAAGGCGACCTCCGCCATCGTCGACGCCAACGTCACCACGCTCCTCACCGCGTTCATCCTCTACAAGATCGGCTCCGGCCCCATCAAGGGCTTCGGCCTCACGCTGATGATCGGCATCGTGGCCTCGATGTTCACCGCGCTCTACGTCACCCGCTGGCTCTTCATGCTCACCGGCGACACCCGCAGCGACGGCACGAAGCTCTCCATCGGCCAGGGCATCCTGAAGAACCCGAACCTGCCGATCGTCCCGAACGCGAAGAAGGGCATCGCCATCTCGCTCGCGCTCATCGTCGTCTCCTTCGGGCTCTTCTTCACGAAGGGGCTCAACTACGGCATCGACTTCACGGGCGGCAACGTCCTGACCGTCGCGTTCCAGCAGGAGGTCTCGGCCGAGCAGATCTCCAAGGCCGTCTCCGAGAGGACCGGCCTCGGCACGCCCACCGTCCGCACCGTCGACGTGCTCGACAAGAACACGCCCACCTTCCTGGTCTCCATCATGAAGACCGTCGACGACGGCGCCGTCGTCCCGGCCGTGGAGAAGGCGCTCGCCGACGCCGGCGCGCCCGGCCGCGTGATCAACGAAGAGCTCGTCGGCCCGGCCATCGGCAAGCAGCTGAAGAGCTCCGCCGCGTGGGCCATCTTCTGGTCGCTGCTGGTCATGATCGCCTACATCTGGTTCCGGTTCGGCAAGTTCGGCCTGGGCTTCGGCCTGGGCGCCGTGATCGCCCTGGCGCACGACGTCGTGCTCACGCTCGGCTTCTTCGCCGCCACCGGCATTTCGCTCGACTCCACGATGATCGCCGCGCTGCTGACCATCGTCGGCTACTCGATCAACGACACGATCGTCATCTACGACCGCGTCCGCGAGAACACGCAGATCATGGGCAAGGAGTCGTTCGCCTTCCACGTGAACAACTCCATCAACCAGTGCCTCGGCCGCTCGATCTGGACGTCGGTCACCACGCTGCTGGTCACCGTCACGCTGGTGCTCTTCGGCGGCATCTCGATCCACGACTTCTCGCTGGCCATGACCGTCGGCGTGGTCGTCGGCTTCTGGTCCACCACCTTCATCGCGACCCAGTTCGTGATCTGGTGGACGGGCCGCTACGGCATCAAGGGCCGCAAGGCCTAGTTCCGGACTTCCGGTTCCGAAGGGCCTCCCGCGCGGAGGCCCTTTTCGCGTCCGCGGAAAAACCGGGGCGGAGCCCCTCCCCTTTATGTAGATTGGAAGGGGAACCTCTCTTCAGGAGAAAGGCCATGGCGAAACGGACCAAGGGACGCGCGGCGGGGCTTCTGGCCCTGTGCGCGCTCGCCCTCCTCTCGGGATGCTCGTCGCAGCAGCAGCTCGCGCTCGCGCGCGTGAGCAACGAACAGGCGCACGCCGCCGCGGGGCGCGTGGAGACGGCGGAGACGACCCCCGCGCTCGACGAGGGCGCGAAGGCGCTGGCCGAGGCCGACTCGCTCCTCGCCAAGGGCGAACGCGGGGAATACGGCCCCTTCGCCAAGGAGGACCGCCTGCAGGACGCCTACATCCAGGGCGAGCTGGCCGCCGCCGCGTTCCTGAAGGCCGGCGCCGAGCAGGAGACCCGCGCGCTCGAGGCGAAGAACGCCGAGACGGAAGCGCGCATCGCGAACGAGACGAAGACGCTGGAGGACTACGAAGCGCTGCTCCGGAGCCTCCGCGACGGGAGGGCCGAATGATGAAGAACGCGCGCATCGCCCTCTCCCTCGTCCTGCTTCTCTGCGCCGCCCGGCTCTGGGCCGCCGACGCCGTCGCGCGTCCCGGCGTCAAGACGGCGTCCGCTCCGGCCAAGACCGAAGTCCAGGCGAAGTCCGACGCGGAACCGGCCGCTCCCGCCGCGGCTCCGGCCGAAAAGAACCAACCGGCGGCCTCCGGATCCGCGCAGCCCGCGGCGGCTCCGGCGCAGGCCTCCGAGCCCGCCGCCGCGCAGGCCGCCGAGGAAAAGGCGCCGAGGAAGTCAACGAGGCAAGGGAAGCGATTGCCGTCATGGGAGGAAAGTTACTGACTTCGGAACGTTTCCTGGTCCCAGAGAGCGATCTCGGCAGAACGCTTGTGGTGGT
>JAGCEZ010000113.1 GCA_017650365.1 Fibrobacterales bacterium | reverse complement strand
CGGTGCCGGCGGTGGAGACCTGTTCGGAGAGGTCGCTCGCCGGGAAGACCTTCTCGGCCAGGCTGACGCGGTAGTTCACGAGGAATACGACGCGCAGCAGCCCCTTGGTTTCGGGGTCGGAGTTGATGGTCGAGCCGACGAAGTTGACCATCTTGATGATCTGCTTGGCCATCCAGTAGCCGGGGGCCGCCTTGCCGCCGATGATGATCGTGCGCGGGACCATCGTGCGGTCGCCGGACTTGATGCGGTTGTAGAGGTGGATGGCGTGGAGCAGCGGCAGGAGCTGGCGCTTGTACTCGTGGATGCGCTTGACCTGCACGTCGAAGAGCGAGTCGGGGTCGATCTCCACGCCCTGCGTCTTCCGGACGGTCTCGGCCAGGCGGACCTTGGCGTTGCGCTTGATCCGGATCCACTCCTTCTGGAACGCCTTGTCGGAGGCGAACTTCTCGATTCCGCGGAGCCGGTCGAGGTCGGCGGGCCATTCGTCGCCGATCTTGGAGGTGATCAGCTTCGAGAGCTCGGGGTTGGCCTTCAGCAGCCAGCGGCGGGGGGTGACGCCGTTGGTCTTGTTGTTGAACTTCTCGGGCCAGAGCTCGTAGAAGTCCTTGAAGAGCGAGGTCTTCAGCAGCTCGGAGTGGAGCTTGGCCACGCCGTTGACCGCGTGGGAGCCGACGATGCAGAGGTAGGCCATCCGCACCATCTTCTCGCCGCCCTCCTCGATGAGGGACATGCGGCGCAGGCGGTCCACGTCGCCGGGCCAGCGGAGGCTCACCTGGCGGAGGAACTGCGCGTTGATCTCGTAGATGATCTCGAGGTGGCGGGGGAGCAGGTGCTCGAAGAGCGCGACGGACCAGCGTTCGAGGGCCTCGGGCATCAGCGTGTGGTTGGTGTAGGCGAAGACCTTCGTCGTGATCGCCCACGCGTCGTTCCAGTTCATCCCCTCGTCGTCCACGAGGATGCGCATCAGCTCGGGGATGGCGACCGCGGGGTGCGTGTCGTTGAGCTGGAAGGCGACCTTGTCGGGGAGGAGCGCGAAGTTCTTGCCGTTGTTCTTCTCGAAGGCGCGCAGGGCGTCGTGCAGCGCGGCGCAGCAGAGGAAGTACTGCTGCTTGAGGCGGAGCTCCTTGCCGTTGGCCGACTTGTCGTTGGGGTAGAGCACCTTGGAGATGCTCTCGTCGAGCGAGGTCTCGGCCAGGGCGCGCAGGTAGTCGCCGTTGTTGAAGTACTCCAGGCCGAATTCGTCGGCGGAGCGGGCCGACCAGAGGCGCAGCGTGTTGACGGTGCCGTTGCGGTAGCCGGGCACGGGCGTGCTGTAGGGGACGGCCATCACGTGGTCGCGCGTGACCCACTGGCGGCGGACGCGGCCGTTCGGCTCGCGGTACTCCTCGACGTGGCCCTTGAAGGGGACGAGGACCATGTCGCGCATGCGCATCACTTCCCAGGGGTTGGGGCGGCGCAGCCAGTTGTCGGGGCGTTCGACCTGCTCGCCGTTCTCGATGGTCTGGTTGAACATGCCGTATTCGTAGCGGATGCCCATGCCGGTCGCGGGGATGCGGAGCGTGGCCATGGAGTCGATGAAGCAGGCGGCCAGGCGGCCCAGGCCGCCGTTGCCCAGGCCCGCGTCCTCCTCGGCCTCGCGCAGCTCCTCGAGCGTGACGCCGACGTCGGAGAGCGCCTGGGCGATCTCGGCCTCGAGGTCGAGCGCGAGCACGGCGTTGCCGAGCGTGCGGCCCATCAGGAACTCGAGCGAGAGGTAGTAGACCTTCTTCACGTCCTGGTTGCGGTAGGTCTCCTGCGTGCGGACCCACTGCTCGGTCATCCGGTCGCGGACGGCGTAGGCGATCGCGAGGTAGCGCTCGAACGTGGTGGCGCCGTCGGGGTTGGCGATGGCCAGGGTCAGGCGGAGGTGGCGGTCGAAGGCCTCGCGCATGGCGTTCATCGTCCCCTTCGCGGCGGCGGACAGGGGCTTCGCGGGCGTCTTCGCCGCGGCCTTGGCGGTGGTCGTCTTCTTGGCGGGCATCTTACTTCTCCTTGCTCGTCTTTTCCGCCCCGGGGGCGGGGGTCAGCAGTTTGCGGAACGCGGCCTCGTCCTTGAGGAGCTTGACTGCCTCCTGGACGGGACGGTCGCTTTTGAGGGCGTATCCGGCGCGGGCCTTTTCGCCGAGGAACGCGCCGAGGAGCTCGCGCTTGATCCCCTCGCGCAGGAACTCGGGGTCGGCGGCGAGGGCGCTCTTGTGGCGCTCGGCCAGGGCGGCGCGCAGCTTCTCGATCGGCTCCTTGAGCTGCGGGCGGGCGCCGACGGAGTCGCGCTCCAGCTCGAGCTCCTTCTGGAGCGTCTCCTCGAAGTAGGTCAGCGCGCTTTCGGCGCGGGTCTTGCTCTTGGCGAAGTTCGTGTCGGCGGCGACGAAGTCCTGGAACGCCTTCAGCACGTCGTTCGGGACCTTCCAGTTCTCGTTGACGCGGATCTTGCGCTTCTCCAGCTCGGGGCGGTAGTGGACCGCGAACTTGAAGAACATCGTGTGGCGCTCGAGGAGGTACTGCACGGTGTTGAGCGTGTCGGGATGGACGACGACGTCGGGGACGATGCCGCCGCCGCCGGTCGTCGCGCGCCCGGAGGCGGTGCGGAAGGTCTTTTCGGGGGCCTTGGCCCTGGCGGTGTCGGCCTTCGCGCCTTCCCTGGCGGCGGCGGGGGCGGGTTCCTCCTCCGCGTCCTCTTCCTCCTCCTCTTCGGCGCGGTTGCCGCGCACGCCGTTCTCGGGGCGGTTGATGCAGCGGCCCATCGGGAGGTAGTAGAAGGCGGTGGTCAGCTTGAGCGCGAAGCCGTCGTTGTCCAGCGGGAAGATGGTCTGCACGGAGCCCTTGCCGAAGGTGGTGTCGCCCATGACCACGGCGCGGTCCCAGTCCTGCAGCGCGCCGGAGACGATCTCCGCGGCCGAGGCGGAGCCGCCGTTGACCAGCACGACGACCGGGACGTCGCTGCCCAGCACGGGGTCGGACTCGCTGCGCGATTCGCTCTGCTCCGCGCGGCCGCGCGTGGAGACGATCGTCTTCCCCTTCTCGAGGAAGAGCGAGCTCACCTCGACGGCCTGCTCCAGGAGCCCGCCGGGGTTGAAGCGCAGGTCGAGGATCAGCTTCTTCATCCCCTGGCCCTTGAGGTCCTCCAGCGCGACGGCGAGGTCCTCGGCGGTCTTCTTCGCGAAGGAGTTCACCTTCACGTAGCCGACGTCGCCCTCGACCATGCCGAAGTAGGGGACGCTGTGGATCTGGATCCTGTCGCGGACCAGCTTCACCTTCATCGGCTCGCCCAGCCCCTCGCGGCTGATCTCCAGCTCGACCTCGGTGCCGACCTTGCCGCGCAGCTTCTCCACGGCCTCGTCGGCGGTGATGCCGTGGGTGGACTTGCCGTCGATGGAGAGGATGCGGTCGCCGGCCTGCAGGCCCGCGCGGGAGGCGGGGGTGCCGTCGAGCGGCGAGATGATGGTCAGGACGCGGTCGCGGATGGCGATGGTGATGCCCAGCCCGCCGAACTCGCCGCCCGTGCTCACCTTGAGGTCGGTGTAGTCCTTGGGGTCGAAGACCGCGGTGTGCGGGTCGAGGACGCCGCGGAGCCCCTCCACGGCGGCGTCGGTGATCTTGCGGGAGCCGACTTCCTCCACGTAGCGGCGGTCGATTTCGAGCAGAATCCGGTTGAGGCGCGAGACGTCGCGGTAGAAGTCGCCGCTCGCGGCGGCGAAGGCCTGGGCGCCGAGCCCGAGGAGGAGGCCCGCGGCGAGCAGGGGGCGGAGGAGCGGGATCCGGCGGGGGAAGCGGCGAAGAGCCATGGGAGCCTCTGGGTTCAATGCCCCCCAAAAATAGGCAAAACGCCGCTCGGGGAGGCCTCCGGCGCGCGTTCCCGGCGGGCTCCGCGGCCCGTCGCGCGGGCGGCATGGACATGCGCAGTGCTATCTTTGCCCTGTTTCCGGAAAAGCGGCGCCGGAAGGACGAAATCCGGTATATCTTGCGGTTATGAGCAAATATCTGACCATCCACGGACACTTCTACCAGCCCCCGCGCGAAGACCCCTGGACGGGGCGGATCGAGGTCCAGCCCTCCGCCTGGCCCGCGCGCGACTGGAACGCCCGCATCTACGCCGAATGCTACGGCCCCAACGCCTGGTCGCGCGTCCTGAACGAGCGCGGGCAGATCGAGAGCATCGTCGACAACTACGAGTACTTCAGCTTCAACATCGGCCCGACGCTGATGAGCTGGATCCGGAGGTTCGAGCCGGAGGCCTACGCCCGGATCCGCGAGGCGGACCGCCTGAGCGTGGAGCGCCTGGGCCACGGGAACGCCATCGCCCAGGTCTACAACCACGTCATCATGCCCCTGGCCTCCGCCCGGGACCGCGAGACCCAGCTGAAGTGGGGGATCGCCGACTTCGAGGAGCACTTCGGGCGCCGGCCCGAGGCGGTCTGGCTCGCCGAGACGGCCATCAACATGGACGTCGTCGTGGACCTGGTCCGCGAGGGGATCAAGTACGCGATCCTGGCTCCCGGGCAGGCGGCGCGCGTGCGTCCGCTGGTCGATTCGGGGACGCTCCCGCCCTGGACGGACGTCTCGCCCGCGACGCTCGACGTCACGAAGCCCTACCGCGTCTTCCCGCGCGACGAGCACGGCGAGCCGCTCTGCGACGGGCACCTGGACGTCTTCTTCTACAACGGCGCGCTCTCGAGCGCGGTCAGCTTCGAGCACCTGCTCCGCAGCGGCGAGACCTTCGCCGGCCGGATCGAGGGGACCTACCGCCCCGACGCCGGGCCCGAGCTCTGCAGCGTGGTGACCGACGGCGAGTCCTACGGGCACCACGAGCCCTTCGGCGACATGTGCGCCGCCTACCTCTTCTCCAAGGAGCTCCCGCGGCGCGGGATCGAGGTCGTCAACTTCGGCTGGTACCTGGAGCACTTCCCCCCGAAGGACGAGGTCGAGCTGGCCAACGCCCGGGGCGAGGGGTCGGCCTGGTCGTGCGCGCACGGCGTGGGGCGCTGGTGCCGGGACTGCGGCTGCCAGACCGGCGCGGCCGAGGGGTGGAACCAGAAGTGGCGCGCCCCGCTGCGCGACGGGCTGAACGCGCTGAAGGCGCGCCTGGACGAGATCTTCGAAAGCGAGGCGTCGCGCCTCTCCGCGACCGACCCGTGGGAGCTCCGGAACGACTACGTCTCGGTGCTGGTGGACGAGATCTTCCCCGAACGGCTCGCGGCCTCGTCGGCCGCGTTCCTGAAGCGCCACCTGAAGAAGGGGCTGAAGCCCGCGGCCGACGGCGCGAAGCTCCTCCGGCTGCTCGAGTCGCAGAAGTACGCGATGTACGCCTTCACCAGCTGCGGCTGGTTCTTCAACGACATCGAGGGGATCGAGCCGGTCCAGAACCTGCGCTACGCGCGCCGCGCGATTGAGATGGCGGGCGGCGAGGAGCTGCGCGGCGAGCTCGAGGAGCTTCTCCTCGGGCGCCTGCGCGAGGCGGTCTCCAACGCGCACGGGCTCACGGGCGAACAGGTCTACCGCGACCTCGCGCTCCCGGGCATGCCCGCGGGCTGGCGCCTGGCCGCCTCCGCCCTCCTCGACCCCGTCCGCCCGGACGACTTCGTCGAGAAGGAGGTCCACGGCCTGAAGTTCGAGGCGGAGTGCGAGCGCCACGACCGCCACTTCCGGCTCTGGAACTGCCGGATCGCCGACGTGCGCGAGCTCGTGGACGAGCGGTTCCGCGCGGTCACCCTGCGCGACTCGTTCCGCGAGGAGTGCCTGGTCGTCTTCCCCGGCGCCGAAGGGGAGGTCGCCTTTCCGAAGGCGCCGCCGCGCCTGCTGCGCGACGTGCACGGACTTTTCCCGGGCGGGCATCTGGTCCGCCTGGCCGACGCGTTCCCGAGCGACCTCCAGGTGCTGGCCGACCGCCTGGCCCACGACTCGTTCGGCGAGATCGTCGAGGAGTTCCGGGATTTCGGCGAGCGCCACAACCTGCTCTTCGGGCTTCTGGACCAGAAGATGGTCCGCGTGGCCGAGCACGTGAGGGAGCCGCTGGTCCTCTCCATCGTGGCCGACGTGCAGAACATCCTGAAGAAGTTCGCGACGGGCTTCTCCGAACGCGACATCGACGACCTGCGCGCGCTGCACGACCGCGCCGAGGAGGCGGGCGCGCCGCTCTGGGGCGACTGGATCAAGGACGAGTACGGAGCGCAGCTCGCGGAGCTCGTGGCGGCGACCCGGCTGGACTCCCCGCCCGGGGAGATCCAGAAGGTGCTGAACCTGATCGTCGCCGCCGAGCTGGGCGGGGTCCCGCTCGACCGGAACCTGCTCGAGCGGATTGCCTGGAAGCTCTACCCGCGCTGGCGCGAGGCCGTGCGGACCAAGCAGCCCGCCGAGCCCAGGCTGGTGGACTTCTTCGGATACCTGAACTTCTCGGTGGACTTCCCGGAAGGCCGCTAGGCGGATTCCGCGCCGCCCGGCTCCCGCCCGGCGGCTTCGAACCAGATCCGCCGGAACTTGGCGAAGAAGCCTTCCAGCGAGAACTTCTCCCGGACGCGCGCCAGGCCCGCCGCGCCCATGCGCGCGCGCAGCTCCGGATCCTCGGCCAGCGCGCGCATCGCCGCGGCGAGACATTCGACGTCGCCGGGCTCGACCAGGATTCCCGTCTTCCCGTCCTCCACGGCCTCGGGGATCCCGCCGACGCGCGTGGAGACCACGGGCAGCGCGCTTCCCATCGCCTCGAGGACGACCATCGGAAGCCCTTCCGCGTAGGAGGGGAGGACGAAGACGTCGGCCTCCTCCATCTTCCGGAGCATCTCGTCGTGCGGAGTCCAGCCCGCGACCGAGACCGACGTCGCCAGGCCCAGCTCCGAGACCTTCGCGCGCAGAGCGTCCACCTCGCCGTTCCCGCAGAACTCCAGCCGGGCGACGTCGCGCAGGTTCCCCTTCGCGAACGCCCGCGCCAGGTCGAAGGCCCCTTTCCGCTCGCCGACGATTCCGGCGTAGAGGATCTTCGCGGGGCCTTTCCCGGAGCGGGCGGGCGGCGGGTCGACGACGCGTTCGCACGGGTTTTCGACCACGGCGACGTTCGCCGTCCGCGAGACGTTCGCCTCCAGCCAGCTCTTCCACGATCCGGAGAGCGCGACCGCGCAGGCCGCCTGCTCGAAGAACTCCGCGATCCGGCGCTTCGCCGCGGGCGACGAGGCTTCGAAGAAATCGTCGAAGTTCGCGCCGTGCAGATGGACGACGTAGGGGATTCCGCGCGCGCGGAGAATCCGGCTGATCGTCCATTTGCGCCAGAAGCTGCCCTTCTCGGCGGTGTGGAGCTGCGCGACGACGTTCTCCTTCCGCATCGCGGCGGCCTTCAGCAGCCGGAACGGGAAGAGGAGGAACGTCCGGAGCGCGCTTCCCTCGTACACGGGGAAGAGCCGCTGTTCGATCCCGGGGACGCCGCCGCGGAGGAAAAGATCCTGGACGGTGCGCATGCCGCCGCGGCTGCGCGCCGACTGCCCGAAGTGGACGACGACGAGGGGCGTCTCTTCCGCCTGCTTTCCCATGGCGCGAAAAATACCAAAACGCGAAAAGGCTCCCCGGAGGGAGCCTCGAGAGCGAGAAACGGGACTCGGACCCGCGACCTTCAGTTTGGGAAACTGATGCTCTACCAGCTGAGCTATTCTCGCGTTCGCGCCCGCAATTGTAGAAAAACCGCGGGCGGAGGTCTAGTTGCCGCCGGGAGTGGCGAAAAGGCCGGAAATCGCGTCGTCGTCGGGGTGGTCCTCGATCTCGTCGTTCAGCCAGATCGGGTAGTTGCACTCGTGCATGAGCTGCGCGGAGGTGCGGGTCACGTAGGTGCGCCCGTCCTCGCCCTGGGCCTCGAGGTCCCAGCCGAGCACCATCACGCGGGCGCCGATGCTGTTGAGCTTGCGGACGAGCGGCACGAAGTCGGAGTCGCCGGCGAAGAGCACGACCACGTCGTGGTTCTTGTGGATCGCCTGGTCGAAGGCGTCGAGCGAAAGCCAGATGTCCACGCCCTTCTCGACGGGGCGCTCGAGCTGCTCGTTCATCGGGAAGTAGTGCGTCGCGATGCCGGCGTACATCAGCAGCTGGTCGAAGAAGCGGTCGGTCTCGAGCTGGTTCTTCTCCTTGGCCTTGGCCAGCGAGAAGCGGCCGCGGTAGAAGTGCGCCTCGACGACCTGGCACATCTCGGGCTTGCGGTCCTCGATCTCGGCCACGCGGTCGCGCACGTATTCGTGGATCCCCTGGAAGCTGAGGAAGGAGCCGCGCGGGTGGTTGTGCTTGTAGAAGCTGCTCACGCGGTGGAAGAAGGAACCGTCGTAGAAGATGGCGATGCGGGTCAGCCTTTCGTTTCCTGTCATGATTTTCCTCTTTCGATGGATGGAAGGATGGACAGAAGAATTGGGCGCCCCGGAGGGCGTCCGTATGATAACAAATCAAACCGCCCGCGACAACTTCGCTACAGCTTGAGGAAGATCCGCCTCTTGTAGAAGAAGAGCAGGACCAGCCAGTAGAGGCCCACGTGCAGGCAGGGGTAGAGGAACGAGCCGCCCTGCGGTCCCGCGATCCCGGCGCAGACGCTCTGGTAGAGCCACGTGGAGAAGGCGCCTTCGCCCGACGGCGCGGGGAGGAACCAGGAGCACTTCACCCAGACCGCGTCGAGCGCGTAGAGCAGCGTGGCGTTGCACCCGAAGACGACCAGAATCCAGCTCCAGCGCGAGGTGCCGAGCTCCTCGAAGAGCCAGACCGCCGCGCCCAGGAGCAGGCAGGAGAGCCCGCCGCAGACCAGCACGTAGCTCCCGGTCCAGAGCGCCTTGTTGACGGGGAACGCGAAGTTCCAGAGGACGCCCGCGGCGACCAGCGCGAGCCCGGCGGCGGCCAGGTCCGAGAGGACGGGGAGCCAGCGCCCGGACTTTCCGGAGGCGCCGGAGAGCCCGATCCGCCGGCCGGCGAACCAGCCGATCAGCATCGTGACGGCGGCGGGGAGGCAGCCGAGCAGCCCTTCGGGTTCGTAGGCCGCGGCGCCCCACGTGGTAGGCAGGCTCCAGAGGTGGCTTTCGCCGAGCAGCGCGACGTCGATCCGGTGGCCGAGGTTGTTGTACATCGAGAAGGGGTCCTCGCCCGCGACGCCGCCGAAGGCCATCGCGATCCAGTGGAGGAGGAGGACGCCGGCGCCGGCGAGCGCGATCCGGCGGGGACGCTTTTCCCAGAGCGTCACGCAGAGCGCGCCGAGCCCCCACGCGACGGCGATGCGCTGGAGCACGCCCATGATCCGCCACTCCGCGAAGGGCTTGTGGAAGAAGGCGCCGGCGGAGTCTTCGAAGGGGAAGTTGACCAGGAAGACGCCGAGCAGGAAGATCTCGAGCGAGCGGACGACGATCTTCTTCAGGCGTCCGGCCGTCCCGGCGCGGCGAGAGAAGGAGAACCAGCACGAGACGCCGGAGAGGAAGAGGAAGAGCGGGAAGATGCAGTCGGTCGGGGTGAGCCCGTGCCAGGCCGAGTGGTTCATCGGCCAGAAGAGGGCCTTCCAGAACGCGCCTTCGGGGTTCTCGAAGATTCCCCAGTCGCCGGGGTTGTTGACGAGGACCATGGCCGCGATCGTGAGGCCGCGCAGGGCGTCGATCGCGAGGACGCGCCTGGGCTTGGGCGTGGGGAGGGCTTCGGACATGCCTCCAATAATAGGTTATGGCGGGTCGTGGCCCTCCTCCGGCGCCGGTTGCTATGTTGGACGGCGATGAAGACCTTCGGAACCGCCGACTGGGCGCGGGAGCTGGAACGGCGCGGCGAGCTGCTGCGCGTGCGGGAGCAGCTCTCGTCCGACCTGGAGCTCGCCGCGCTGCAGCGCCGGCTCTTCCGCAAGGGCGCGCCCGCGGTCCTGGTCGAGCACGTGGAGGGGGCGCGCTTCCCGGCCATGGCCAACCTCTACGGAACCGAGGCGCGCATGAAGGCGCTCTTCGCCGGCGCGGACGACGCGCTGGAACTGCTGTTCGCCGCGCACGCGGACCCGAAGCGCCTGCTGCTCGCGCCCAAGGAGTGGCCGCGCGCGCTGCGCGCCCTGGCCGACGCGCTCCCGCGCGAGGTCGGCGGACCGACGGCGCCGTGGAACGCGCTGCCCTTCGACCGGATTCCCGGCCTGCGCTGCTGGCCGGAGGACGGCGGCCGCTTCTGGACCCTGCCCCAGGCGCTGACCGAGGACCCGGACCGCCCGGGCTGGCGGAACTCGAACCTCGGGATGTACCGCGTCCAGGTCGACGGCAACGACTACGTCCCGGGCGTCGTCGGCATGCACTACCAGGTCCACCGCGGCATCGGCCTCCACCACCGGAAGGCGATCGCGAAGGGCGTTCCGCTGAAGGTCTCGGTCGCGCTGGGCGGCCATCCGGCGCACGCGCTGGCCGCGGTGATGCCGCTGCCCGAGGGGATTCCCGAGATTGCGCTCGCCGGCGTCCTGGCCCGCCGCCGCTTCCGGCTCTTCCGCAAAGACGGGTTCCTGCAGAGCGCGGACGCGGACTTCGTCCTGAACGGACTGCTCTTCCCGGACGACAAGCTGCCCGAGGGTCCCTTCGGCGACCACATGGGCTACTACAGCATGCGGCACCCGATGCCCGCGCTGCGCCTCTCCTCCGCCTGGGCGCGCGAGGACGCCGTCTTCCCCTTCACCGTCGTCGGGCGCCCTCCGCGCGAGGATTCGCTCTTCGGCGCCTTCGTCCACCGGATCACGTCGGACCTCGTCCCGGCGAGCCTGCCGGGCGTGCGCGCCGTGAACGCCGTGGACGAGGCGGGCGTCCATCCCCTGCTGCTGGCCGTCGGCTCCGAGCGCGACGTCCCCTACGAGCGGATCCGCCCGCGCGAACTGCTGACGCAGGCGATGGCGATCCTGGGGTTCGGGCAGCTCTCGCTCGCCAAGGTTCTTGTCATCGCCGACGGGTCGCGCGGCGACGCGCCCGATCCGCGCGACGTCCCCGCCTTCCTCCGCCACGCGCTGGAGCGCGCGGACTGGCGGCGCGACCTCCACTTCGTCACGAACTGCGCCGCCGACACGCTGGACTACACGGGCGGGGAGCTCCACGCGGGCTCGAAGTGCGTCTGGGCCGTGGCCGGCGATCCGGTCCGCTCCCTCGCGTCCGGAATCCCCCCGCGGCTTCCGCTTCCCGACGGCTTCTCCGACCCGCGCCCCGTCTTCCCCGGCGTCTTCGCGATGCGCGCCCCGAAGTGGACCTCCGCGGAGAACGCGGACCGCGAGATCTCCGCTCTCGGCACGCTCTGGCGCGGCGCCGTCGGGCCGGAGTTCCCCGTCGCGGTCCTCTGCGACGATTCGGAGCGGCTGTCGTCCTCGGGCGCGGACGCGCTCTGGGGGATCTTCACGCGCATCGATCCGGCGCACGACGTCCGCGGCGTCGGCGAGTCCGTGGAGGCGAAGCACTGGGGTTGCGAGGGGCCGCTGCTCCTCGACGCGCGCTCCAAGCCGCACCACGCGCCCGAGCTCGTTCCGGACGAAAAGGCCGAAGAGCGCGTCGACCGCCTCTTCGCGCCCGGCGGCCCGTTCTACGGGATGTGAGGTCTAGTGGCCAGGGGCCAGTCGCCAGGTGCCAGTGCGAAGTCAGGCCTTCGGCGTTGAAAAGGAAAGGGCTCCCCGAAAGGAGCCTTTTTTGTCTTGCGCGCAGCGCGATTGTACGCACTAAGACCTAACACCTGGCCACTGACCGCTGATTCACAGAAACATCGCCATGTAGAGCGGGAGCGTGATCTTCTTTCCTGACCGGCCGGCGTTCTGCGCCGAGAGCTTGTAGGCGACATTGACGTCGTCGCGGTCGAGGATGGAGTTCATCGACCTGGGGACGCCGCGGTTGGACTTGATTTCGACCGGCACCGCGCGCGCGTCGCGTTCCAGCAGGAAGTCGATTTCCGCGGAGTTGTCGTCCTTCCGCCAGTAGTAGAGCGGGATTCCCCGCTTCGACAGCATGTCGGCGACGAGGTTTTCGTAGATGCCGCCCTTCGCGGGCCCCTTGAGCTCGTCGGTCAGAATCGCCTTCTTCGTCTCGAAGCCGAACATGCACGTCAGCAGCCCGATGTCCCCCGCGTAGATCCGGAACTGGTCCTCCCTGGCGTAGGAGGCCAGCGGGAACGCCGGCGTCGAGACGTTGCGGCAGTACCGGACGTAGTTCGCGTCGCGGAGCCAGTCCAGCGCGTTTCCGTATTTGCGGGCGGTGCCGCCGCGCTCCACCTCGGAGTACTTGAACTTCGTGTTTTCGCGGGCGAGCTGGCGCGGCAGCGAGAGGAAGCAGCCGCGGGCCTTGGGCTTGTCCGCCGTCGCCGCGTACTTCGCGATGTCGTTCAGGTAGCCGTCCAGGATCTTCCGCTGCACGTCGTCGGCCTCCCCGAAGTTCGACGTCTCGACGAACTTCTCCACGGCGGCGGGCATTCCGCCCACGACCATGTATTCGCGCAGGCGCTTCATCGTCGCCGCGTGGACGCTTTCGTCGATCGGGCGCTCGCCGTCCGCGTATTCGGCCAGGCCGGAGACGGCCCCTTCGTCCATTCCCTCCGCCCAGAGGAACTCCTCGAAGTCGAGCGCGTTCATCTCGATCTGCCGCTCGTATCCGACGGGGAAGGAGGAGACCTCCCTGTAGTTGATGCCGAGGAGCGAACCGGAGGCGACGACGTCGAACCGGCCGTCCTCCGCCCAGGACTTCAGCGACGTCCGGGCGTTGGGGCAGGACTGGATTTCGTCGAAGAAGAAGAGGGTCTCGCCCGGAACGAACCGGATCTCCGGCATCTGGAACGACATGCGCTTCAGCAGTTCGTCCACGTCCAGCGAACCGTCGAAGACCGACCGCAGCTCCGGGCGGAGTTCGAAGTTGATTTCGACGAACGTCCTGTAGTTCGCTTCGCCGAACCGCCGGATGCTGAACGTTTTGCCGATTTGGCGCGCGCCCTTGACGAGCAGGCATTCGTTCCGCTTGCTTTTCTTCCAGTCGAGAAGCCGGTTTTCGATCTTGCGTTTGAGCATGGGCGGGACCTCCTCTAGGGTCAAACTTACCAAAAATGCATCGTTTCGGGTATTTCGAAACGGCGAAAATGCAGATTTTCGGGTATTTCCTTAACCTGAAATTGCAGATTTTTCGGAACGAATTGTCGAAAAGGGGCTGAATTAAGGGATTTGTCGCCAGTCACCAGACGCCAGTAGTGATTAGGTCTTAGTGGTTAGGGGTTAGTGCGAATTCAGTGGCTAGTTGCCAGTCGCCAGGTGCCAGTGCGGAGTCAGGCCTTCGGCGTTGAAAAGAAAATGGCTCCCCGGAAGGAGCCTTTTTTGCCTTGTGCGCAGCGCGATTGTATGCACTAAGACCTAACACCTAACCACTAACCACTTCTCCAAATGCCGGAGGACGAACCGGAGCGTCTTCTCGCGCTCGGCGGCGGTCTTCAGGCCGCACTCCCAGACGACGATCACGTTCCAGCCCTCTTCGGCCCAAACGCGCTCGTGCTCCGCGTCGCGCAGGACGTTCCGGCGGAACTTCGCGTTCCAGAAGGCGCGGTTCGACTTCGGCGTCGAGGCGTAGGGGCAAAAGGCGCGCTGGACGATCTTGCGGCCGTCCGGCTCCCATCCGTGCCGGTGCCAAAAGCAGCCGCGCACCTCGATCAGCGCGCGGCACTTCGAAACCACGATGTCCGGATGGCCCGGGAGACGCTTGTCGCAGACGCGGTAGCGCCAGCCTGCCTCGCGCAGCGCGCGCCGCACCAGCAGCTCCGGCGTCGTGTCCCGCGACCGCACCGCCGCCATCATCCGCGAACGCGCTTCGGGGGAAACCGTGTCCATGGGGAAAACCTATTGCGCGGGAGCAGTCTTCTTGGCGGACTCGTTTTCGATCAGTTGGGCCAAGGCCTCTATGGCCGTGTCCGAATGATGCGGATGGCGATGCATGATGGCCCGGACATCCAGAAAGATACCGTAGATCTTGTGATAGGGCTTGCCTTCTTTCCACTTGCAGCCGGCGTGTCCGAAGCATTTCATCGCGTAATCCGATGATGGCGAGTTGTTTTTGCCGTCATAAGGCAGAATGAAAGCGTTGTAAATCTCGCCAAGAGGGAACGTTGGTTGTTCGCCGACGGTCTTCCTATTTCGCTTCTCGTCGATGAATTCGGCATAGGCGATTTGCTTGAGGATTGAGCCTGTCGCAGGCAAACCCGATTTGCCTTCTGGATCTTCCCCGTGCCGGTAATACTTGGCGTCCAGAACGAAGATCTTGGCGAAGTCGTCGTTCAACGCGGAAAGCATGATCGTGTCGGGACGAAGCGCCGTATGCTTTTCGTCCTCCCAATCGACAACGTTTTCCTCGTTGCCCGCCCTCCTGTACAACGTCCACGTGTAGGAAGGGAAATATTTCTTCTTTTCGTCATTGCCGACGCCGAAGACCTGGTCGATCAGCCCTTCCCAGACGTATTCAAAGTCTTTCGTTCCGTAGATTGCCTTGTCGTTGTCTTGCGTCGTTCCCATGTGGCAGACGATGTCGAGCATGTTCCGGAACAGTAGAAGGTGCTTCTCGTTGAACGTACGCGCGATCTTGCTCTGCAAAACGGCGGCGAAGCGTTTCGCATTGAACGCAATTCGCGGGCGCTCGGGACGGAGATAGGCGAACAGGCAGCCGATCTTCTCGTAGGCCTCGTACACGCACCAGCGGTGGATCTGCGCGACGATCTCGTTCTCGTCGTTCGCGGTGCGCTTCGTGATGTAGTCCAGATAGACGATCGATTTCCGCGAAGAGCCCGCGACCTGCGGGCGAATCTGCTTGATGGTCCGCGCCCAGTCGATCTTGCCGCCCGCGCCGCGCTTGTAGATCGGCGTCCGCTCCGCGTAATACCCGTCGTTCAGGAAATAGGTGAAGACGTGGATGTAGGCGTGGATCGGGAACTGCACCTCTTCCTTGTTCTGCAGGGGATTCCGAGAAAGGCTCTCCTTGGAATAGGAGGAAAGAACCGAAACGAGGTTCAGAATGTCCAGACGGCGGGCGCATTCGTCGTTTTTGTCCTCAGGCTCCGAATAGCACGAAGGGAAATAGACCTTCAGCGCGCCCTTCTCGTATCGGATGCCGACGAACTCGTCATCCTGCTTGCCGCCGTAAACGCAGACGTCCTTAAGATTCGGACGGTCTGTCATGGCCGTCATTGCCTTCGGCCTCTTCAGACTTGGATTCGCTCTTCGACGAATCCGGTTGCAACGTGTTGATGGCTTCATCCTTGAAGACCTTGAATCCGTCGGGCTTTTCGAACTCCTTGATCAGTTCTTCCAGCGTCGTCACGGCGTCGAAGTGCGCCTGCCTGTCGAATTTGAAGGCGTCGTCCCAGAGATACTTCAGCACCTTATTGGCGAACGCCTCCTTGGAAATGGCGCCATCCTTGTCCGGCAAGATGAACCATCCGCCTAGACGCTTGTCTTCCATGCTCGAAAGGCCGCTCGCTTGGGCAGAATCCATAATGAGGTTATTGATTGCGTCGCGGAAAGCGCCCCATGTAACACCGGTATCGGCAATGAGACAATCTTGTTGTGAGGCGTCATTCAGCTTGTTCGGAATCAGCTTCATCTCCCAGCGGCGTTGGAAGGCGTTGTCCAGCGTGAACACGCCCTGGTCGCTCGTGTTCATCGTCGCGTAGATGGAAAGATTCGGCGGAATGCGAATGCCGTCGAAACTGAAAATTTGCCCACTTTCGAGTTTATACTGTACGCCGGCCCCATCTTCGTCTTTCGTGACGGGCTCGAGTTTCGTGTAACCATCCCTTTCGTCAAGGATATACTTCGCAAGTTCTTCGTTGAAAATCGCGTATTTGCTCCAGCCAGCTTTGTCGCCAGAATGAAGTTTCAGGGCGTCAATTTTGTCCTCGGCGTCATTGTGGAACCGGTCTAGCAACTGGAACACTTCGCCGAAAATCGCAGCCGCATTTCCGCGGTTGATTTCTTCGATCACCAAGGCGTGCCGCTCTTTGCTGCGCAGCGCTTTCTTGAGAATCTTCGCGAAAGGCCCCGGCGTGAAGTCGTAACGGACCTCTTTCCCGTCAACGTGCGGCAGAATCTGCCCCACGAAATCTGCGTTGCTGTAGTCCGGGTGGAACACCACGCGCGTCTTGCTCGTTTCGGGAAGATTTCCAATTTCATCTTCAATTACATGGCTCTTTCCGCACCCCGGCACACCGTAGTAGATGGTCTGAACGTAGCGAGCGTTCCTTCCGTCATTTGAAGGAGTGGGCATAGACTGCTTGGTCATATAATTTGCCAAGCGATTATACAGAGCACTCCCCTTCAAGTCGAGTGTCCACCCATCCTCGTCTTCTTGCGCCCATTGCAATTGCGACAGCTTTGCATGTGACTTTATGTTCCTCACCGTTTGCGAAAACTTCGAATCCTTCCTGCTGGAATAAGGGACAAGGTCACTTGGAGACGGCTCCAACATCTCGGTCAAAGCATCAATCATCTCTGGTGTTGACAATTTCCCGCCGCTCTTCCCAAGCGCAATTACTGCGGGCACGAGAAGATTGGGTTCGCTGTATCTGTCCTCAGTCATAATTCCTCACAACAAGATGGGTTGCGTTTTGGTCGTTACGGTTCATGAAACTCACGGCGTACTTTTTCTCAAAGGAGTGGATGTTGACTCCTTCCTGTTTCGCGTAAAGGCTGTGGATGAAATCGGTATGCTTTATCACAAGCATCCATTTCGCCTTGCATTCTTTTGTGAGATATGCGGCGAGGCGCCGCTGATCTTTTTCCGAGAATTCGTTTCGTGCATATGTGCTGAAATCGGTGTCGTACGGAGGATCAAGGAAAACGAAATCGTTCTTCTTGGGAGCGTACTTTCGAAGAAAAGTTTCGAAGTCGCAGTTTTCGATGGTCGTATTGGAAAGACGGTGGCGGAGCAGATCGCTCTGATAGTAGGTCAGCTTCTTCTTCAGATTCTTGCTGTTGTATCCGATGCCGCCGTAGGGAACGTTGAATTCGCCTCTGGCATTGTATCGAAACATTCCGCTATACGCGAAATTCCGCACGAAAAAGAACAGCGCTTGGCGGTTTATCTTGCCGAATCCGCTATTGTACAGCCTTCTCAAACTCACATAAAAAGAGCTCCGCAGGGCCGTTTCAAAGTTCAGTTTCAAATCGTCCCGTCGCAAAAGCCCTTTTCTGCGCTCAAGCGCGCTCATTCTCGAAAATTTCTGGCATATTCCGTCTAGCAGATCTTCTTCGAACGAGATTTCTCCAACGTTGGACGCAACATCCAGTATCATGTCCTCGCACAAAGAAAGAAGGTGCCGCACTTTTTCTTTCAAAATGGCACATTCTTTTTTTCGACACTGCATGTAGATGCGAAGTGCTTCAGGAAAGAGCGCATCGCTTAAGACACTCAGCTTCCCCCAGGCAATAGAGATTCCATGCGCGGTTTCGAAGAAATGGCGATCATCTGTCGCAATGCTTTTGTACAGCCCTATCAATTCTTCGGACAGGTCGTTGATGAAAAAATGTTCGGCTTGGAAGGCCGTAAAAACTGCACCTCCACCGACAAATGGATCGAAATAATTTTTGAATTTCGCTGGTGCGAACCGGAAAATCTGGTCAAGTTCACGTTCTTTCCCACCAGGCCATTTCAAGATGGGAGACAAACGAGAATCATCGTTGCTTGCGCTGCTCTTTTTCGCACGGTAAGCGCGTTGCGTGCGCAGATTATTTACGCTCCATTTCACGAGCCGATCAGGCTGTCTCAACTGCGCAGTTGCGGCAACTTCAACCGACCTTGTCTGTTCCATCTAAACGTTCGTTTAGACTGAACAGATTCCGGCCTCCTGGCCGCAGGGCAAAACCGCGAATTCGCGCCATTTTGCGCGTTGTCATGGCAACTTTTATAGATTGAGAGTGTTCAGAAAAAAGGAACGTTTTCCCTGAACGCCTTTGCCGCCGGCGAGGCGCGATTCCATGACGGTTTTGCGGGGGCTTTCTGGCGCATATTTTGGATACGATGGACTACCGCATTGAGTATACCGAACTGAACGGAAAGAAGGACAGCATGTATTTCGTCTTTGACGGCAAACTGTCTTTGCTGACGTCGTTCCTTGACGACGAAGTGTCGCACTTCTATGAATCCATGCTGGCGGATTTCGATCTTGTGCTGTCTGGGAAAAGACGTCGCTACGAATGCAGCGGCAACGCCTTTGCCTGGACCATTGGACCGAAGACGACGAAAATTGTCGACATGTTCCCTTACTCGGAGGATGACGACAAACCTGTTGTCGTCGGTACAGAAGAGCTCGTCCAATTGATGAAGGAGTGGAACGCCGCCAGGCAGGAGTTTGCCGAGAAGGGAAGCGCGGGGGTCGGTCTTTCCCTTTGAGTCGAGCGCGGCCAGGTCGGCCATTGTTTTCACGCCTCCGCGATGTAGGCGGAGTTTCTGGGGTCGCCGGTCTTTTTCCGCGCGCTGGTTCGCGGAAATGCAGATTTCACCGCTTCAAGTACCGGTAGAGCGTCCCCCGGGCGATGCCGAGGTCGCGGGCGATTTCGCTTTTGGCCCGCCCGTTTTGGAGCTGTTCCCGGATCCATTCGGCGTTTCGCTCGCAGAGGGGATTGGGCGCCGCCCGTCTTCCGGCCGGCCGGCCGAGCGTGGCCCCCTCGGCCTTTCTGCGCGCGAGCGCTTCGCGGGT
>JAGCEZ010000112.1 GCA_017650365.1 Fibrobacterales bacterium | reverse complement strand
GGGCGGCGGCCACGGCGGCCGCGGAGTCGATCGGGCCGTTGGCGGCCTCGGCGGCCGCGGGCGCGGCGGCTTCGGCTTCGGGCGCGGGCTCGGCCTGCGCTTCGGGCGCCTTGTCGACGCGCTTCAGCGTGGCGAAGCCGGGGATCGCGCAGGCGTCGCCGGCGATGCAGGCCTTCATCTCGGCGGTGCACTTCGACTCGTCCTTGACGCATTCGTTGATCGCCGGGACGGTGGTCGAAAGGGGATAAATACCGTCCTGTTCCAGCGTGCCGGTGGCGGAGATCAGCATTTCGAACCCGCGGAGTTCGCACTTCGAGGGGTTTTCGCGGCAGATCTTCACGCTCGCCTCGTTGACGACGCCCACGGTGGGGATCGTCAGCTCCTGGCAGGAGCCGTTCGCGCACTGCGTGGCCTGGCGGGCGAGGAGGTCGTATTCGTGGCGCGGGAAGATGACCAGCGCGGCGAGGCCGGCGACCACCCAGGGCCAGTGGCGGAGGCAGAAGTTCAGGAGGGTGTAGAGGTAGGAGCCGTTTTCGGCGTCGGAGGGGGTCTTCGCGGTGTTCAGGCGCTGGGCGGTGTAGCCGGAGCCGTCGATGGCACCGTTGGTCCACCAGAGCACGCCGATGGTCAGCACGAAGGCGCTGAAGGGCATCAGCGCGGAGGCCGCGTCGAAGGAGGGGATGAAGGAGCTGACCGCTTCCCACGAGAGGAAGGGCTTGCCCGCGGCGTCCACGGCGGCGGCGGTGGTCGCGTCGGCGGCGGGGTAGAGGCTCTTCAGCTTGGCCCAGAGGTCGGCGAAGCCGTTGACGTATTCGTTGTTGATCGCCACCCAGGCGATGAGGTAGGCGCAGAAGAGCGCGAGGCCGAACTGGAAGAAGTCGGTGATCATCACCGCCTTCAGGCCGCCCACCGTGACGTAGGCGACGACGATCGCGACGAGGATGACGACGGTGATGGTGTTGTCGAGGTCCTTGAAGATGAGGAAGCTCGGGATGTTGGCGTTGAGCCAGTCGTAGACGCCGGAGGGGAGGATGTCGCCCCACTTGATGATCGGCTTCACGATCTTGCGCATGGCGGCGAAGACCCAGCCGAGCGTGACGATGTTCACGAGCAGCGCGTTGATGGCGGCCTTGGTCGTGCGCAGCACCAGGGCGGGCTTGCCGCCGTAGCGGAGTTCGGTGAGCTCCACGTCGGTGACCACGCCGGAGGTGCGCCACTTGCGGGCGAAGAAGACCGTGAGCGCCACCTGGCCGATCACGCCGCCCCACCAGAACCAGTTCCCGGAGATCCCGTAGGTCGAGACCCAGCCGGAGATGACCAGGGGGGTGTCCGCGGCGAACGTGGTCGCCACGAGGGAGACCCCGATCAGCCACCAGGACATGCCGCGGCCGGCGGAGAAGAAGCCTTCCATGCTCTTCGAAGCGGTGCCGCGGACGACGAAGCCCACCCCGAACAGGAAGATGAAGTAGAAGATGATAATCGCCCAGTCAATCGCGCTCATCTGCCTTTCCCTTTAAGCGTGAAACGGACTCCCCGGGGAGGGGAGCGTGTTTCGGGAAAGATAAAAACATCAGGCGCGCGCGGAGGGGTCGCGCCGGCGCGTCAGCTCGTAGAGGAGGGCGGCCAGGTCCGTGGCGCGGACCCCGGCCACGCGCCGCGCCTGCCCCATCGTGGCCGGGCGGGCCTTGCTCAGCGCCTGGCGGGCCTCGATGGAGATCGTCTTCAGCGCGAAATAGTCGACGTCGTCCGGAATCCGCAGCTTCTCGGCCCGCTCCTGGCGCTCCACGGCCCGTTCCTGCCGTTCGCGGAACCCGCCGTAGAGCTCGTCGGCCCAGAGCTCGGTCTTCTCGAAGAGCGTCAGCTCCGGCGCTCCGGCCAGGGAGAGCATCAGGTCCATCGGGGGATCGCTGCGCCGCGCGAGCTCGAACAGTCGGCACTTCTCGGGAATCGGCTTCTCGCCGCGCTCCTCCAGCGCCGGGTTGATCGTCTCCGGGGCGACGGAGGTCGCGCGCAGGGCGGTCCGCGCGGCGGCGAGGCGCTCCCGGGAGGCGAGGAAGCGCTCCCGCTGCTCCTCGCCCACGAGCCCGAGCCTGACGCCGAGCGGGAGGAGCCGCGCCTCGACGTTGTCCTGCCGGAGGAGGAGCCTGTGCTCGGCGCGGCTCGTGAACATCCGGTAGGGTTCGTCGATGTCGATCGTCGTGAGGTCGTCCGCCATCACGCCCGCGTAGGCCTCCGCGCGCCCGAGGATCAGCGGCTCGCGCCCGAGCAGCTTCAGCCCGGCGTTCGCGCCCGCGACCAGCCCCTGGGCCGCGGCCTCCTCGTAGCCCGAGGTGCCGTTGACCTGGCCCGCGAAGTAGAGCCCGGGGATCGCCTTGAGCTCCAGCGTCGGCTTCAGCTGCGTGGCGCGGACCGAGTCGTATTCCACGGCGTAGCCGAAGCGCAGGATCTCCGCGTCGCGGAAGCCCGGGAGCGTGCGCATCGCCTCCTCCTGGACCTCGGCGGGCAGGGAGGAGCTGAATCCGTTGACGTAGGAGCGCCCGCAGTCGGAACCCTCGGGTTCCACGAAGAGCTGGTGCGAGGTCCGGTCGGGGAACCGGTTCACCTTGTCCTCGATGCTCGGGCAGTAGCGCGGGCCGAGTCCCTTGATCACGCCGGTGAAGAGAGGGGAGCGGTCGAAGCCCGAGCGCAGGATCTCGTGCGTCCTCTCGCTCGTCGGACGATGTGGCAGAGCGCGTCGTTCCGGAGCTCGAAGTCCGTGCTCGTGGAGAACGGGAAGGGGACCGCGTCGCCGGACTGCGGCTCCATCGCGTCGAAGTCGAGCGAGGAGGTGCGGATGCGCATCGGGGTGCCGGTCTTCAGGCGGCGCAGCGCGATTCCGTGGCGCGCGAGGGCCTTCGAGAGCGAGTCCGCCGCGCGTTCGCCGATCCGCCCGCCGGGCGTCCGCTTCAGGCCGGTGTGCATCAGCGCGGCGAGGAAGGTGCCCGTCGTGACCACGAGCGCGCGGCAGCGGATCTCGCGGTTCTCCGAAAGGGAGAGCGCGAACGAGCCGTCCTCGTTCCGCTCGAAGTCGAGGAGTTCGCCCTCGACGAGCGTCAGGTTCGGCTGCTTCGCGGCCATGTCCGCGGCGAGCGCGGAGTAGAGGTCCATGTCGGCCTGCGCGCGCGGGCCCCAGACGGCGGGGCCCTTGGAGGTGTTGAGCATCCGGAACTGGATGCCCGCGCGGTCGATCAGCCTGCCCATCGCCCCGCCGAGCGCGTCGATTTCGCGGACGAGCTGTCCCTTGGCCACGCCGCCCACCGCGGGGTTGCACGACATGCGCCCGATCGCGCGGAGGTCGAGCGTCAGCAGCGCGCTGTCGAGGCCGAGCCGGGCGGCGGCGAAGGAGGATTCGATTCCCGCGTGTCCCGCGCCGACGGTGACGACGTCGTACGAGGTCATCGGGCTTCGGGGCCCTTGCGGAAGAGGGCCCAGATCCAGAGGTCGCGCCCGAAGAAGGAGAGCCAGACGGTCGGAACCAGGAGGATCAGGTCGCGGACCAGGCTGACCCACGCCTCGGTCTTGTCCATCGCGCCCTCGAGCTCGAAGCAGCCGCAGGTGATCCCCAGGTCGCGGACCACGGCCTGCGCCAGGGCGACGATGAAGGCGACGAACATGAGAAGGACCAGGCGCGCGTTCCAGCGGGTCTTCGGGCCGGCGACCAGCAGGATCCCGACAATGAGCTCGACGGGCGGGAGCCAGAGCGCCCAGACGTTGACCAGCGGCTGCGGCAGGAAGAGGTACTGCGCCACGAGCCGCGCGAAGAGCTGCGGGTCCTGGATCTTGAAGAGGCTCGCGAAGACGAACATCAGCCCCAGCCCGACGCGGCAGGCGAGGTTCATGTGGCGGACCGCCCACTCCCTGTGCGCGAAGAACGCGGGAATCCAGACCGCGAAGGCCAGCGCGTATTCGATCAGCGCGGCGAAATGGGCCTTGAACCGGAAGAACTTGCTGTGCGCGGCCAGCGTGAGGTTCCGCAGCGCCGGCCAGTCGGCCAGGTCGGACCCGAGCAGTTCCAGCGCCCCGACGCAGCAGAGCAGCGCCGAGAGGACGCAGCAGGCGACGGCGAGCGCGCTCTTCGCTCCAGTTCCCTTCTTTTCGTCCGCGGCTTCCATCAGTCGGGCTCCGGAAGGGTTTCCTGCCCGGCGAAGAGGTCCATGCGGCCCTCCTCTTCGGTGCGGGAGAAGTTGTTGACGAGCCCGGCGAGCAGGGTCAGGAGGAGAATCGCCCCGTAGTAGAGCGCCGCGCGTCGGAAGTTTCCGGTCGGGAGTTTCATCGTCTCAAAAATAGCTTTCGCGGAGGGTTCAGCCCTGCTGGGTGAGGAGGGTGCGGAGAAGGTCCTTGGCCTCGGCGCGCGTCGGGTCGAGCTCCAGGGCCTCGCGCAGCTTCTCGAGCGCGAGCGAGGTCTTGCCCATCTGCTGGTAGGTCTGCGCCATCAGGAAGAGGTTCCCGGGCACGTCCACGCCCTTCTTCACGGCGACGGAGCGCTCGAAGTCGGCGATCGCCTCCTCCAGGTAGCCCAGGCGGCGCAGCAGGATGCCGCGGTTGGTCAGCGCCTTGCCGCTGTTGGGGTCGAGCTGCAGGCTGGAGCCGTAGTCGCGCAGCGCCTCGTGGTTGCGCCCGAGCATCGCCAGGGCGAGGCCGCGGTGGTTGAAGAGGACCGATCGCATGTTGGCCTCGGTGGCCAGCTTGAGCGCTTCGGTGTAGTGCTCCGCGGCCACGTCGTATTCGCGCTTGTTGTGCGCCGTGAGGGCCTTGCGCAGCAGGAGCTCGAGCCCCATCGCGGTGGAGGCCGCCTGCCGGAACTGCGTCTCGTCGGCGTGCTCCTGCTCGGGGTTCGGGCCGCCGAAGGTCGCGTGCCCCTGGCGTTCCAGCTCCTTCTGCTGGTCGCGGATCTCCTGGAAGATGATGTCCGACAGCGTCAGCGTGGCGTTGATCGCGGCCATCTTCTTGCGCATCGAGTCGCCGGGAAGATGCGTGTTCTTGTAGATGAGCTCGTGCTCCACCTCGGCCCAGGCGTCCTGGAGCGTGGTGCGCACCTGCACCTCCACGACGCGGCTGCACCCTTCGGGCAGGTCGAGCTCGTCGACCCCTTCGGGTCGGAGGAGCAGGTGGACGGAGTTGTAGCCGAATTCGCGGGAGCTCAGGTTGTTGGCCTTGCGGTCGAGCTCCATCACGCGCTGCGTCTCGCGCAGGTAGTCCACCGCCTTTTCCACGTCGCTCAGGAACGGGACGACGATGCGCATGCCCAGGAGGTCGGTGATCAGCGTCCCTTCGGCGCGGCCCCGCATCTTGGCCACCAGGCTCTCGACGCTCTTCACGCGCACGCGGACGGTCGCCTTGATCTGGAGCTTGTCGCAGAGGGCGTTTTCGATCGCCACGCGCCACTCCTCCAGCTTTTCCGTCCAGCGCTGGCGCTGCGACATCCGCTCTTCGAGATTCGTGTTGCTCATCGGTTTCCTGCCGGTTCCGGTCCTTTCCCAATCTACACAAAAAGCCCCGCCGGGGGCGGGGCTTTTTGCGGAATTTTGGGCTTCGGGCTAGAGCCAGAGCGTGAGGCCCACGCCGCCGAGCAGGTCGCCCGTCGTCGTGATTCGAGTGTTGGGCTTCTGCCAGGCGAGGTCGACGCCGATGTCCGCGGAGAGCGTCAGGCGGTCCACGACGTTCCAGCCGATGCGGAAGGGGAGCTTGGCGACCAGCGCGACCTTCTTGTTGGCCACGTCGCCCATGGGAGCGGCGAGCTGGGCGCCGGGGGCGAAGGAGCCCGTGATCGGCCCGAAGTCGAGCAGCGGGAGAACGGCGTGGAGCGCGAACCCGAGCAGGGTCGCCTTGGTCTTCACGTCGCTGTTCGATTCGAAGGTGAAGCCGGCGGCGAACTGCAGGGCCATGGAGGGCGAGACCGCGTAGACCACGCCGACGGCGGGAATCGCGCCGGCGATCATGCCGTAGTAGCCGACGCCGAGCGTGTGCGCGCCCGAGGCGGAGGCGGAGGTCGATGCCGACGACTGGGCCGGAGCGGAGGCGGCTTCGGATTCGGTTTCGGATTCCTCCTGGGCGCAGACCAGGGAGGCGCAGGCCAGGAGGGCGAGGAGCAGGTTGCGGATCTTCATCTTCTTTCCTTTCGTTTTCCGGTTTCCCACGGGGCTCCGGCGGCTAGCCACCGAAGTCGTCCAGACGGATCATGTCGGGTTCCACGCCCAGGCTGTCGAGCAGGGCCTTGACCGACTTGGTCATCATCGGCGGGCCGCACATGTAGTACTCGACGTCCTCGGGGGCGGTGTGCTCCTTCAGGTAGGTCTCGTACATCACGTTGTGGACGAAGCCCGCGGTGTACTTCACGCCGGCGGCGTCGGCGGCCGGGTCGGGCCGGTCGAGCGCGAGGTGGAAGTGGAAGTTCGGGAACTCCTTCTCGATCGAGAGGAAGTCGTCGAGGTAGAACACTTCGTTCAGCGCGCGGGCGCCGTAGAAGTAGTGCATCTCGCGGTCGGTCGTGTGCAGCGTCTTCGTCATGTGCATGATCTGCGCGCGGAGGGGGGCCATGCCGGCGCCGCCGCCCACCCAGATCATCTCGCGCTTCGAGTCGAACTGCGGATGGAAGTCGCCGTAGGGGCCGCTCATCGTCACCTTGTCGCCGGGCTTCAGCGAGAAGATGTAGGAGGAGGAGATGCCCGGAGGGACGTCCATGAAGCCGGGGCCCTGGTCC
>JAGCEZ010000111.1 GCA_017650365.1 Fibrobacterales bacterium | reverse complement strand
TGGCGCAGCCTGCGCAACGTCTTCCGCGCGCGGCTCAGCCCCGATCCCGAAAACCCGATCGCGCTGCCCGAGCCGCTCCGCGAACCGATCGCGAAGCTCGAGAAGTGCGCCGACCCCGAAGAGGGCCACGAGCTCTACTGGACCGCGATGCGCGAAATGGAGCCCCTCGTCGCCGCGTTCCTACGCAGCCCCGAGCACGCGCCGCGCGGCAAGGCCGGCGCGATCCCGCCTCCGAAGGCCGAACTCGCGGAAACAGCGGACGCCGCGCCCGCGAAGGGCAAGGGCTCCGGCAAGGGGAAGCCCTCCGGCGCCGAACGGGAATCCGCGCCCGCGCCGCAGGCCATCACGCCCGAAGCGCTCGCCCGCCTCCGCGCCAAGTTCCGGGGCTAGCGCGCGAACCAACCCTGCGCGATTCCGTGCGCCAAACCTCGCTAAAAAGCCCTTCCCCGAAGGGAAGGGCTTTCGAAAGAGAGGAATCCGAACGTAGCGTCACCGCCAGACCGTCAGCGACTGCCACTCGAGATCTCTGATCTCGTTGCTGCAAAGCGTGCAATCGCCACCAGAAGAAGTTGCTCCCAGTTCGTATTCAAGCGCAATGGCCTTGACATGGCTCGCGTCAAGGGTGTTGGTGGCACCAGCATAGGGGGCAAAGGCGCTTGCTGGTATGGTCACTTCCTGCCAGGCACCAGTGCCGGTCAGAGCTGCCTTCATCAGGCCCACATCATAGTAGTGGCTTGTAGGTTCGTAATAGTTCTTGTCGATGATGTAAATCTTGACCGGCATGCCGGCTTCGGCCCAGAACTTGACGGTCACGGAATCGCCGATGTCCACGTAGTTGGCGGATTGAAGCTGGGTGCCGCTCAAGATGTAGAGGAAACCGCCGTTGGTGTAACCCCAGCCGGTGGGGTTTACGAACTGCATCAGCTTCACGCCGAGCTTGAAGGAGCTGTCGGTGACCATATCGGCGTCGTTCCAACCATAGTAACAGTCGGAGTTGCCGTCCCCGTCGGAATCATGGGTCGGACAAGTTGCAATATCCAGGCTCTGCCCGGCCGGGTAGTATTTGCCGTCGCTGTGCAACAGCACGGTTTGCGCGGAGTTCTGGTCGCTATAGTGCGAATCGTCGGCGGCCATTGTTCCGGTGCCGGCGTTGCCCACGGAGTAGTCGAACAGGACGACCGGGCCGGGTTGCGCCCCCGCGGAGGAGGAAGAGGAACTGCTCGACGAAGAGGAACTGGAGCTGCTGGACGAGGAGTTCCCCGTGGGCACGTAGTTCGTTCCGGCGCCCTGGACGCAGCGGATGGAGTAGCCTTCGTTCTTGTAGTGCGCCGCGCCCGCGAAATCGTCGGAATCGTAGGCGAGCATGAACATCCGGGCTCCGCCGGCGGAATTCTCCGTCGCCGTCCACCAGGTGCCGTTGTAGGTGTTGTTCCAGAAATAGCCGTCGTAACCTTCGGCGACGAATCGGCTGCCCGCCGCCAGACCGGTCCAGCCGTAGGCATCGTAGCCGCCGCCGGCGAGATACCACCCGAGGGCGCTCTTCAGGCTCGCGCCCGCGTCCCCGGTCGCGCCGCCGTTGTCCTCGTCGACCTGGTCGACCAACCGCTGGAACTCGGCGTTCGTCGGAAGGTGCCAGCCGTCCGGGCAGATGCCCTGGTGGACGTTCTGGACGGCCCGCATCGCGAGCTGCGACCTGTAGGAGGAGTCGAGCGCCATCGCCGTGTGCCATTCGTACAGGCCGCCGTAGGTCCCGCACGATCCCGGCAGATCGCCGTAGCACCACTTGTCCGCTGACGTCGCCGTGGCAGGGCCCTGCGGCGCCGAGCCGTCGACCATCGCGCCGAAGTCCAGGTTCTCGGCCATCCAGACCTGGTCGCCGATTCTTCTCCACTTGTAGTTCCTGCCGTCGCGCGCGTCGGTGAACGTTCCGGAATCCGGCTCGGCTTCGGAGGAGGAGGAGACCAGCTCTTCGGAGGAGGCCGTTTCCGACGAACCGCCGAAGTCCGCGCCGCCGTCCTTCAGGCAGCGGAGCGACGCCGCGCCGGTCTTCTCTCCAGCGCCGGCTCCCGTCACGCCGCTTCCGTTGAACAGGACGAACCAAGCGCCGCGCGGATTTTCATGCTGCACGGAGCTCCACCAGGTCGCGCCGGCGCCCAGGTCGGCGAAACCGGCGGCGGGGACGGAAGATTCGGTGAACAGCGCGCGATGGCCTGCGGGAAGCGCGGAGAAGGCGTAGTCGTCGGTTCCCTTGCCCCAGGCCTCAACGTCCTTCAGCTTGGTCGCGACGGACGCGAGCTTCCTGTTGTAGGCCAACGCTTCGGCGCCTTCGAGGTCTTCGCGGTCGGCGAAGGGAACGCCGGTGAAAAACTCGACGTGGAGTTCCATCCACTCGTCGAAGCTCGGGACATGCCACCCTTCGGGACAGATGCCGCGGTGCCACGGCCCGATCTGCTGCTCGACGAGCAGGGCGTCGCTGCCGAGCCCCATGGCGGTGTGCCACTGGTAGAGGCCGCCGTACGTCGCGCAGTTCGCCGCGTCGTCGTCGTAGCACCACTTCTGCGCGGAATCGGGGGCCGAGTTGGACTGGTTCTTCGAGAAGAGCCCGCCGTCCCCGGCTGCGACCATCGCGCCGAAGTCCAGGTTCTCGGCCATCCAGACCTGGTTCCCGATCTTCGTCCACTTGTAGCTTCTGCCGTCGCGCGCGTCGGTGAACGTGCCGCAGTTCCCCGCCGTTTCGCACCACCCCTCGGAGCCCTTCGACGGCGAACTGCTTCCGCCGTCGGATCCGCACCCGGTCCACAAGCCGGCGAAGAGCGCCGCCAGCGCCAACGAGATCGTCGTTTTCGCGTTCTTCATCTCTTCTCTCCTTGTTGCGTGTTCGTCCTCAAATCTTTCCCCGGCAGCAGAGCCGGAAGCCGATCTTCAGGGGAGCCGGGACGCGCCGGCCGTAGTCGCTGTGCGGCGCGCACCTGTCGCGCTCGGGCGAGGCGTTGATCGAGAGCGCCGCGCTGATGAAGAGCGTGTTGACCGCCGCGCCCGGCTCCGACAGCCATTCGCAGAAGCCGAGGTCCTTGAAGAAGCGCATGCCGTCCGCGCGTTCGAGGAGGCCGTGCGGCGACTTCTCGCGGATCTCGTCGAAGGTCCTGCCGATCTCCAGCTTCGGCGCGGGCGAGACCTCGGAGGAGCATTCCGCGTAGAGTTCCTGCGGAGGGAGCTCGACCGCGAGTCCGTGCTTCTTCCCGAACCACGAGGCGAACCTGTAGGCGTCGTACCAGCAGACGAGCGCGGGATCGTCGTCGGCGCCCTCTTCCCAGTGGTTGTCGAACGGAGGTTCCGCGCGCCGCTTCGCCCAGTCCGGGTTCTCGGCGAGGAATTCGCGGAAGAGCGCGACCGTGACGAGGTCGGAGAAGAGGCAGCGGCTCCCCTCCTTGCAGGGGCGGAAGACGAGCGGAAGCCCCATGCGGTCCAGCTCCGCCTTGTCGCACTTCGTCAGCCTGGGCTCGCTCCGCTTCCAGACGTGGTTCAGGAAATGGTCGCGGACCACGTCGTCGCTCCCGGGATACACGCGGACCGTCCCGCCCCTCGGGCCGTAGAAGCGGCACTCCGCGTCCCAGAGGTCCTTGTCCAGGCAGCCCGCGTATTCGAAGTAGGCCCACTTCGCGTAGGCCTGGTGCAGGTCGTCGGGCGAGATCTCGTCGGCGCGGAGGAACGGCGCGTAGTCGTTCCGGAAATCGTCCTCGCGCATCCCCCGGAAGACGAAGTCGAACTTCCCGTCCGCGGAGAAGAGGACCGCGAGCGAGTCGGTCGCCTTGACGATCTCGATCCAGCCGCGCTCCTCGCCGTCGAGCACGCCGCGGACCGCCCAGGCCAGTTCGCGCTTGCGTTCGCGTTCGCGCGCCGCCTCGTCGGAATCGCCGTGGATCCAGACAAAGAACTCCTCCTTGCGCGGGGGACGCCCGAAGTCGAGCAGGTTCTCGCCCCGCAGATGGCAGATCGCGCAGAGATGGAGCGCGGGCAGCTCGCCGCGGATCTCCCATTCGGGCGCGGGCCGCTTTCCGTCGAACGAGAAGCCGCGCGAGACGAGCTCGCGGGCCATCCAGTCCCAGTCGCGGAATTCGCCGCGCGCCGCTTCGGCGTCCGCGAACTTGCCGTAGCCGGTGTAGACGCGCCGGGGCCACTCGCAGTCCGTGGAGAAGAGGCGGTCGGCCAGCTGGCGGCGGCGGACGCAGGTGAACGCGTCCATGTCGCCCGGATGGCGCGCGAAGAGGTCCGCGTCGTTTTCCGCCTTTTCGGGATCGACGCCGCGGGCCGCGAAGATCCGCGCGAGGACGCCGTCGGGCTTCCAGGCGTTCCGCAGCCCGGCGAGCCCGTCGTCGAAGCCCAGCGCCTTGCAGACGTCGTTCTGGCACGAGGTGTGCTTCGCGTTCGCCGCGCGGCCTTCCAGCGCCTTCTCGAGGTTCCTGGCGGCCTCCTTCGCGTCGTCCACGCCCAGGCCGCGGATCTCCACGGCCACGGACCATTTGGAAAGCGGCAGCCAGCGATGCGTGTCGCGTCCGGGTTTCTGCTGTGCGGAAGTGGTGTTCACGTACGACCGCCGATCTTGGTTCCTGCGCATGTCGGGCACTCCTTAAGTCCCCGCTTGGCGGAGACTCTGCGGCCTCTTGCACCGGCCCTTGCGGAGCGCCCATTGGCTCCAAGATTGTCCAGTCCTGCGGCACGGAGCCGCGCGAATTTGCTCGCAGTGCAAGTGCGCACGGGATCGCTGCTCCCTGTTCCAAAAATAATTACAAAGAGCGTGTCGCGCAATCGCTTTTCGCGAATTTCGGGAAGCGCACGAAAAAGCCCTTCCCCGGAGGGAAGGGCTTTCGTTTCAGACTTCGGATTCGCCGCTATTCCGGCTGCACCGTGAAGTAGCCCTGGTCGTCCGCCACGGTGGACTGCGCATAGCCGGCCGCGATGAACTCGGCGGGGAGCAGGGTGTTGAAAGAGCCGCCGCTGACCGAGTAGATCGTGCTCTGGCCGGCGTCCAGCACTTCGTCGAGCGCGGCGTGCGAACCGCTCAGAACCGCGTCGCCGGAGATGTTCACCTTGTCGTTGTCAACGTCAAGCCCGGGATAGTGGCTCGCCAGGTCGACCACGACGGCCGAGGTGGTGACGACCACGCGGGAGTCGCCGACTTTGCCCTTGAAGGCGGCATCGCCCTGAGCTTCGATCGTGCCGCCCGTGATGTTGAGCGTGCCCGCGCGGACCACGACGCCTGCGCCGTTGGTCGAGACGATGTGGCCGCCGGAGATGTTCACCTGGCCCGCGTTCGGCGCGTAGACGCCGCAGGAGGCGTAGCCGGCGCTGGTGATGTTCCCGATGATTTCGCCGCCGGTGATGTTGATGACGGAGTTCGAGGTCCTCGAGCCGTTGCCCGACACCGGGCAGTTGTCCGACGCGGTCAGCGTGCCGCCGTTGATGTTGACGATGCTGCCCTCGCCCCAAGGCACCACGGTCGATTCGACGGATTCGATGGTCCCCGATTCAACCGTGAGGGTGCCGCCGTCCTGCACCCAGACCCCGTACACGGGAGCAACGATCTTGCCACCGGCTCCGTTGTCGCGGATGACGAGCGACGCCCCTGCGTCCACGACGAAGGGATAGCTGTTGGTCGCCGTGACGGTCTTGCCGTTGAGGTCGATTTCCACGTCCACATCCGTGAGCGTCATCTGGTCCGAGAACGAGATGTCGGCGGCGAGCGTCACCGTGCCGCCGTCCGCAGCGGCCGCAGCGAGCGCGGCGGAGGCGTCGGAATAGGCCTTGTTGCCGACGGTCGCCACGGCGGGAGAGCCGAGCAGGACGCCGACCACTTCGCCGCCGCAGGAGATTTCCACGCCGTTCTCGAGCGCACGCGCGGTGCAGCTAGTGACCGTCCCGACGGAGACGCCGTCGCAGACCATGTCGTAGCCGCCGTTCACGGGAGTCGCGGTGCAGGAAGCGCCGTCAGCGCCGTCCTGGCCCGGAGCACCATCCTGGCCCGGAGCGCCGTCCTGACCGGGGGCGCCGTCCGCACCGGGAGCGCCGTCCGCACCGGGAGCGCCGTCCTGACCGTTCAGAATCGTGCCGACCACTTCCCCGCCGCAGGAAAGCTGGAAGCCGCCGTCCACGGGAGCCGCGGAGCAGGAGGTGCCATCGGCGCCGGGAGCACCGTCTGCACCGGGAGCGCCGTCCGCGCCAGGAGCGCCATCGGCGCCGGGAGCGCCGTCTGCGCCGTTCTGGCCGTTCATGATCGTGCCGACCACTTCGCCGCCGCAGCTAATCTGAATGCCGCCGTCAATCGGAACCGCGGAGCAGGAGGTGCCATCGGCGCCGGGAGCACCGTCTGCACCGGGAGCGCCGTCCGCGCCAGGAGCGCCATCGGCGCCGGGAGCGCCGTCCTGACCGTTCAGAATCGTGCCGACCACTTCCCCGCCGCAGCTGATTTGGAAGCCGCCGTCCACAGGAGCCGCGGAGCAGGAGGTGCCCGCCGCGCCGTCGTCGCCCTTGGGCCCCTGCGCGCCCGGAGTGCCGGGTTCGCCCTGTTCGCCGGGCTGGCCGGGGTCGCCCTTCGCGCCGTCCTTCAGGACGCCGACCGTGTCGATGCCGCAGATCAGCTGAAACCCGCCCGAGACCCGTTCGGCCCAGCAGGCATCGCCGTTCAAACCGTTCGTGCCGTTGCGCCCGTCCTTGCCGTCCGCGCCCGCGGCCCCTTCGGGACCCGTGCACGCTACGATGGAGAGAAGCAGGCCACATCCCGCCAACTTGGAAATAGTCCCCAGTTTCACGATCGACCTCCGGTTGCTGATGCGGCCTTCGGGGCCGCCGTTTGTACGAAGGACGTCACGCGCCCTCCGGCAGGTGATGCAACTAATCTCTTCCCCCGGGAGCCCGTTGTCAAGAACTTTTTTCCGTTTCGAGCCGTTTTTTTTCGCTTGGAAGCGTCGACATGCCGTTTTCGGGCCGTTTTCGCCATTGTCCGGGCACGCGAAAAGGCCCCTTCCGGAGAAGGGGCCTGGATTCGTCGCGGGAAATGGTCAGTCCGCGTTTTTCAGGCAGCGGAGCGCGTAGCCGTAGTCGCTCTTGTCGTTGCGGTTGGTGCTGATCGTCGTCGAGCTCCACGTGGCGTAGTAGGCATTTGCGCGCTGGTTGTTGCCCTGGCCCTGCTGGTCGGCGGTCCACCAGTAGGCGCCACTGCCGATTCCCGAGAAGTCGGAGAACCAGGTGCTGTAGCGGTAGCCGCCGAGAAGCGCGCCGAAGACGGAGCTTCCGGCCGTTTCGCCTTCGGCCGCGAGAGAGGTCTGGAGCGTGTTGAATTCCGCGCGGGTCGGAACGTGCCACCCTTCGGGGCAGATGCCCTGCGTTTCGCCGGAGACCGCGGCGTAGTTGTTGTCGTAGCTCTGGGCGAGACCCATCGCCGTGTGCCACTGGTAGAGGGCGCCGTACTGCGCGCAGTAGTTGCCGTCGTTGTTGTAGCACCAGCGCTGGGCGCTCGTGTCGGAGGCGTCGCCCTGGTCGGTCCCGCCGGCGACCCGCGAGCCGAAGTTGAGGTTGCTGGCCATCCAGGTCTGGTTGCCGATCTTCACCCAGCCGTAGGTCTGCCCGTCGCGGGAGTCGACCAGGACGCCGACGTCGGAGGCCTCTTCCGGAGTGAAGCAGCGGTCGACCTTGGCGTTCGCGTCCTTGGTGAAGATGTCCCAGGAGCTTCCGCTCCAGAGGCAGGTCACGCCGAACCCTTCCAGATAGAAGACGTCGTTCACCTTGGGGTTCGAGGGGATGGAGTCGAGATGGCCGAGCCAGTGGATGCTCCGCCCGTTGGCGCCGGCCGCGCCCGCGGCGCCGTCTTCGCCGTCCCAGAGGGTGTCGACCTGCGCGCCGCAGGTGATTTCCACGCCGCGCATGTCGTTCACTTCGATGGTGAGCAGAGAGCAGGCGGGGCCGTCGGCGCCGTCCTGACCGTCCTGGCCGTCCTGGCCATCCTGACCGTCGCGGCCGTTGCGCAGGGTGTCGACCACCGCGCCGCCGCAGGTGATTTCGATGCCCACGCCGTCGATCGCGCGGCCAGTGCAGGAAGAGCCGTCGTCGCCCTTCACGCCCTGGATGCCCTGTTCGCCCTGGGCGCCGTCCGCGCCGTTCTTGCCGTTGAAGAGGGTGTCGACCACCACGCCGCCGCAGCTGATGACGACCGCGGTGTCGCCGAGAGAGACGCCCGAGCAGCTGGCGCCGTCCGCTCCGTTCGCGCCGTCCGCGCCCGCGGCGCCCGTGTCGCCCTTCACGCCCTGGATGCCCTGGGCGCCGTTCATCACGGTGTCCT
>JAGCEZ010000110.1 GCA_017650365.1 Fibrobacterales bacterium | reverse complement strand
GCGGGCCGGCGGGCGTGGAGACCAGCGCGGTCGCGCCGCGCTCCGTTCCGGAGCAGAGCGGCGCGCGGCAGACCAGGGCGTAGGAGCCCTCGGCGAGCTCGGAACCGAGCGCGCGGTCGGGCGCGCGGACGGCGGTCAGCGCGTGGCGTTCGAGGAACGTCCCCGCGAGCAGGCAGGCCGCGCAGACGACCGCGAGCAGCAGGGGGTTGCGCCCGTCGTGCTTCCGCCGCTGCGCGTCGAGGAAGGCGCAGGAGCTCATGCCTGCTCGTCCCCGGTCTTGAGGACCGCGAGGAAGGCCTCCTGCGGAACGACCACGTGGCCGATCTGCTTCATGCGCTTCTTCCCCTCCTTCTGCTTTTCGAGGAGCTTGCGCTTGCGCGTGACGTCGCCGCCGTAGCACTTCGCCGTGACGTTCTTGCGCACCTCCTTGATGGTGGTGCGCGCGATGACGCGGTTGCCGATGGCGGCCTGCACGGGCACGTCGAACTGCTGGCGCGGAATCAGGTCCTTCAGCTTGACGCAGATGCCTTGGCCGTAGGTGTAGGCCTTGTCCTTGTGGATGATCGCCGAGAAGGCGTCCACTGGGTCGCCGTTGAGGAGGATGTCGAGCCGCACCAGGTTCTCGGCGCGGTATTCCAGGAACTCGTAGTCGAACCCGGCGTAGCCGCGCGAGATCGACTTCAGGCGGTCGAAGAAGTCGAGCATCACCTCGCCCATCGGCAGCTCGTAGAGGAGCGAGACCTTGTGCTCGTTGATGTAGTCCATCGTCTTGAAGACGCCGCGCTTCTCGTCGGCCAGCTTCATGATCGCGCCCACGTAGTCCTTGGGCGTGTAGACGTGCGCCGAGATGAAGGGCTCGCGGATCTCCTCGATCGTGCCGGGGTCGGGCAGCTTGGAGGGGTTCTCGACCTTGATCTCCTCGCCGTTGGTCAGCAGCACGTGGTACTCCACGTTGGGCGTCGTCGTGATGATGTTGACGTTGAACTCGCGGTCGAGCCGCTCCTGCACGATCTCCATGTGGAGCAGCCCGAGGAAGCCGGCGCGGAACCCGAAGCCGAGCGCCTCGGAGGTCTCGGGCTCCCAGGTGAGGGCGGGGTCGTTCAGGCAGAGCTTCTCCAGCGCGTCGCGCAGCGACTTGTAGTCCTCGGCCTCCACGGGGTAGAGTCCCGAGAAGATCATCGGCTTGATCTCGCGGTAGCCGGGCAGCGGCTCGGGCGCGGGGTTCTTCGCGGAGGTGATGGTGTCGCCCACCTTGATGTCGGCGAGCGCCTTGAGGTTGGCGAGGACGTAGCCGACGTCGCCCGCGCGCAGCGTCTCCACGGGCACGCGCTCCAGCGTGAAGATGCCGACCTCGCTCACGTCGTATTCGGCCCTGGTCTGCATCATGCGGATCGCGTCGCCCACGCGCAGGCACCCCTCCGCCACGCGCACGTAGGCCACCGCGCCGCGGTAGCTGTCCCAGAGCGAGTCGAAGATCAGCGCCTGCAGCGGGTTCGAGTCCTCGCCCTTGGGCGGCGGGATCTCCCGGACGATCTTCTCCAGCACCTGGTCGATGTTGATCCCGTTCTTCGCGGAGATGCGCGGGATCTCCGCGGCGTCGTAGCCGAGGATCTCCTCCACCTGCTTCGCGATGCCGTCGGGGTCCGCTCCGGGGAGGTCGATCTTGTTGATCACGGGGATCACCGTCAGGTCCGAGTCGATCGCGAGCATCAGGTTGCTCATCGTCTGGGCCTCGATCCCCTGGGCGGCGTCGATCAGGAGGATGGCGCCTTCGCAGGCGGCCAGCGAGCGCGAGACCTCGTAGGTGAAGTCCACGTGGCCGGGGGTGTCGATCATGTTGAGCGACCAGACCTGCCCGTCGAGCTCGTAGTTCATGTGGATCGCGTGCGACTTGATCGTGATGCCGCGTTCGCGCTCCAGGTCCATGTCGTCGAGCACCTGGTCGGTCATCTGCTGCTTGGTCAGCGTCCGCGTCTTTTCGAGCAGGCGGTCGGCCAGGGTCGATTTCCCGTGGTCGATGTGGGCGATGATGCAGAAATTCCGGGTGTTGGGCTGGCTCATGGACTCTCTTCGGAGGGGCGGGGACGGCCAAATCTAGCCATTTCGTTGCTATCTTTCCCCCCCAAGTCTATTGGAGGACGACCCGATGGCCAGCAAACCGAAGAGCGCGAAAAAATCCGTTCCCGCGAAGCCCGTCAAGAAGCCGGCTCCCTCCAAGTCCAAGTCCGCGGCGAAAAAGGCCCCCGCGAAGAAAACCGCGCCCAAGCCCGCCGCGAAGTCCGCGAAGAAACCGGCGCCCTCCAAGGCCAAGCCCGCCAAGAAGGCTTCCGTGAAAAAGGCCCCCGTGAAGAAACCCGCGCCCAAGCCGGCCGCGAAGTCCGCGAAGAAGCCGACGCCCTCCAAGTCCAAGCCCGCGGCCAGGAAGCCGGTTCCGGCGAAGAAGCCCGCGAAGCCCGTCTCCAAGACGGGTGCGAAGAAGCCCGCTCCCAAGCCCGCGGCCAGGAAGCCGGTCCCGGCGAAGAAGCCGGCCGCGAAGCCCGCGCCCAAGCCGGCTCCCAAGCCCGCCGCCAAGGTTCCCGCGAAGAAGCCCGCGCCGCAGCCCGCGAAGGGCGGCAACGCCAAGATCAAGCCCGCCGCCAAGCCGGCTTCCGAGCCCAAGGCCAAGCCGGCGCCGGAACCCAAGGCCAAGCCCGAGAAGCACGTCAAGGTCGCGCCCCCGATCTCCGACCTCCCCGTGAAGGGCCAGAGCTGGCGCATCGAGGACTTCGTCGCGGCGCACCGCTACGCCAAGGCGACCTTTTTCGGCGTCGTCACCGAAAGCGACGAGCGCAACAACAAGAAGAAGTTCGGCACCGGCGACCAGAAGCTCCCCGAAAAGCCGACCATCGCCCAGCGCGGCAAGGAACGCCGCGGCGAGGAGTCGCAGGAGGAGATCTACAACCGGATCCTCCAGGAGTGCCGCGACGAGCAGAAGCGGACCGAGCACATCCTGGAACACCAGCTCTGCAGCAAGTGCGGCGTCAACCGCGTGGACCGCGTGATGGCCGACCTCGCCTACTGCAACGAGTGCTACGCGCTCCTCTACCCCAACGAGGAGGCGGGCGATTCCGATCCCGACTTCCCCGAGGGGACGGCCCCCGGCGCGGACGACGAGGACTGCTCGATCTAGCGCGTTCCCCTAGTTGAACTTCCGCAGCACGCCGATCACCAGGCCGGCGATGCTGAAGTTCTTGTCCTCGGGGACCCAGATCGGCTTGTAGGCGCTGTTCGCGGGCTCCAGCCGGACGCCGTTCTTCTCGGGGTGGAAGTACTTGACGGTCGCCTCGTCCTCCACCTGCGCCACGATCATCTGCCCGGGCTCGGCGGTCTGCTGCTGCCGCGCGAAGATGAGGTCGCCGTCGAGGATGCCGGCCTCGATCATCGAGTCGCCCTTGACCCGGAGCGCGAAGACGTCGCGCCGGGCGGCGAGGAAGTTCCGGTCCACGACCACGGTCCCTTCGAGGTTCTGCACCGCGAGAATCGGGGTGCCCGCCGCCACGCGGCCGACGATCGGGATCTCCACGCCCTCGCCTTCCCCTTCGCGGAGCGGCTCGGCCTTGGGGACGGCCGCCTCGGCGACCTCCAGCCCGCGGCTCACCTTGGGCGAGCGCGAGACGTAGCCCTTGCGGATCAGCGCGCTCAGCACGCTGCGGACGCCGTTGGTCGAGCTGATGCCGAACTGCTCGCCGATTTCGCGCACGGTGGGCGGGCGGTGGTCTTCGGTCACGCGCTTGCGGATGTACTCGTAGATTTCGCGCTGCCTGTCGGTCAGGGGGGCGAGTTCGGAGGAGACGGAAGCGACGGTCATGGGAGGCTCCTGGTTCGGTTCACCTGCCCATAATATACTGCTCTAAAGTGCAGTTGTCAAATGTTCACTGCACATTTTTGCGAATTTTCCGCTATTTCGCCTTGCGGAGGAGCCAGATGGCCTCTTTGCCCTTGCGCGAGGGGACCGAATTGGCGACCGGGATCTGGTCCTGGATCTCGAAGACGCCGTCCATGCGGGCCATCAGCTCCCCTTCGGAGGTGGCGTGGGGCGGGCCGACCATCGTGTCGTCGTCGCACAGGGGCGAGAAGAGGGCGATGATCAGGCCGTCGTCCGTGAGCATCTTCTGCCAGATTTCGAAGTACTCGTCGCGGCGGCCGGGGTGGATCGCGCTGAAGCAGCAGTATTCGTAGATGACGTCGAACTTGCCGTACTTCGCGGGGGTCAGCTCGAAGAGGTCGCGGTCCACGCAGGTGAGGTTGGCGATCTTGCGCGAGAGGGAGTCGAGGGCGTCCACGGCGGTCGGGGCGAAGTCCACCGCGACGGTCTCGTGCCCGCGTTCGGCCCAGGCCTTGGCGTCCCAGCCGCGTCCGGCGCCGGGGACGAGCACGCGCCCTTCGGCGGGGCAGCGGGCGTCCTTGAAGAAGCTCAGCAGGGCGGGCGTCGCCTTGCCCAGGTCCCAATAATCCTTTCCGGTCGTGTAGAGTTTTTCCCAGTAATCGGAGAGATTTTGAGTCAGCATCTCAGTTCGCCTTTCCTTTTTGTGCCGCGAGCTGTCCGCAGGCCGCGAGGATGTCGCGTCCGCGGGGCTGCCGCAGCGTTATGAACTTTCTCGCGCTTCCCATGCGGACGAAGAAGCGGTCGATCTCCTCCTGGCTCGGGGAGACCAGTTTTTCGTTTTCCGACGAGTTCAGGGCGATCGCGTTCACCTTGCACTTGCGGTTCCGGACGATCTCCTTCAGTTCGTCCGCGGCGGAGTCGGTGCAGGTGATCCCGCGGATGAGGACGAACTCGAACGTCACTTCGAGCCCCGTCTCGGCGATGTAGTCGTCGACGGCGGAGAGCAGCTCGGGCAAGGGCCAGCGCCTGGAGACGGGCATCAGCTCCGCGCGCATCTCCTGGTTGCTGCCGTTCAGGCTGACGGCCAGCTGGGCCGGAATCCCGCGGCGCGCGAACTCGCGGATCCCCGGGACGACGCCCGAGGTGGAGACGGTCATGTGCCGTCGCGCGAGGTTGGAGCTGCGCTGGTCGTGGAGCCAGCGGACCGCCTTCTCCACCTCGTCGAGGTTGTTCATCGGCTCGCCCATCCCCATGAAGACGACGTTGCTCAGGGCGGGGGAGCCGGGGCGGCGCTCCTTGAGCCAGCGGCGCGTGCGCACGAACTGCTCGAGGATCTCGCCGGCGGAGAGGTTGCGCTTGAAGCCGAGGCGGCCGGTCCGGCAGAAGGCGCACTGCATCGCGCAGCCGACCTGCGTGCTGACGCAGATGGAGTTCCGCTCCTCGGTGGGGATGAGGACGCATTCGATCTTCGATCCGTCCCAGGACTCGTAGAGCCACTTGACGGTGCCGTCCGTGCTCTCCTGGCGCCCGACCTCGGTCATCTGCTCGACGACCCAGCCCCTTTCCGAGATGGCGGAGCGGAGCTCGAGGGGGACGTTGACCATGCCGTCGACCGATTCGACGTCGTCGCGGTGGAGCCAGAGGGCGATCTGCGCGGCGCGGTATTTCTTGCCGCCGCACTCCAGGACGAGCTGCTCCAGCTCGGAGGCCGACAGGCTCCGGAGGGAACGGGTGGACTGCGCCGGGGCTCCTTCTCTCATCGCGCCCCAAAGATAGAAAATCGCCCGAAAGGCCCAAAGCGCTCCGCGCTCGCTAGATTTGGGCCGATGGTGCGCGCGCCGAACGTCCTCTTCCTCAGCGCCGTGGAACCTTCGGGCGACCGGCTCGGGGCCTGCCTGGTCCGCGCCTTGCGCGACGCGGGCTTCGACGGGAAGATCGTCGGGCTCGGCGGCCCGCTGATGGCGCGCGAAGGGCTCGAGACCGTCGCCGGCATCCCTCCCGCGAAGAGCGGCTTCTGGGACGTGCTCCCGTCGCTTCCCGCCTACGTCCACGCGCGCCGCGCGCTGAAGGAGAGGCTCTTCTCCTCGCCCTACGCCACCTGGATCGCGATCGACGCGCCCGACTTCCACGAATCGCTCCTCCGCCACGCGGCGCACGCCGGCGTCCGCTGCGGCTGGCTCGCGCCGCCGCAGGCCTGGGCCTGGAGGTCCACGCGCGCCGACCATCTCGCGGCGGCGGGGATCCCGCTCGGCGTCCTCTTCCCGTTCGAGCGGAAGTTCTTCGCCGAGCGCGGCTGCCGGGCGACCCTGCTCGGCCACCCGATGCGGCGGACCGCCTCGGGCCCGTCGGAACCCGGGCGCGAGCTGCTTCTCCTGCCCGGCAGCCGGCCGGCGCAGTTCCGCCGCAACCTGGAGTGGCAGCTCCGCCTCTGGGCGGAACTGCGCCGCCTCCCCGCCGCCGCGGGCGCGTTCTCCGGCGCGCGCGTGGTCTGCGCCTCGGAGGCGTGCGAACGGACCGCGCGCTCGGCGCTCGCGGGCGGGAAGGTCCCGGAGTTCGGGATCTCGCGCTCGCTCGAGGAGTCGTGCGCCGGCGCCTCGGCCGCGCTCTGCTGCCCGGGGACCGCGTCGCTGGAGCTGGCGCTGAACGGAATCCCGACGGCGGTCACGATGAGGCTCGACCCGCTCACCGCGTTCCTCGCGAAGCGGATGGTGAAGTCCTCGCGCCTGGCGCTCCCGAACCTGCTGCTGGGCGCCGACCTCCTGCCGGAAGCTATCTTTGGGCCGTGGGACGCGCTCGACCCCCGGCTTCTCGCGGAGCGGTTCGCGCGTTCGTTCGAAGTTCAGCGCCCGGGCTGCTCCGAAATCTCCCGCAGGCTGGAGCTGACGCTCGGGGCCCGGGATTTCGCGGCCAGGGCGGTCGATTGGGTTCGCGAGGTTTCGGATGGACTGCTACAAGGTCTCCAGAAGTGATCCGCTCTCGGGCGAGGTGGAAATCTCCGGCGCGAAGAACGCCGTGCTGCCCGTGATGGCGGCCACGCTTCTGGCCCCCGGCGTTTCCCGCATACGCAACGTCCCCAACCTCAAGGACGTGAGGACGATGGCCGACGTGCTCCGCGTGGTCGGGGCCCGCGTCTCCTTCTCCGGGGACGAGATGTCGGTGGACGCGACGGACGTGAGCCACTTCGAGGCCCCGTACGAGCTGGTCGTCACGATGCGCGCCTCGATCTACGTGCTGGGCCCGCTGCTCGCGCGGTTCGGCACGGCGCGCGTCTCGCTCCCGGGCGGCTGCGCCTGGGGCCCGCGCCCGGTGGACCTCCACATCTGGGGCATGGAGCAGCTCGGCGCCGAGGTGACCGTCGCGCACGGCTACATCGAGGCGAAGTGCAGGCCCGGCGAGCGGCTCAAGGGCGCGGAGATCCACTTCCCGATCTCCTCCGTCGGCGCGACCGCGAACGTGGTCATGGCCGCCGTCCTCGCCGAGGGGACGACCGTCCTGAACAACGCGGCCGTCGAGCCCGAGATCGACAACCTCTGCGAATACCTCGTCTCCATGGGCGCGAAGATCGAGGGAATCGGGTCGCGCACGCTCCGGATCGAGGGCGTGGAGACGCTCCGTCCCGGCGACGGCGTCACGATCCCGGACCGCATCGAGGCGGGCACGTTCCTCTGCGCCGCGGCGATCACGCGCGGCCGCGTCCGCTGCCTGAAGACCGAGCCGAAGCACCTGATGGAGGTGATCCGCGCGTTCGTCCGGATGAACTACCAGGTGGACTACGGCGAGGACTGGATCGAGCTCGACGCGCGGAGCGCCGAGCCCCGCCCGGTCAAGATCGTCACGCAGCCCTATCCCGGCTTCCCGACCGACATGCAGGCGCAGTTCCTCGCCCTGCTCGCCACGATCCCCGGCAACTCCGTGGTCCAGGAGACGATCTACGCGGACCGCTTCAAGCACGTGCCCGAGCTCGACCGCCTCGGCGCCACGATCCAGCTGCAGGGCGACACCGCCTTCGTCGAAGGCGGCGCGAAGCTCACCGCGGCCACGGTGATGGCCTCCGACCTCCGGGCCAGCGCGGCCCTGGTCCTCGCTGGCCTCGTCGCCGAGGGGACCACCAAGGTCACGCGCATCTACCACATGGACCGCGGCTACGAGAGGTTCGAGCAGAAGCTCTCCGCGCTCGGCGGCAGGATCGAACGCGCCTCCGACGGCGAGTGACGGAAGGGGAACACGATGGAAAACGACAGGAAGATCGCGCTGCTGGTCGACTGCGACAACGCCCGGGCCGAGGCGATCCACGGCATCATGGAGGAGCTCTCCAAGATCGGCGAGACGAGCATCCGGCGCGCCTACGGCAACTGGAAGCAGAACAACCCGTGGGAGGCGAAGCTCCACCCCTTCGCCATCCAGCCGGTCCAGCAGTTCGCCTACACGAAGGGCAAGAACGCGACCGACCTCGCCATGACGATCGACGCGATGGAGATCCTCTTCGTCGAGAACGTGGACGTCTTCGCCATCGTCAGCAGCGACTCCGACTTCACGCCCCTGGCCATGAAGCTCCGCGCCAAGGGCCGCCAGGTCGTCGGGTTCGGCGAGAAGAAGACGCCGCAGCCCTTCATCGACTCCTGCAACTCCTTCATCTACGTCGACGGGTTCCGCGAGCCCGCGGACAACGAGGACGCCTCCGGCGGCGTCGAGAAGTGGGACAAGAAGCGCCTGCGCGCCGAGACGCGCATCATGAACGCGATCCGCAAGGCGATCGGCGAGGAGATGGACGAGGACGGCTGGGCGCCAGCGTCGAGCGTCGCGCAGCAGGTCCACCGCCAGATTTCGCTCAGCCCGCGCAACTACGGCTACAGCCGCTGGGACCAGCTGATCCGCGCCACGGAGTTCTTCGACTCCAAGAAGAACGCCGACGGCCATCTCTGCTTCCGCGTCAAGAAGAAATAGGGGCATTCCCCCGTTCCCGCGCATTCCTGTCGTTTCCATGACAGGAATGGATGGTATCTTGTGGACATGGGGCGGCTACGCACGCCCCGACCGAGGCAAGACGGATTCCCCGCCCCTCCGCGAACGCGCGGGCGGCTATGCGTACCCGCGGAGCGCTCCCGCCCCGCGCAATCCCGAAGGAAAAGACGCCTCGCATCCTCCGGCGTGCGCCGGAAAGGGAGCAAACCATGGGTACGGAAAAGAACACCGAAAAGCGGTCGATCGACGAAATGGAGCGCCAGGAACGCGAACGTTGGGAACGCGAGATGCGGGAACTGGAGCGCCAAAGGCTCGACAACGAGTGGAAAGCCGAGCGGAGCCGAGCCGGGGTCTGGGAACGCGCGAAAGCGGCGATCCTGGCCGGGAAGGCCGAGATCCGGGACAGCTGGTCCAGCTACGGGCCGTGCACTGCGATCGAGCCGTCGGGCGGCGATTTCACCGTTTCCCTGAAAAAGCGGAGCTGCCGCCTGCGCCTCACCGCCTGGGCGTGGAAGAAATCGCTGTGGGACAAGACCGTGCCTCTCTCCGAAGAGGAGGTCGAACGGTTCCGGACGACGTGCGCGGCGATCGTCCTTCCGCAGCGGAAGCACAGGCCGCGGGGCCTTGATCAATGTTACGATGGCGGCACCGCGGAACGGTGCGTTTCCATCGGAATGGGGCCGATTTTCTTGATGGCGTCCGACACGTCGTTTTTTCCCTACGGCGACGAGCAATGGAATGCGGAGGAAAGGGCGGAGGCAGAGGCGCTCGAGCCGCTCGACAAGATCATGCGCGAATTCCAGGACAAGTGCGAGCCGTCCGAAGGCGAGCTGGACAAGATCGCCGAGAAAAGAATGGAGCGCGACAACGCCGCCAGGGAAAGGAAGGAACGGAAACGGGCCGGCGACTAGGGAGTCAATGCCGCAAAAACTGCGGCATTATCGGCGGCGGGACGGTCAATTCCCAGGGAAGAAAACTGCAACTATTTGCAGAATTCTTCCCTGAACTACCGGCGGTAGGGGAGGGATGCCGATTCGCCCCATTTTCCCCGATTTGAGCCAAAAACGGCCCCTTTAATGGGTTATATTGGGAAAAACGGGCGACGAGGTCGTCAAGGAGCCGCGCCGATGGCCAGGAAAGCGAAAAGGGAACGGGGCGCCGGGAAATCCGGCGGCGTGATCTACATCCTGACGAATCCCAGCTTCCCGGAATACGTGAAGATCGGGTACGCGAAGAACATCGAAAACCGGCTGAAGCAGCTGAACCGGAGCACCGCGATTCCGTTCGCCTTCCGCGCCTACGCCATCTACGAAGTCAAGAACGCGCTGAAGGACAAGGACCTTCACCGGCTCATCGACCAGCTCAACCCCGACTTGCGCTCCATCGACAGCTTCGACGGGAAAAAGCGGGTCAAGGAATTCTACGCCATGCAGCCGGAAGATGCCTACCGACTGTTGGAGTGCATCGCGAAAATCAGCGGCACCGAAAAGCGGCTGAAGCGGCTCAAGCCCGAAGGGCACGACATCCTCGACGAAAAGAAGGCCGAGGAAAACCGCGAAGAGTCGCGCCGCATGCCGCTCCGTTTCTCCGAAGTCGGCATCGCCCCCGGCAGCGAGCTCGTCTTCGTGCGCGACAAGAACGTCAAGGTGACCGTCGTCGACGACCGCCATGTCCAATACGGCAAGGAAACCACGTCCCTCTCCACGCTCGCGAGGAAACTGCTCGGGTACAAGCGCCGTCCCCAGGGGACGCACTACTTCAAGTACAAGGGCGAACTCCTCGACGAACTCCGCCTGCGGCTGGAGAAGAGCAAGTAGGAACTTTTCAACGCATTGGTCGAGTAGATTCATTTTTTGATGTTATGGGTAGGCTGAAAGGACTTCCCGGAGCGAACTGATGGATAAGCCTAAATCGATTGGCGCGACTATTAAGCGGCTTCCCGGGCAGGGGCTCCGCGAGAAGCGCGATGATCTGTTCGACCGTTCAGTGAACGAGCCGGCGATGCTGATGCTTGTCGGTTGGATTGTTCTCGTGATGGAATGGCTGCATGTTTTCGGGAAAGTGCAGCCGAATATTTGGCTTGGGGTGCTGTTCGCGGCAGTCTCTACCGTATATGCCGTTTGCAAGATACGCGTTGCGAAGCGCGAAATCAGTAAGTACAAGAGAGGCGAGGAGGGGGAGAGGATTGTTGCGCAGGCAATCGAGCAGGATCTTGTTCCGCTTGGGTATGTCGCCTTTCACGATATTCCGCTCGAGAAGGACGGCCGCCGGTTTAACATTGACCATCTGCTCGTCGGCCCCAACGGGATTTTCGCCATCGAGACGAAGTACTATACCAAGCCGGCGAAGGGGAGTCCGGAGGTCAAGTACGACGGCAAGCAGATTCTTTGGAACGGCGCGACGTATAGGAACCGCGACGAGATTGCGCAGACAATGAACAACGCACAGTCGGCCAGGACGCTGATTTCGGAGCTGACGGGGATGAATGTCTTCGTTCACCCCGTGCTTTGCGCGGTGGGCTGGTGCGCCAAGTCGAGCGATTTGTACGGGAATCCGGTGCTGTTGACGATGGAGAAGACGCTGAAGGGCACGATTCCGAAAGTCGCGGCGAAGCAGGAACTGTCGGTCGAAGACCGCAACAGAATCATCGCGGCGCTCAGAAGAAGCGCGCAGTAGGGGCTCGTGGCGCCGATGGTTGCGCCTAGATTCTCGCGATTATCCCCGGTATTTCCGCTGCGTCCATTTTGGCGAACGCGAAGCACTTTTTGCCGAGGTCTTTGAGCGACGCGCCGACGAGGTAGAGCTCCTTGTCGTCAAGGACGAGGAACCGGTCGTGGAAGGCGTCGTTTTCGCGGACGCTGAGACCGCCGTATTGCGCGTTGAACTTGTCGACGTCGCTTGGGGCGAGCTTGTTCCCCTTGGGCGACGCGGCAATCCGGACCTTGACGCCCTTGCGCTTTTTGGCGAGGATGTCGAGCGTGCCGGGGCCGACCCAGCTGTCGACGAGCAGTATGGACTTCTTCGCCCTGCCGACGAGCTTTTCGACGAGCGAACAGGCGTCCCAGAGCTGGCCGTCGTAGAAGACGCCCTGCAGCGGCGGCGTCTGCGTTTGCACGAAGAAGTCGACCTTGTCTTCGAGCGCCGTCAGTCGCGCGTCGTGCTTTTCGATGCGGCGGTTCATCTGGTCTTCCAGGAGCGACATTCGCTGATCCGGCACCGGACTCTTCAAAAGATGGCTCCGCAGAATCTGCGTCGCCCAGCGACGGAACAGGACTCCCCGCGGTGATTTCACCCTGTAGCCCACGGAGATGATCACGTCCAGGCTGTAAAGCGCCTGAGGTCGCCCTTTCCGATTTATGTGCAAAAAATGCACATTATTCCGTTCGTCGCATTCGCCTTCGCCGAATACGTTGCGCACGTGTTTCGTGATGACGGACCGGTCGCGCTGAAACAGCTCGCACATCTGCTCCTGCGTCAGCCAGACGGTCTCGTTTTCGAGCCTGACATCCAGCCGCATTGTCCCGTCGGGCTGGTAGATGACGATCTGATTCTCGCTCATGGAGCGAAAATATAGCAAAATTTGATAATTTCCGCAAATGCGGACGGCATGCTCCAGGGGCGCATGCCGTCGGATGCAATTTGCGGAAAATGCAAATTGGAATCCAACCCGAAATCGATCGAATCGGCGATAATTGGCGCGTTTTCGCCTTTGTCGCCGTGAACGTCGTTTTGCCCGCGGGCGGCCGGGGCGCGGCGGCGTGAAGAACGAAGGGCCCCTCCCGGAGCCCTTTGTTTAATCGCCTTCGGCAAGGAAAGGGGCTACAGCGCCTTGATTTCCTCTTCAGTGAGACCGGAATAAGCGACAATACGTTCCACGGGGACGCCGTCGGCAAGCATCGCCTTGGCCATTTCGCGCTTTGCATCGGCGGCGCCTTCATCGCGAATCTCCTTCACCACATCGGGGTTGTCCTCGATGAAGGCTTCGGCGATGACGCCACGGTCCCAATCTTCGTGCCGCATGGTTTGGTAGGCCTCGAATTCCCTTTTGGTGAAGTTAGACACTTTGGAGGACTCCGTCAATTTGACGAACTTGCCTTCGCCCAGCTCTTCGGGGAGTCGTTTGAGGCTGTTGAGGTAGCGGAAGAAAAAGAGCCACTTGGCGACGCTGTCCGATGTTTTCTCGATGAAGAAGGGCACCTTCTTGAGTTCGAGAACCGTGAAGTTGAACGTCTCCAGAAACTGCTTCCCGGTTTCCAGGTCGAGGGTCGTGGCGCGGTGCACGGCGCGGTCGTCATCGAAGACGTTCTCCCTCATGATCGCGATGACATAGGTGGGCTTGACGTTGTATTTCCATTGAAGTCCCGTCTCGGACTGGTTGGCGACCAT
>JAGCEZ010000109.1 GCA_017650365.1 Fibrobacterales bacterium | reverse complement strand
GTACCAGGCGCGCGTGCGGCGCTCGCCGCCGACGGGACGTTCGGGAGCGGGGCCTTCGTCCGGATTCCGTCCGGCGCCCTCCTGGCGGAAGAGCGGGCGTTCGTTCGTGCTGTCGAAGCGGTTGTCGGAATGCGGGCGCATCTGGCCTCCTTGGGAGACCGAAATCTAGAAAGCGGGGGAGAGGGGATCCCGCGCGGGAAGCGGGATCAGCGCAGACCGCGGCGGGCCATCTTCAGGATCGAGCGCAGTTCGGCCTCGGTCTTGACGATCTCCTTCTCGCGCTTGCGCTGGGGGGCGCAGTCCGGGCAGAGCCAGCGCACGGAGATGTGCACCGAGGCGCTTCCTTCCGAGCGGTCCACCTGATTCATGCGGTAGCGCGTCAGCTCCAGCCCTTCGCGGCCGCACTGTTCGCAGGCGGTCGGGGGGACGCGCGGCGCGCGCTTCCGTTCCCCGCGGGGGCGCGGGAGGGTTCTGCTTGCGGCGGAGACCTTGGAGAAGTCGAGATGGTTCTGCGCGGTCATCGCGGGCCTCCGGTGGTGGTTCTTTGACGTTAAGATAATACAATTCGCCGCTTCCGGACGGTTTTCGCCCGTTTTCGGCGCTTTTCGTCGGCTTTCGTCACGGATTCGTCGGCCGCGGCGACGGAAAAACGCCTTTCCCCGCGCGTTTTCGCGGAAAGGGATTCCGCGGACGGGGTTGGCACGGTCTTCGCTTTTCAACGGACGACCGGACGCCGCGTCCGGCGGAATCTGGCGCCGAACGCGCCGCGTCCACAAGGAGAAAAGATGTCCAAGACACTCGAAATCACCAACCTCCAGGTCTATCCCGTCAAGGAGCCGCAGGGCAAGCTCCGCGCCTTCGCCCGCGTGGTCCTCGCCGACCAGCTCCAGCTGAACGGCCTCCGCGTCTACGACGGCGCGAAGGGGCTCTTCGTCAGCTACCCGAACGACGTCTCCCGCAAGGGCGAGGAGTACCACCAGATCTACCACCCGGTGTCGAACGAGCTCCGCGCCTCCATCGAGAAGACGGTGCTCGAGGAATACCAGGCGGCGATCGCCGGATAGCCGCGCGAAGTCCGGAACTCCGGGGCGGGTCCCGAGCGTTTCCCGTTCCAGCGAAACCTTGTTCCTCAACCGCCAAAAAGCGAGGAAAGGGGTTCGCCCCGGTCGTTCCCGGACGTTTTTTTCGCATTGAGAAACGGGGGCGAGAGATGAGCTGCGTGGTCAGCGGCACGCTGTGGGGAGTCGAGGCGAAAGAGGTGCGGGTCGAAGTCGACTGTTCCCCGGGGCTTCCGGGGTACACGCTCGTCGGTCTGCCCGACTCCGCCGTCCGCGAATCCCGCGAACGGGTGGTCACGGCGATGCGCAAATGCGGATTCGCGCTGCCGAGCCGGCGCATCGTGGTCTCCCTCGCCCCCGCCGATCTCCGCAAGGAGGGCGCGCTCCTGGACCTCTCCATCGCGCTGGCGCTGATCGAGTCCTCCGGGCTCGCGGAGCTTCCGCGCCTGCGCGGCGCCCTGGTCTGCGGGGAGCTCGCGCTCGACGGCGAGGTGCGCCCGGTGCGCGGGGCGCTGGCCCTGGCGCTCCTGGCGCGCCGCCTGGGGTGCGAGCGGTTCCTCTTCCCGCGCGGGAACCTGCGCGAGGTGGAGGTGGTGGCGGGGCCCGCGCTCTGTCCGGTCTCCTCGCTGGCCGAGGCGGTCGAGCTCCTGAAGGGGGAGCGCGAGCCGGACCTCCGCCCGGACGACGGAACGCGCGACGGCGGAAGGCGGCGCGCGGCCGACGCCCCGGTCCCCGACTTTTCGGAACTCCGCGGCCAGCGCGCCTGGAGGCGCGTCCTGGAGATCGCCGCGGGCGGCGGGCACGGCTTCCTGGTCTCCGGGCCGCCCGGCTCGGGCAAGAGCCTCGGCGCGCGCTCGCTCCCGGGCATCCTCCCGCCGCTCTCCGAGGACGAGGCGCTGGAGGTGACGCAGATCCACAGCGTGGCCGGGCTCCTCGGGACGGGCGGGCTCGTGACCGAGCGCCCGTTCCGCTCCCCGCACCACACGGTGAGCCGCGCGGGGCTGATCGGCGGCTCCCTGGTCCCCATGCCGGGCGAGGCGTCGCTCGCGCACCGCGGGGTGCTCTTCCTCGACGAGCTCCCCGAGTTCCAGCGCATCGTGCTGGAGTCGCTCCGCCAGCCGCTGGAGACAGGCGAGATCAACCTCGTCCGCGCCGGCGCCTCGGTCCGCTTCCCCGCGCGGTTCATCCTCGGGGGCGCGATGAACCCCTGCCCGTGCGGCTTCCTCGGGGACGCGAGGCGGGAGTGCCGCTGCGGCGAGCGCGAGATCCGCGCCTACCGGGCGCGGCTCTCGGGGCCTCTCCTCGACCGGATCGACCTCCAGGTCGAGGCCCCCGCGCTGACGCTCGAGGAGCTCGAGTCCGAGAAGCCCGGGGAACCGAGCGCCGAGGTGCGGAAGCGCGTGCTCGCCGCGCGGGAGCGCCAGGCCCGGCGCGCCGGGAGGATGGGGCTCGCCGCCGCGCGGGGGATCAACTCCGCGCT
>JAGCEZ010000015.1 GCA_017650365.1 Fibrobacterales bacterium | reverse complement strand
GGTGCTGCGCCTCGTCCGCCCGAGGATCGGCGACTCGTTCGTCAAGGGCGACACCGTGACGGTCGAGTTCGCGGGCCACAACCTCCCGAACGACGTGGACGTGGTCCTCTGCCCCGACCGCAACTGCACGCAGTCCAAGAAAGTCCTTTCGGGCCTTTCCGCCGCGGGCGGGACGTTCGAGTTCGTCATGCCCTCCGACTGGGACGCCGGGAATTCCTACTACCTGAAGGCGATCGTCGACAACAACTTCTGGGCGCGCGCCAAGGACATCTCCGTCTCGGATCCCGTCGTCGACGGCGGCTGGACGCCGGTTCCGCTGCAGTCCTCGATCACCAAGGCGCTCCCGATGACCGGGCTCGTCTTCTGGACCACGAACTACAAGAACGGCTACGACGACGCGACCGCGCTGGAGTTCGGCTACTGCTATCCCGCCTCCGTGGTGAAGGGGAAGAACGCCGACGGCACGCTCCAGTACGACTGGTCCTCGTTCGAAAACCTGCTGAACCAGGCCGCGGCCAGACGCCACCAGGAGGTGGTGCGCATCGCCTACGAAAACCCGACCGACGCCGCCTGGGACGGCGTGGTGGGCCACACGGCGGTTCCGATGTACATCAAGAAGGACTCCGTCCGCTACAACTACCACGAAACGACCAACACGGTGTACGACAACAACGTCCACTACGCCGACTGGCGCAGCGCCGAACTGAAGTGGTTCACCAAGCAGTTCCTGACGGACTTCGCCGCGCGCTACGACAACGACCCGCGCATCGCCTTCCTCGAAGTCGGCTTCGGCCACTGGAGCGAATACCACATCTACGGAACGACGATCAAGCCGGACACGAACTTTCCCTCGGCGGCGTTCCAGAAGGAGTACGCCAAGCACGTCGACACGACGCTGAAGAACCTTCCCTGGATCATCGGCATCGCGGCGGGCGACGCGTCGATTTCGCCCTACAAGAACGACGCGGAGCTGCGCGCGCTGAACTACGGCATGCTCGACGACTCGTTCATGCACGGGCAGCACGACATCGACCAGGGCGACGGATACAACGAGAAGTGCTGGAACGCCCTGGACTACACGCACCACTGGCAGACCGCGCCGAACGGCGGCGAGATCAGTTTCTACAGCTACAGCGACCATCCCGAAAAGCCCTACGACCACCTCTACCTCCTCTCCCCCGACGGCCCGCACGGAATCACCTGGGCGCAGGCCGCGGCGAAGTACCACATCACCTTCATGCTGGCCGGCTCCGCGGTGTCCGGGAGCTACGGCACGCCCTCGCACTTCCTCCAGGGGGCGCTCGCCTCGGGCTACAAGTTCCGCGTGACCTCCTACGCCTTCAACGGCAGGCAGGCCCGCGCGACGGTGAAGAACGAAGGGGTGGCCCCGATCTACCGCGACGCCTGGGTCGCCGTGGGCGGCCTCCGTTCCGGGACCTCGCTGAAGGGGCTGCTGCCCGGCGACTCGCTGACCGTGACGGTGAACGCCTCGGCGAACGACCTCGAACTGACGATCGAGTCCGACCACCTGGTCGGCCGCCCGATCCAGTACCTGGCCGACCTGGACTGAGAAGACCGCTTTCCAAGGGATGTGCAGAATGAAGAAGACCGAATTTCTCATTGTCCTTTCCGCGATCGCCGCGCTGGCCCTGGCCTCCTGCGGCGACGACTCGTCCTCCTCCTCCGGGGACGACAGCTCCGAAGCGCTCTCCTCCGACGGCGGGACTTCGCAGACCGCCAGCTCCTCCTCCGAAGAGCCGTTCGACCCGGGCGAAGGAAACCACGCGGTGACGGTCTCCGTCTTCCCCGCGGATTCGAACGTCGTCGTCGGGCCCGCCGCGGCGAACGCGGTCGCTGACGGGAAGTCCTTCAAGGCGTGGGTCAAGCTGCCCGCGCAGGGCGGCGAAACGACCGTCTACCGGCAGAAGGGCTGGAACGACGCCGCGCACACGGTCGGCGACACGGTCTCCCTCGCCAAGGTCTCGAAGGACGTGGAGCTGGTCGACACGATCTCCGTGCTGCGGATCGTCAAGCCCGCGAACGGCGACGTCTTCGCGAAGGGCGACTCCGTCGAATTCGAGTTCGAGGGGGCGAACCTGCCGAACGGCGTGGACGTGGTCCTCTGCCCGACGCGCGAATGCGCGCAGTCCGAAAAGGTCCTCGAAGACCTCCCGGCCGAAGGCGGCAAGTTCAAGTTCGCCATGCCCTCCAAGTGGGCCGCGGGCGACGGCTACTACCTCAAGGCGATCGTCGACGCCAATTTCTGGGCCCGCGCGAAGAACATCCTCGTCACCGACGTCGCCGCCGGCGACTGGACCCCGGTCCCGCTGCAGTCCTCGATCACGAAGGCGCTCCCGATGACCGGCATCATGCTCTGGTCCAACGACCCCAAACCGGCCTACGAAGAAGAGCTCGCCCTCGAATTCAACTACTGCTACCCCGCGGAGGTGGTGAAAGGAAAGAATTCCGACGGGACGATCGACTACGACTGGAGCGGCTTCGACGCCAGGCTGGACTCCATCGCGGCCCGCGGCCACCAGATGGTCGCGCTCCTCGCCTATGAAAACCCGAAGAACACGGCGTTCGGCGACTCCGGCGCGACCGCCGTTCCCGCCTACATCAAGGCGCGTTCGGACTACCACGAGACCTTCTACCGTCCGTCGGACGGCCCGACGTGGTACGCCGACTGGAGCAATGCGGAGCTGAAGTGGTTCACCAAGCAGTTCATCACCGACTTCGCGGCGAAGTACGAGAACGACCCGCGCCTCGCGTTCCTCGAAGTGGGCTTCGGCCACTGGAGCGAATACCACATCTCCTCGACCCCCCTCGACTCCGGCGTCAACTTCCCCACGAGGGACTACCAGAAGGAGTGGGCGCTGCACCTGGGCGCGACGCTGCACGACCTGCCCTGGATCGTCGGCATCGCCGTCGGCACCAAGGACTACGGCTCTCCGTTCAGGGACGACGCCGAGGTTCGCGCCCTGGACTTCGGCCTGCTCGACTGCACGTTCATGGCCATGCACCATGAAGAGGGGGACTGCGCCCAGTGCGGCTACAACGAAGGCCTCTGGAAGAAGATGGACTACGGGAACCACTGGCAGACCGCGCCGAACGGCGGCGAAATCAGCTACTGGACCTACGGCTCCGACTGGGCGTACGTCACGGCCTACGACCAGGCGCACAACGACTGGCTGAACGTCAAGGCCTACGACCAGAAGAACTTCCTGCGCGAAGAGGGAATCCACGGCCACACCTGGGCGGAGATGGCGGCGAAGTACCACCTCACCTTCATGCTCGGTGGCAACGACATGCTGCAGGGCGGCCACGGCTCGCAGGAAAACGTGCTCCGCGGCTCGCTGGCCACGGGCTACAGGTTCCGCGTGACGTCGTTCGCGCGCACATCGACCCAGGCCAGGGTGACGGTGAAGAACGAAGGGGTGGCCCCGATCTACCGCGACGCCTACATCGCCGTGAACGGAACGCGCGGCGGCGAATCGCTCAAGGGGCTGCTGCCCGGCGACTCGGTGACCGCGATGATCCCCGCGACCGGCGACCTGACGCTGGCCATCGAGTGCGACCACACCCTCCCCGGCCGTCCGATCCAGTACCTGGCCGACCTGGACTGAGAAGAACGTTTTCCAAGGGATGTGCAGAATGAAGAAGACCAAGCTCCTGATCGCCCTCTCCGCCGCGCTCCTCCTGGCCTCCTGCGGCGACGACTCCTCGTCGTCCGGGCCCGAAGGCGACGGCTCCGAAGAACTCTCGTCCGCCGAAGGCTCCTCCGACGCGGGCTCCTCCGCGGGCGGGAATCCCGGCGGGAACTCCGACGGCGGCTCGCAGGGCGGGAACTCCCAGGACGCGAACTCCTCCGAAACGGTCTCCTCCTCTTCCGAGGACGAGGGCGACCTCGTCTGGACGCCGGTCCCGCTGCAGTCCGAGATCACGAAGGCCCTTCCGATGACCGGGCTCGTCCTCTGGGAGGACAACGGCAAGACCTCCTCCTACAAGAACTCGATCGCGTTGGAGTACGCCTACTGCTGGCCGTCGAAGGTCGTGAAGGGGCAGAAGGCGGACGGGTCGATCGACTACGACTGGTCGAGCTTCGACGCGATGCTCGAGCGGATCAGGTCGCGCGACCACCAGGCGATCGTCCGGTTCGTCTACGAATATCCCGAAAACGAGGAGATCGACTCCCGCCGTCCGGGCAGCACGGCCGTTCCCGCCTACATCAAGGCGATGGACGGCTATTCCGAAACCTACAACGGCTCCTGCGACGACTGTCCGACCTACTACGCCGACTGGAGCCACGATTCGCTGAAGTCGTTCACCCTGCGCTTCTACGCCGACTTCGCGGCGAGGTACGACGAAGACCCGCGCCTCGCGTTCCTGGAAGCGGGCTTCGGCCATTGGAGCGAATACCACATCTACGGGACGACGTTGCGGCTCGGGACGAACTTCCCCGACAAGGAGTACCAGAAGAAGTTCCTGCGCCACATGGACACGGCGTTCAGGAGCCTCCCCTGGATGGTCTCGATCGACGCCGCGGACGACGAATACACGCCGATTGTCGCCACGTCGGACCTGAAGAGCATGGAGTTCGGCCTCTTCGACGATTCGTTCATGCACGAAGAGCACGAGATTTCGCAGGGCGACGGCGACAACGAGAGGAACTGGAACTCGCTCCAGTACGAAAAGCGCTGGAAGGCCTCGCCGATGGGCGGGGAAGTGAGCTACTACACGTCGTCCGACCAGAAGAACTTCCTCAGGCCGAGCGGCATGTACGGCGTGACCTGGGAACAGGCCGCGGCCAAGTACCACATCACCTTCATGATCGCCAACGACGCGCCCGAAGGGAGCTACGGCACGGCCGCGCGGTTCCTCGAGGCCTCGAGGACGACGGGCTACCGCTTCCGCGTGACGTCGTTCGAGAGCGCCGGAACCCGCGCCCGCGCGACGGTGAAGAACGAGGGCGTGGCGCCGATCTACCGCGACGCCTACGTCGCCGTGAACGGCACGCGCGCCGCGGCTTCGCTCAAGGGGCTGCTTCCCGACTCGTCGCTGACCGTGACGATTCCGGTCTCGGGAGACGACCTCGAACTGACCATCGAAAGCGACTACGTCGTCGGGCGCCCGATCGAATACGACGCCGACCTGCGGTAGGAAACCGCAAAGGGGAGAGAACATGAAAACGATTCATCCGGTCCGATTCCTCGCTGCCGCGCTGCTCGCCTCCGCGGTCTCGACCGCCGCCTTCGCGGACACGCTCTTCGACGTCTCCGGACGGGCGGTCGACGCCTCGACCGCGGCTCCCGTGCAGGGCGCCTCCGTCTCGCTGGCGCTCGACGGCCTCTCCGCGACGACGGACGCCTCCGGGAACTTCCGGCTGCTCAAGCAGAGCACCGCGCTCTCCGGCGCGGCCTCCTCCGCCCGGGCCGAGTTCCTCCCGGCCTCGCGCGAACTCCGCCTGCGCCTCGGCGCGGCCGGTCCCGTCGAGCTGACGCTCTTCGACGTCCGCGGGCAGGCGCGGACGCTCCACGACGCGGCCCTCGACGCGGGCGAATACGCCTTCTCGCTCGACGCGCTGCTCGAACGTCCCCTCTCCGCCGGCCTCTACGTCCTCCGCGCGAAGACGCGCGAGTTCTCGGAGACCTTCCGGATCGCCGGCACGGGCGACGTCGCCCGCGCCTCGTCCGCGCCCGCGACCGTCCGCCGCGTCGCGAAGGGCTCCGCGGCGATCGACACCGTCGTCCTGGAGAAGGAGGGCTACTACGCGAAGCGCGTCGCGCTCCTCGCCGCGGCCGCCGACCTGGGCGACGTCGAAATGGTTCCGATTCCCCCGAACCGGACCGTGACGGTCTCCACCTGGCCCGCGGGCCTGGGCGCGGTCTCTCCGGGCGCGACGAACACGGTCGTCGACGGCGAGGCCTTCGTCGCCTCCGTCGCCCGCGCCCACTCGGCCGCCGGCGACACCGTCGTCTCGGCGAGCAAGAGCTGGAACGACGCCGCGCACACCGCCGGCGACACCGTCCGGATCGCTTCCGTGACCGCGGACATGGACCTCGTGGACACCATCTCAGTCCTGCGCGTCACGCAGCCGCGGATCGGCGCCTCCTTCACGAAGGGCGACTCCGTCACGCTCAAGTTCGACGGGCAGAACCTGCCGAACAACGTGTTCGTGGTGATGTGCCCCGACCGGAACTGCGCGCAGACCGACACGGTCCTGAAGAACGTCTCCGGAAACGGCGGGACGTTCAAGTTCAAGGCGCCGACCCAGTGGAACGCCGGGAACGCCTACTACCTCAAGGTGATCGTCAACGACAACTTCTGGGCGCGCGTGAAGGAGATCACGGTCAACGACCCGCCGACCAAGACCGTCACGGTCGCGGTCAATCCCGCGAACGAGGGAATCCAGGTCGGCCCCGCCGCGTCGAACACGGTGAACTCCGGCTCCTCGTTCAAGGCCTGGATCTCGCTCCCCGCGGGCGCGACCGCCGCCGGCGACTCGGTCGTCTACCGGCAGAAGGGCTGGAACGACGCCGCGCACACGACCTCCGACACGGTGACCCTCGCCTCCGTCACGTCGGACAAGGCGCTCGTGGACACGGTCTCCGTCCTCCGCTTCACGCAGCCGCGGGTCGGCGCCTCCTTCACGAAGGGCGACTCCGTCACGGTCAAGTTCACCGGGAAGAACCTGCCGAACAACGTGGACGTGGTGCTCTGCCCCGACCGGAACTGCAACCAGACCGAAACGGTCCTGAGCAACCTCTCCAAGAACGGCGGGACGTTCAAGTTCAAGATGCCCGACCTCTGGCCCGCGGCGAACACCTACTACCTCAAGGTGGTCGTCGACGCGAACTTCTGGGCCCGCGTGAAGGACATCTCCGTGGCCGACCGCCCGGTCAGCTCCTCTTCTTCGTCTTCGTCGTCCTCCTCGCAGCAGTCGAGCTCGTCGGCGGCGTGGCGGAACCTCTCGCTGCAGAAGAGCATCACCAAGGCGCAGCCGATGACCGGGATCGTCTTCTGGGCGACGAACTATCCGGGCTCCTCCTACAACGACGCGACGTCGCTGGAATTCCTCTACTGCTACCCGTCGAAGGTGGTGACCGGACGAAGCGGCAACACCATCCAGTACAACTGGTCCTCGCTCGACGACCTCCTGAACCAGGTCAGGAACCGCAAGCACCAGGCGATCGTCCGCATCGCCTACGAAAACCCGAACAACTCGGATCTCGGCGCCGAGAGAGGCAGCACGGCCGTGCCCCTCTGCATCAAGTCGGCCCCGGGCTATGCGGAAACCTACAACCCCGACCCCGGCGCCACCCCTGAAGAGAAGGGCGACGGTCCGACATACTACGCCGGCTGGGGACACGATTCGCTGAAGTGGTTCGCCAAGAAGTTCCTCACCGACTTCGCGGCGCGGTACGACACCAATTCAAGCGTCGCCTTCCTGCAGCTCGGCTTCGGCCACTGGGGAGAATACCACATCTACGGCACGACGCTGCAGCTCGGGACGAACTTCCCGTCCAAGAGCTACCAGGCCTCGTACCTGCGCCACGCGGCGAGCGTGTTCCAGCATCTTCCCTGGAGCTTCTCGATCGATGCGGCCGACGACGACTACACGCCGCTTCGGGATTCGTCGGGGCTGAGGGCGCTGCACTACGGCCTCTTCGACGACTCCTTCATGCATTCCAAACACGAATATTCGCAGACCAACGGCGGCTACAACGAAGGCAACTGGACCACGCTCGGCTACACGAACCACTGGCAGACCTCCGCGATGGGCGGCGAAATAGACTGCTGGAACAACTACTACGACCACATGAACTTCCTCCGTCCCGCGGGGGTCAACGGACTGACCTGGGCGGACCAGGCGGCGAAATACCACATCACCTACATGCTCGCCGGCCACGTCATCAACGGAAGCTACGGCACGGCGTCCCACCTGCTGCAGGGCGCGCTCGCCTCGGGCTACAAGTTCCGCGTGACGTCGTTCAGGACCGACGGCAGCCAGACCCAGGTGACCGTGAAGAACGAAGGCGTGGCTCCGCTCTACCGCGACGCCTACGTGGCCGTGGGCGGCACGCGCGCCTCCGAAACGCTCAAGGGGCTGCTGCCCGGCAGCAGCCTGACCGTGACGATTCCGGTCTCGGGCGACGGCAAGACGCCGACCATCGAAAGCGACCACCTCGTCGGACGGGCCATCGAATACAACGCGAGCCTGTAGCGGCGACGCGATTGTTCACTTTTCTCAACGAAACCCGCAAAACGGCCTGTTTTGCGGGTTTTCCGCTTTCCTAACAAAATCATACACAAAAAAGCAAAACGCGGAAAAAATCCCTAGCTAGATTGACGATTGGTTCGCAACAACGTTTCGGGATTGAAAATGAAGACCACAAGCAAGAGATCTCTTCTCCTGTTCTGCGCCGTCGGCTTCGCAAGCCTCCTCTCCGCGCAGAACCCCGCATACACCGGCCTCGTCGTGGACGCCCGCAGCGGCGACCCGATCGACGGCGCGACCGTCTCCGCCGCGCGCGCGGGAACGTTCGCGGTCACGGGCGCGGACGGCGCGTTCGGCCTCGCCTCCGAGGGCGGAACGACCGCCCTCTCCGGCGCAGCCTTCCGCGCGGAAGCGGGCATCCGCTTCTCCGGCGCGAACCGCGAGCTCCGGATCTCCCTTCCGGGGGCCGCCGACGTCGAGCTGACGCTCTTCGACGTCCGCGGCCAGGCGCTGGACCTGCACCGCGCCTCCTACGGCGCCGGCGACTACTCCTTCTCGCTCGACGCCATGCTCGAACGCCCGCTCTCGACCGGGCTCTACGTCCTCCGCGCGAAGGTCGGCGGCGAAGTCCGCACGTTCAGCCTCGCCGGCACGGGCGACGTCGCCGTCGCCAAGACGGGCGCGCTCCGCGTCGCGAAGGCGAAGCGCGGCGCCGGCGTCGTCGATTCCATCGTCGTCTCCAAGGACGGCTACGTCGAAATCGCCCTCCCGGTCTACGAAGAGAGCGCCGACATCGGCCTGATCCGCCTGGTCTCCGAATCCGCCGCTCCCGCCGCCGCGCCCGTTCCCTCCACCTGCGACGGCGTCCCCGCCTTCGCCACCGGCGTCGACTGGTCGACCCGCGGCTACCAGGCCGTCTGGAACAACTCGCTCTACACCTGCGCCTACGTCCCCTACTTCTGCAACGTCGGCACGGGCCACACGCCCGTCACCTACGCCTGGACCAAGCTGGGCGAATGCGGCTCCTCCGGCAACTCCTCGGTCGCCGTCTCCTCCAGCTCCAAGAAGGTTTCGTCCTCCTCCTCGAGCCAGAAGGCCAGCTCCTCCAGCTCGCAGAAGGTCAGCTCGTCCAGCTCTTCCAAGAAGGCCAGCTCTTCGTCGTCGAGCCAGAAGGCGAGCTCGTCCAGCAGCGCGAAGGTCTCCAGCTCGTCGGCCGCCTCCGGCAACGTCGTCTGCAAGGCCTGGTCGTCGTCCCTCTACCTCGTGAACGGCAACTGGAGCGAAGGCCCCGTCGTGGCCGTCTCCGGTACCACCGGCAACGCCTACCAGTGCAAGGTCGGCCAGGGCTCCTTCTGCTACTACTACAAGCCCGACCACTCCGTCTACGGCGCCAATGGCAGCTGGCCCGTCTACGAATCCGTCGGCGTCTGCGGCCAGGGCGTCAGCTCCTCCTCGCAGAAGGTCTCCAGCTCCAGCAGTCAGAAGGTCTCTTCCTCGAGCTCGCAGAAGGCCAGTTCCTCCAGCTCCTCCAAGAAGGTCTCCAGCTCCAGCAGCTCGAAGAAAGTCTCTTCCAGCAGCTCGAGCCAGAAGGTCTCCTCCAGCTCCCAGAAGCCCAGCTCCTCCTCCAGCGCGAACGCCTCCTGGCGCTCCGTCTCGCTGAAGTCGACGATCTCGACCGCGCAGCCGATGACCGGCCTCGTCCTCTGGTCGGACAACAGCAAGGCCTCGAGCTACGCCAACTCGATCTCGATGGAATACGCCTACTGCTGGCCCTCGAAGGTGGTGAAGGGTCAGAAGTCCGACGGATCGATCGACTACGACTGGTCGTGGTTCGAATCGCTGCTGAACTCCGTCTCCGGGCGCGGCCACCAGGCGATCGTCCGCTTCACCTACGAATATCCGAACAACACCGTGATCGACTCGCGCAATCCCGGGACCACCGCGGTTCCCGCCTATCTCAAGGCGCGGTCGGACTACCACGAGACCTACGCCTCGAACCCCGGCGGCGACGGCCCCACCTGGTACGCCGACTGGAGCAACGACTCGCTGAAGTCGTTCACCCGCCGCTTCTACGCCGACTTCGCCAAGCGGTACGACAACGACCCGCGCCTCGCGCTCCTCGAAGTGGGCTTCGGCCACTGGGGCGAGTACCACATCTACGGCACGACCCTGAAGCTGGGGACCAACTTCCCCGACAAGGAGTACCAGAGGAACTTCCTCCGCCACGTCGACACGCTCTTCAAGAGCCTGCCCTGGGCGGTCTCCATCGACGCCGCGGACGACGAATACACTCCGATCGTCGGTTCCTCCACGCTGATGGGCCTCGACTTCGGCCTCTTCGACGACTCCTTCATGCACAGCGAACACGAAAAGTCGCAGGGCGAAGGCTACAACGAAGGCAACTGGATCGCGCTGAACTACACGAACCGCTGGAAGAACGCCCCCATGGGCGGCGAAGTCAGCTACTACAGCTCCAGCGACCAGAAGAACTTCCTCAAGCCGAGCGGCATGTACGGCGTGACCTGGGAACAGATGGCCTCCAAGTACCACGTCTCCTTCATGATCGCCAACGACGCCCCGACCGGGAGCTACGGCACCAAGGAGCGGTTCCTCGAAGCGGCCCTGGCGAGCGGCTACAAGTTCCGCGTGACGGCGTTCGAACGCACCGACGACCAGGCGCGCGTCACGATCAAGAACGAAGGGGTCGCCCCGCTCTACCGCGACGCCTACGTGGCCGTGAACGGCACGCGCGGCGGCGAATCGCTCAAGGGGCTGCTGCCCGGCGAAAGCGCGACGGTGACGATCCCCGCGACCGGCAGCCTCAAGCTGACCATCGAAAGCGACTTCACCGTCTCCGGCCGCCCGATCGGCTACCTGGCGGACTTGAACTAGGGATCGGCGCGGACGGCCGCGCCGTGGCTCGGATGTAAAAGAGAGAAGGCTTCCGCGAGGGAGCCTTCTTTTTGTTGCCCGCGGCGGGTTTTGTGTCTAAATTGGGCCGGTTCAACCCTTTTCCCGGAATCCGAACGATGAAGAAAGCCGCGATTTCGCTCGCTCTGGCCCTGGCCGCCTCGGCCTTCGCGCAGAACCCCGCCGTGATGACCGTGAAGGTCTTCTCCGACCCGCAGATGACCAAGCCGGCCGCCCGCCAGCCCATCACCTTCAAGTCGAAGGGCGGCGACGTGAACGCCCAGACCAACGACTACGGCATGGCGGTGGTCCGCCTGCACGCCGGCTCCTACACCGTCGAGATGGGCACGGCCATCGGCCCCTTCGCCTGCAAGGAGTGCAAGGTGCCGCGCATTCCCGAGACCGACGACGAGATCACCGGCGAGCTGCAGTTCTACTTCGACAACGAGCACATCGAGCTGAAGGACGTCAACTTCGACACCGGCAAGGCCACCCTCAAGCCCGGCTCGTTCGCCAAGCTCGACCCCGTGGCCGAGGGGATGATCAAGAACCCCAACGTCCGCATCGAGATCGCCGGCCACACCGACGACGTGGGCAACGACGAGTCGAACATGAAGCTCTCGCAGGCCCGCGCCGAGGCGGTGCGCAACTACCTGGTCAAGAAGGGCGTGCCCGCCGACCGGCTGACCGCGCGCGGCTACGGCGAAACCCAGCCCAAGGTCTCCAACGCGACCAAGGAAGGCAAGGCGATGAACCGCCGCACCGAGGCGCGCATCCTGGCGCAGTAGCCGCCCTCCCCGGAAAGACGAAGAGCGGAGCCCCGGGCTCCGCTCTTTTCCGTTCGCGCGTCCGCATCAGAACTTGAAGATCATCGAGATGCGGGCCTGGCCGTCGCGCGCGTCGTTGGCGTTGAGCTCCTTGATCATCGCCACGTCGAGCTGCCAGAGGTCCGAGATCATCAGCCCCACGCCCATGTCGAGCTCGCGCCGCCCGGTCTCGATGCCGCTGAAGGGGTAGTCGTGCAGGTAGCCCAGGCGCAGGGCGAGCGTGTTGGAGTAGATGTACTCCACGCCGAAGCCGACCTGGCCCTCCTGGAAGGCGTCGGCCGGGCCCGAGCCGCTTTCGGGATCGAACCAGGAGCTCCACATCGCCACGTAGAACGGGTCCACCTCGCCGTCCTTGCCGATGTGGACCGATTCGCGCGAGTAGTCCGCGGTCACCGAGAGGCGGTGGTCGGCGAGCTGGATCGGCACCCAGGCCAGCCCGAAGCGCCAGGTGAGCGGGATGGGGTCGCTCTGGCTCTTGTCCACGTAGTAGACGTCCGGGCCCATGTTGGCGACGACCACGCCCGCGCTCAGGCGGGGGATGAAGATGTCGCGCATCAGCCAGCCCACCGAGACCGCGTAGCTCGCCGTGGTCGCGTCCTCCTGCCCGGCCACGCCGCTCGTGAGGTCGGAGTAGAGGAACTGGAACGAGACGCCCAGCGACTGCCGGCGGGTCAGCCGGGTGCCGTAGGAGACGCCGGCGACGATTTCGGTGCTGTTGAAGGTCTGCGCGGCGGCGCCGTTGTCGCTCTCGATGGTCGCCTCGCCGAACGAGACGAAGTTCACGAAGCCGCCGATGGTGCCCCAGTCGCCCAGCGGGAAGGTGCCCACGGCGCCGAGGTGGTAGAGGTTGTCGATGTTGAAGCGGGGGAGGAGGTTCTCGTAGAAGAGGCCGACCTGGTTGCGCGCCTGGTGGAAGCGCTCCACGCCCGCGGCGGTGATCAGCCAGACGTCGTCGCCGCGCGGCTCCACGGCCTTCACGTCGGCGCTGGCGAGCCCGTTGCCCCGGTGGTAGTGGGTCCACTTGCCCTGGCCGGAGCCCTCGCCGTCGGTCTCGGACTTCTTGTCGAGCGCGGTCCGGTAGGCGGGCTTGTGCTTCCAGACGCCCTGGTCCGACGCGATCCAGAGGTTGCCGCGCGAGTCGGCCGAGAGGTCGGAGAGGACCGTCTGCTCGAACTGCGTCTGCTCCCAGCGCAGCTGCGTGAAGCGCGACAGCCCGGTCTCGTGCAGCGCCCAGACGTGGTCGTGGTCGTCGACGACCAGCTTCTTCGTCCGCGTGGAGAGCAGGCCGTCGCCGCTCCCGAAGAGCGCCCAGCGGTCCTTGCCGTCGCCCTCCTCGGGCGCGGGCTGCAGGCGCGCGACGCCGGCGCCGTCCACGGCGGCCCAGAGTTCGCGCCGGCTTTCGGACCAGGCGAGCGCCGTGAACTTCTGCTGCGCGCCGAAGACCGTGCCCTTGCGCGTCATCACCGAGCGGCGGAACCGGAAAAGGCCGTCGTCGGTCGCGATCCAGACCGTCGCCCCGACGGAGAGGATCTGGTTGATCCGCCGCTCGCCGAGCTCGGTCGCGTATTTCTTCCAGCCCGCGCCGTCGAAGCGCCAGAGCCCGCGGTCGGTGCCGACCCAGACGCGGTCGCTGCCCGCCTCGTAGTGCACGGCGGTCACGCTGTCCTTCAGCACCAGGCTCCAGGGGAGCCGCACGTCCGTCAGCTCCTCCTCTTCCGCGGCGGTGGCGACGCCGTTGTACTTCCGCAGCCGCACCAGGAGGGTGTCGATCCCCTCCTCGCCGCCGACGAAGCGCTTGAGGGCCCCGCGCAGGGTCTGCCCCTCTTCGAGCGAGACCTCCCACCAATTGCGCCAGGTGTTGTCCTTGAAGTGCCAGAGGTCCTTGTCCGCGCCGGCCCAGACTTCGGCGCTGCCGAGAAAGCCGCGCTTCTCCTTGGTGGAGAGGTTGCGGACGGGGCTGTCTCCGGGGTGGGGCAGGGAGAGGGACCACTCGTCGGCGACGGGGCCGACGGCCAGCCCGGCGGGGTTCCACCAGACGGCGAACGCGTCTTCGGGGAGCGCGGTGCCCGATTCGCCCATCGACATCTGGCGGGCGCCGATCGGCATGGCGAGGGTGATCACCGCCGTGTTCGCGGCGCTCCACGAGATTCCCGCGGCCAGCAGGAGAAGCTCAATCGAGGTTCGGAGGCAGCGTGCGCCAGTCGGGGAGGTCATATTTGCCGTCCGCGGAGGGGAGGAGAGGTTGCCAGTCGCTCTTCGCGCCTTCGCCCAGGAGGGCGCTGTCGGCCTCCTTGAAGACCAGGCGCGCGCGGCACCCGACGAAGAAGGGGGGAAGGAGCTCGGGATGGTTGAAGATCGTTTCGCGCGTGATGTAGACGTCCTGCCCGAGGGAGGGGAGGAGGGCGCGCTGGTCCTCGGGGACTTCGTAGCGGTAGGTGTTCCGGCCGTCGCGGTCGCCCTTGTCCACGGCGGCGACGCTCTCGAGGATGGAGGCTTCCCAGAGCTCGGCCAGTCCGGCGCGCCTCTTTTCGCCGATTTCGGGATGCTCCTGCGCGAGGAACTTCAAGACCTCGTCCGCGGTCGGGCGCGCGGCGCGCAACGCCGCCTCGGGCGAGACCCTGACGATGGAGAAGGCCCCGGAGTTGAACTGCTGGGGCTTGGGCTCCTCCTCCGTCTGCTTCTTCTGCAGCGCGTAGTAGAGCCCCACGCCCACGAGAACGAGGGCGAGAACGACGACGACGGAGAGAAAGACGATGGAAATCATCCCGGCACCTGGTCTGAACGCTCGAAAAGTAATAACTAATATTATGGCGTGCCCGGCAAGCCCCAGGCGGCGCCGACGGCCGTTTTTCTGGAGTTTCATGGTGCGCAAATCGCTTGAATCCGTCGTTTTCGCCCTCGTCGCGTTCCTCGTCTCCCCGCTTCGGGCGGAATCCCTCGAAAGCGCCTCCCCCCGGACGATCGACTTCGGGAACGGCCTCCGGGCCGAGGTCCTCGCGGAGGGCTCGGGCGAGGAGTGCCGGAAGGGCGACCGGCTGACGGTGCATTCCACGGGCTGGGTGGAGCGGAGCGAGAAGCGGATCAGCGACCCCTTCGACGATTCCCGCTCCCGCGGCGAGCCGCTGACGTTCGTGCTCGGCGGCGGAGAGGCCATCAAGGGCTGGGACGTCGGCCTTGCCGGGATGAAGGTCGGCGAAAAGCGCCTGCTCCACGTGCCGCCGGCCTTCGGCTACGGTTCGCAGGACCTCGGCGTGATCCCCCCGAACTCCACGCTGCGGTTCGAGGTGGAGCTCCTCTCGCGCGAGGCGGGGCTGGCGCAGGACTCCCTCTTCGACCCGAAGAAGATCAAGTGGACGCAGAACACGCCCGGCGTGGAGGTCTTCGACGAGAAGACCGGCCTCGGCGACGAGGCGAAGGACGGCGACGAACTGACGGTCCACTACACGGGCTGGCTCCCGGGCGGCACGCGCTTCGCGACGAGCAAGCTGCAGGGCAAGCCGGTCTCCGTCGTGCTCGGCGCGGGCCAGACGATTCCCGGCTGGGAGAAGGGCCTCGTCGGCATGCGCCGCGGCGGCGTCCGCCTGATGCGGATCCAGCCCTACATGGGCTACGGGGCGATGACCGGCCCGAAGATCCCCCCGCACTCCACGCTGCTCTTCCGCGTGGAGCTCTTGGACCACAAGGGGGCGACGCCCTCCGACGCGTTCGACCTCTTCCCCGCGGTCGATTCGGTCGCCTGGATCGACGGCCCGCGGGGCCTGCGCTACGCCGTGGCGGACTCCGGTTCGGGCGAGGCGGCCGCGAAGGCCGGCGACGAGGTGGCCGTGCACTACACGGGCTGGCTGGCCGACGGCACGCGCTTCGACACGTCGCGTTCGCGCGGCGAGCCGTTCGCCTTCGCGCTCGGCGCGGGCCACGTGATTTCGGGCTGGGACCTCGGCGTGGCCGGGATGAAGGTCGGGGAGAAGCGGCTGCTCCGCATTCCGCCGCAGCTGGGCTACGGCGCGCAGGGCGCGGGCTCGATTCCGCCGAACGCGGAGCTCGTCTTCGCCGTCGAACTCGTCGAGATCCGGCAGAAGTAGGGTCCCGGACGGATGGCTGAGACGGTGCCGGCTCGGGGCGCGGAAGGGAAGGCGGGCCTGCAGGGCGCGATCCGCGGCACGCTTCGCAATTTCTCTCCCGCAGTCGTCGAGGCGGCGGTCCGGCGCAACCTCGCCGCCGTCGTCGTCGAGATCCGCCAGACCGGCGAGCTCGCCGCGCTCCTGGCGAAGAGCTCCCACGCGAAGCTGACCGACGAGGAGTGGGCGAAGGTCCGCGAACAGCTGACCGACGTCGTCAAGACGATTCCCGCGCTCGCGATCTTCGCGCTTCCCGGCGGGATGATCCTGCTGCCGATCCTGCTGAAGCTGCTGCCCTTCGACCTGCGCCCGAGCGCGTTCCGGCCCGAGAACCTCGGCGTTCCCGCCGCGCCTGCGGAGTCCGGCGACGAGGCCCGCGCGGAAGGCCGCGCCGACGAAGGGGCCTAGGCCGATTTTCTACATTGCCCGTCGGGACGATAGCTCAGTCGGTTAGAGCCCCCGACTCATAATCGGGTAGTCGCCGGTTCAAGTCCGGCTCGTCCCAGTTTAGTGGCCAGTCGCCAGGCCCCAGTAGCCAGTGGAATGGAAGTGACCAGTCGCCAGGCCCCAGTAGCCAGTGGAAATCTAGGACCTGGCCCCCAATCTTTTATTTTACAACCTAACACTTGAAATTATTCAAACAAACTTCCTATATCCTGCCCGCGCGGGTTCGAATCGCTCCTGGATTTTCCCCATTTTGGGGATACCAGGAGCAGACATGAAAGACGTCGAAAGCAAGAAGCGCCGGGCGGCGAAGAGCAACGTGACCGCCGCGGTCGCCTCGGTTCCAAACGCCATTCCGTACGAAGACGTCAGACGAAAGATCGTCGACGTCCGGGGGCTGCCAGCGATTATCGACGCAGACGTCGCGGAGCTGTACGGCGTCGAGACGAAGCGGGTGAACGAAGCGGTCCGCAACAACCCGGACAAGTTCCCGCCGGACTACATGTTCGAGCTCGACGCGGAGGAGTCGCGCGCTTTAAGGTCGAAATTTTCGTCCTTAGAGTCCGGAGGGAGAGGCGCGCATTCCAAGTACAACTACAAGGCGTTCACGGAGAAGGGGCTGTACATGCTCGCGACAGTTCTGAAGTGCCGACGGGCCACGGAGGCGACGTTCGCCGTCATCGAGACGTTCGCGAAGGTGCGCGGGCTGAAGCGGGAACTGGTCGAACTGCATGCGGAAACCGACGCGCGCAGGCGGAACGGCAAGATGCGCCACTTTGGCGAAACGCTGGCCGACATCGTCATGCCGGACGTCGGCACCGTCGAAACGGAATCTTCGCTGGAATTGAACTTCCTGGTCGGGAAAATCAAGCACACCGTCCGTCGCGTCAAGCGGGCGACGGAAAACACATCGCGCCGCAGGCGCCATCATTCGCACTAGTCCCTGGCGACTAGGACCCGGTCGCTGATTCCGCACTGGCGACTGGTCTCCTCAGGCTCGCGAGCGCGAAGGCGAGCGAGACCGCGATGCCGGCGTTGGGGAGCCACGCGGGCGCGGCGATTCCCGCGGTCGAGAGCAGCGCGGGGACGAGCCCGCAGAGGCCGCCCAGGCAGACGCCCGCGTACCACGCGGGCCTTTTCACGTCGAACTTCCCGCGCGCGACGATCGCGACGGCCAGCGGCGCCACGATTCCCGGCGTGTAGACGGAGTAGGCCGTCGTCAGGAGCCCGATGACGCCCTTTCCCTGCAGCGCGAGGAACGTCGCGGCGCCTCCGATTGCGACGACGAGCAGGCGGATCGTGGAGACGCGGCGCGTGCCGAGGATGTCGCTCCCGAAGATGGCGGCGGAGTTGACGAGGCAGGTGTCGGCGGAGGAGAGAAGCGCGGAGAGGAGCCCGACGGAGAGGAGCGCCGCGAGCGGGAGGGGGAGCGTTCCGGAGACGAGGCGGAAGAGCGGATTGACCGATTCGCCCGGGGCGTTCGGAGCCCAGGCCGCGGCCCACAGGCCGAGCGAGACGACGAGGACGCCGAAGAGCGCGACGGCGACGCTCCCCGCGGCGACGGCCCGGCGGGCCGCGCTGGCGTCTCGGGCCACGAGGTTCCGCGAGATGACGTCGGGCCCGAGGAAGTAGGCGCCGCCGACGGTGAGGAGCGTTGCCGCCAGGTCGGCGGCGCCGAACCTCTCGTTCAGGAGGGCGAACCCCTCCGGGGCCGGGGCGCCCGCCGCGGCCTCCGCGCCCGAGAACCCGCCGAAGAGCCAGACGGCCGCGGCGGCGAACCCGATCGCCAGAACCGCGAACTGCAGCGCGTCGGTGCGGACGACGGAGAGTTGTCCGCCCAGAAGCGTGTAGACGGTCACGACGGCCGAAGCGGCGAGGACCGACGCCGTTCCCGCGTCGTGCCCGAGCACGAGCCCGACGAAGCCCGCGACCGCGGCGAACTGCGCCGCGACGATCCCGATCCAGGAGACGGCGATCACGCCCGCGACGAGCTTCCGCCCGGCCTTCCCGACGGTCTTCTCCGCGAGTTCGGGAAGCGTGCGCACGTCGAGGTCGTGGACCGGCCGGCTCAGGAACGCCGCCTGCAGCGCCAGCCCGAGGGCGCCGGCGCCGAGCCACCAGAACGCGGGGAAGCCGATCGCCTCCGCGCGCGCCGCGACGCCCACCGTGGCCGAGGCCCCGAGGACGGTCGCCATCAGGCTCATGAAGACGAACGGCGCGGACTGCCTGCGTCCCGCGACCACGTAGTCGTCGAAGTCCTTCACGCGGAACAGGTCGCGGAGGCAGACGAGCCCGAGGACCAGGAAGTAGATCAGGAGAAGAGCCATGGGGCAAAAACTAGAATCGTGATTGGCGACTAGGAACTGGTCCCTAATCTTTTATTTTACAACAAAATCCCTTGAAATTGTTCAAACGAACTTCCTATATCCTGCCCGCGCGGGTTCGAATCGCTCCTGGCGTTCCCCATTTTCGGGGATACCAGGAGAACATATGAAAGAACCCAAGTCTCAGCAAAATTCCCTTCAAGAGTGTCTGGTCCAGGAGGGCGAACAGAGCCCCTACGCCGACCTGACCGTCGATCTCGCTTTCAAGAAGGCCTTCAATCCCGACGACAAGGCCAGCAGGAAAGACCTCGTCAACCTGCTGAACGACGTCCTCGGGCCCCAGCTCAAACACCCCATCCAGACCGTCCACACCCGAAACGTGGCGCAGAACTTCAGCGGGAGCGCGAAGAGCCGCACGGCCATCTTCGACCTCCACTGCGCCGACGACCGGGGAAATCTCATCGAAATCGAAGTGCAGATCAGGCGCATGGAGAACTTCATCAAGCGCCTTGGCTTCTACGCGGGAATGATGGTCGCGAATCAGTCGGAGAAGGGCGAAGACTGGAACTTCGAAGTCAAGCCGACGTACGTCATCGCCATATCGCGGGAAGAGGTCTTTCATGATGACCGGCCCGTCCATCGCGGCACCGTCACGGACCTGAAGACCGGCGAGCAGCTGATGGACCTCTACAACTTCACTATTCTCGAACTCTCCAAAGTGCCGTTCTTCATCGAGAAGACTTCGGACAACATCAGCAAATGGCTCTTTTTCTTCCGCTATCTCAATCGGCTCAAAAAGCTGCCCGACGCGCTCGACGAGAGGAAATTCGCCCGTTTGACGGAGTCTTCGCGAGTATCTAACTTCACCAAGAGGGAATTCGAGGCCTACCAGCACATGTACCACGAAATCTGGGACAGAAACGCTCTGCGGAACGCCTTCATCAAGGACAACCCCGATTTCATCGAGGAACTTCGCGACAAGGTCCGTGCGGAAGCCGTTGCGGAAGTTCGCGCCGAGGCTCGGCGCGAAATGGCCAAGGCGATGCTGGCCGACGGCGTTCCCGTGGAACGCATCGCCGCCTATTCCGGCCTCTCCGAAGAGGAAATCAAGGCGCTGTAGAGCCGGCGTCCAGTCGTCGGGGACCAACCGCCAACCCTGCCTTTTTCCTGATTTCCGGAATCTCCTCCGCGTCCATCTTCGCGAAGGCGAAGCGCTTCGCCTTTGCGCTTCCTGGCGAGGATGTTCAGCGTCTTGACGGTCGCCCGGTTGTCGACGAGCAGGATCGACTTCTTCTCGCTCTCGACGAGCAGCACGGCGAAAGACCGCGCGACATTCAAGAAGATAACGTGTCAGAACCTGGGTGCCCAACGCCTGAATCGCGTTCCCTGCGGTGATTTCACGCGATAGCCGACGGAGATAATCACGTCCAGGCTGTAAAAGGCGACAGGGCGGCTGCGCCGATTAACGTGCAAAATTTGCACATTATCCTTTTCGTCGCATTCCCCCTCGGCGAAGACGCTCGGTGTTTTCTGAAGAACGCGGACATGGCCGAAAAAGCCGCCAAAAGAACGAAGCCAAGGCGATGGAGCTGAACCCCAAGCGCCTATTTGTAGGCCGCTTTTAGCGCTTCCCGGGCCTTGGCCAAGTAGCTGTTGATGGAACAGCGCATAGAGTAATGCGGGAAATAGGCCACCTTCAGATTTGGAAACCGGTTCTTGCGGCTTTCGCAAAAGCTTCTCAGAAATCTCTCGGCCTTGTGACCCATTGCGAAAATTATTTCGACATTTCGCAGAAGCTCAAGTTCTCTGGTCAAATCATTCATAGCCTTCTTTGTTTTCGTTTCGTTCGGATTAACCCTTCCGGAAACGGAATCAAAGTGGCCTTTCACGAAATCAGTCAAATAGGAGCCCCAATGCCGAGTGCCTTTCAGCGCCAGCCGCAACCTCGCGTCATTGCAGGTTACATGGAAACTATTCCATTTGGGCTGTTTGGCCTTCGGTTTTTCACCTGACGGGTTCAAGCCAACAAACATGTATTTGTCGTTGAGTGACGAAAGGACTTTCGACTCATTATCCAAAATAGCTTCCGGGCCAATAAACTCCGAGCAGTTTCTCGTTTCGCTTTTACCTGGGGCGGGATCATTCCAAATCGCCCAACTCGCGCAATCGCCAAAACGTCGTTTCAGCTCGTTATAGGTTCGCTTGCTTATCGGCATAAAGGCCTCCTTGGTTTGGGGCGTATTTCACCATCGCGTCATACCCTCCATTGCGGTGCAAATGCGCTGCAGTTGTGTTTTCTGCTCGCCCTAGTCCTTCACGCAGCGCACTGCATAGCCGCCGTTCTTGATGTATCTGTCCTGGCCCGCGTCCGCGCCCTGGTATCTCAGGACCATGCGGTACGCGTTGGTATCGTCGTACTCGGAGGAGGACCAGAAGAGCGCGTTGAGGCCCGCATGGTAGAAGTTCGTGCTGCCGGCGTCCTTGTCGCCGGAAGGGAGCGCCGAGAACCCGTAGGCATCCGTGCCGTTGCCGTCGTTGCGCCAACCCGTAGTCGATTTAAGCATTGTCCCGGCCGTGCTTTGCCCGCCAACAGCAGTGAACAGCGTATTCCATTCGGCGTGGCTCGGAAGATGCCAACCCGTGGGGCAGATACCCTTAACCTTTCCTGCGGATGCAGCACATCTATTGTTAAGACCGCAACCAGTGGTCACCGAGTCCATCGCCGCGGGCCACCTATAGAGCCGTCCATACTTGGCGCAACTGTCGGTGGAGTTGTTGTAGCACCAGTTGCTGTAGGTCGAACCGTTCACCTTGTATACGTAGTTCAGGTTTTCGCCCATCCAGGTCTGAGTGCCGATGACGACCGTCTTGTAGCTCTTGGAGTCTCGACTATCCGTCAATGTGCCAAATTCGGCAACGGACGAAGCATTCTGACAATATTGTGTTGAGGGATCGTAGCCACTTCCGTTGCAATAGGCCGGCCACGCGTTCTTTCCGTCCAGCACGCGGGCGGTGTCGGCGCCGCAGACCACATAGGTGGTGTCGTTGCTCTTGCTCACCGAACATCCAGTGCCGTCGAGACCGTTCTGGCCGTCCTGACCGTTCTGACCGGCTTCGCCTTGCGGACCTTGTTCGCCCTGAGGCCCTTGCGCACCGGTGGCGCCATCGTAGATGTAGACCACGCTGTCGCCGCAGGTGATGGTCGCCGTGTTGCCTTCTTTGGTGACCGTGCAGCTCGTGCCATTGGCGCCATCGGCGCCGTCCGTGCCGTTCGCTCCGTCCAGCACGCGGGCGGTGTCGGCGCCGCAGATCACATAGGTGGTGTCGTTGCTCTTGCTGACCGAGCATCCGGTGCCGTCGAGACCGTTCTGGCCGTCCTGACCGTTCTGACCGGCTTCGCCCTGCGGCCCTTGTTCGCCTTGAGGCCCTTGCGCGCCGGTCACGCCATCATAGATGTAAACCACGCTGTCGCCGCAGGTGATGGTCGCCGTGTTGCCTTCTTTGGTGACCGTGCAGCTCGTGCCGTCGGCGCCGTTGGCGCCATCAGCACCATCTTGGCCGTTCGTGCCGTTCCAGAGCGTATCGACGGCCACGCCGCCACAGGAGATGATCACGCCGCCGTCGATCGACGTCCCTGTGCAGGAGGAACCGTCGTTGCCCTGAATCCCCTGAATGCCCTGCTCGCCCTGAGGGCCCTGTGCGCCCGTTTCGCCCTGGATGCCCTGCGGCCCCTGTTCGCCCTGCGCACCGGTGTCTCCTTTGTCGCCCTTGTCCCCTTTCTCGCCTTGGGGGCCTTGTGCGCCGGTATCGCCCTTGTCTCCCTTTTCGCCTTGGATGCCTTGAGCACCGGTGTCGCCCTTGTCCCCCTTCTCGCCCTGAATGCCCTGCGCGCCATCGGCGCCGTTCCGGAGCGTATCCACGGCAACGCCGCCGCAGAGAATCACGATGCCGTCGTCGATGACGGAACCCGCGCACGAGGAACCGTCCAGCCCCTGAATTCCCTGGATGCCCTTCTCGCCGCGGTCGCCCTTGTCTCCCTTTTCGCCGGGAGCGCCTGCATCGCCCTTTTCGCCTTTCAGCACGCTCCACTGGTTGTCGGCGCCGCAGATGTAGACCTGCGAGTCTTCGAGGTTCAGAACCATGTCGCCGGCGGCGCACTTGCCCGCCTCCTGCAGATTGGCGACGGTTTGCAGTCCGGTGACGTTCGTCGTTTCGTCTCCGCAGCCGAGGAGCGACAGCGCAGCGAGGGCCGAGGTCGCGAGCAGTCCGAGTTTCGTTTTCATCGTGGTTCTCCTCTCGTGTTGTTCAAGGGCAAAAGTCCAGCGAAGGCGAAGATTGCGCATCGCTTCGTCGGATAGTGGAAAGTCCGGGGACTGTCTGCGCCGCGCGATTCGCGCACGACGAAGAGGCCGCGCGGCAAGTGGTGTCGCGACGGCGGGTTTGAATGGATTGTAAACTAAACTTTACGCGGGGGGGGTAATTCGGATTAAAAGCGGACAGTGCGTTCAAGACGCTGCGGCGCTTGCCGTTTCCTGTGACGGTTCCGTTCCCTCGGTTTTCCATGTGAAGAAATATACACCTGTTTCCCGTGGGGCGAGTGACACTTTTTGTGCGATTTCCGCGCGGCCGCGGGGGGCGAGACGGCCGGAATCGCGCTCCGAACGCCGGCGGAGGCCTAGTCCCACAGGATGCCGCGCGGGGCGGATCCGTCGTCGGGCTTTTCCTTCGCGAGGTCGAACTTCTTCTGCAGCAGCTCCTGCCGGCGCTTCTGCGCCTCCTGCGCGGCCTTGAACTTGTCGTCGAGGGCGGAGGAGCGGTTCTTCTGCTCTTCGAGGAAGGTCCCCAGGTCCTTGAGCTCGCGCTTGAACTCCTCGTGCGAGAGGACCTCGCCGGTCGCCTCGTCCACCGTGATCGTCGCCTGGCAGCAGGGGCATTTGACCTTGAGCGCCATGCGGGCCTCCTACAGGACCTTGAGCGCGTGGCCGACGCTCTTCTTCGGGTCGAGCTTGACGAACGCGCGGTTGCCCTCCCACGTGTACCGCTCGCCGGTCAGCAGGTCCTCGACCTGCCAGGCGCCCTGCGAGCGGATCCCCAGCGCGCCGAGGTCGAACGAGCACCAGGCGCTCTGCACGTGGTACGGGTCGAGGTTGACGACGAAGAGCATCGTGTTGCCGGTCTTCTCGTCGCGCTTGGAGTAGCACATGATCTGCGGGTTGTCGGCGTAGTGGAAGCGCAGGTTGTCGTACTCGGCCATCGCCGGGTTCGACCTGCGGATCTCGTTGATGCGCGCGACGAAGCCCTTGATGTTCCCGGGCGCGTTCCAGTCGCGCACCTTGAAGTCGTACTTCTCGGAGTTCGCGAGCTCGTCCTTGATCCCGCCGGGGAAGGGCTCGTTCTCGCAGAGCTCGAACCCGTTGTACATGCCGTAGGCGCTGTCGAGCGTGGCCGCGAGCATCAGCCGGACCATGAAGGCCTCGCGCGGCGCGTTCCAGAGGATCTTCGGATGGATGTCGGGCGTCGTGGGGAAGAAGATGCCGCGCATCGTCTCGGAGAGCGGGCGGGTCGTCAGCTCCTTGAGGTATTCCTCGAGCTCCCACTTCTCGTTGCGCCAGGTGAAGTAGGTGTAGCTCATGTCGAAGCCGACCTTCGCGAGGCGCTTCATGATCTTCGGGCGGGTGAAGGCCTCGGCCAGGAAGACCACGTCGGGCCGGACGAGCTTGACTTCGCGGATCAGCCATTCCCAGAACTGGAACGGCTTGGTGTGCGGGTTGTCGATGCGGAAGAAGGTGAACCCCTCGCCGGCCCAGAAGAGGATCATGTCGCGGAGCTCGGTCCAGAGCGCCTTCCAGTTCTCGTTGAAGTAGTCGTAGGGGTAGATGTCCTCGTACTTCTTCGGCGGGTTCTCGGCGAACTTGATGGTGCCGTCGGCCTCGTGGCAGTACCACTCGGGGTGGCTCTGGACGTGCGGGTGGTCGGGCGAGCAGTTGAGCGCGATGTCGAGCGCCAGCTTCAGGCCGCGCCCCTTCGCCTCGGCGACGAAGTCGTGGAACTGCTCCCACGTGCCCAGCGAGCGCTCGATGTCCATGGAGCCGCCGTCGCCCCAGCCGCCCTTCGTGTTGCCGACCGCGTAGGGGCAGCCGGGGTCCTCGGGGCGCGCGTGCAGCGAGTTGTTCGGCCCCTTCTTGTTGGTCTGGCCGACGGGGTGGATGGGGGTGAGGTAGACCGTGTCGAAGCCCATCGCGCAGACGTCGTCGAG
>JAGCEZ010000108.1 GCA_017650365.1 Fibrobacterales bacterium | reverse complement strand
GAGCAAGAGCACGGGCGAGTTCCTCACCGTGGACAGCCTGGTCAAGCGCGGCTTCTCGCCGATGGACTACCGCTACTTCGCGCTCGGCAGCCACTACCGCAACTACCTCTCGTTCTCGTTCGAGTCGCTGGAGTCCGCGCGGAAGAGCCGCCTGGCCCTGCGCAAGCGGACCACGCCCCTGGTCGCCAGGGCGCTCGCCGCGGACGCGAAGATCTCCTCCGAGGCCGCGCTGAAGTGGAAGGAACGGTTCGCGCAGGCCGTGGGCGACGACCTGAACATCCCCGCCGCGCTGGGCCTGCTGCACTCCGCGGTCCGCGACGACGCCGTGTCCGAAGAGGAGCGCGGCGCGCTCGTCCTGGACTTCGACCGCGTGCTCGGGCTGAAGCTCGATTGCGAAGAGGAGGCCGCGCCCGCCGCCGCGGAGGATTCCGAGGTCGCGGAGATCGACGCGCTCGTGGCCGAACGCGCGGCGGCGAAGAAGGCGAAGGACTTCGCGCGCGCCGACGAGATCCGGAACGACCTCGCGAAGCGGGGAATCGAACTCAAGGACGGCCCGCAGGGCACGACATGGGAGAGGAAACGATGATGACGGAAGAAGGCGAAGAAGAGAAGAAGGGGAAGGACGTCGAGAAGACGCTCGAGGGGCTTTCGGTCGCGCGCGAGCGCCTGGAGTACTTCGCGAAGAACCGCAAGCTGTTCCTGTGGGACGGCGTGGACGACGACACCGCGAAGAACCTGGTCCAGCAGCTGCTCTACCTCGACAGCCTGAACCACGACGACATCACCCTGTTCATCAACAGCCCGGGCGGCGTGATCTCCAGCGGGCTCGCGATCTACGACGCGATGCAGTCCGTGGAGTCGGACGTGCGGACGGTGGTCTGCGGGCAGGCGGCCTCGATGGGCGCCGTGCTGGCGGCCTCCGGGACCGCGGGCAAGCGCTTCAGCTGGCCCCACGCGCGCATCATGATCCACCAGCCGCTGATCAGCGGGCAGTACTACGGCCCCGCGACCGACGTGCAGATCCAGGCCGACGAGATGCTGCGCATCCGCCAGGAGCTGAACCGGATCCTCGCGAAGCACACCGGCCGCACCGAAGAGGAAATCGAGCGCGACACCGACCGCGACAACTTCATGTCCGCGGAGGAGGCGAAGGCCTACGGCCTCGTCGACGTCGTCGAAAACGTCCACTAGAGGAGCGCGATGAACGAGCGCATCCACCAGAAGGCGCTGCTCGTCCTGGACGGACTGACGCAGCTGCCGCCGCTCCCCAACGCGGTGCGGCGCGCCCTGGCGATGCGCGAGGGGGACCGGGCCGAGATCGACCTCGTCTCGTCCCTTCTGGGAGCGGACCGCGCGGCGACGGAGGAGATTCTCCGGATCGCGAACAGCTCCTACTTCGGAATCCCCCGCCGCGTGACCGGCCTGAAGGCCGCGATGGAGCTTCTCGGGCCGGCCGCGTTCGGGAACGTCGCCCTGCTGCAGCGCGCGATCCGCCTCTTCCCGCCCGCGGAGAAGGCGAAGGTCGTCCTGGACCGCCGGGACTTCTGGCGCCACGCCCTGATGACCGCGGCCCTGGCGAAGCACTTCGCGGGCCGCTCCCCGGCGGCGACGCTCTCGCCCGAGCAGGCCTTCGCCGCCGGGCTCCTGCACGACGTCGGGAAGCTCGCGCTCGAGGTCCACGCCCCGGAGGAATACGCGCCCGTGATCGAGAAGAGGCGCGCGGAGCCGGCGACGGAGCTCTGGATGCACGAGCGGCTGGAGCTCGGACTGACGCACGCCTACGTCTCGGCGACGCTGCTCGGGCGGTGGGAGATCGACCGGAAGGTCCGCAAGGCCGTGGAGTGGCACCACGCCCCCGCGCGCGCCGAGGAGGACTCGGCCTCCGTCGCGGACGCCGCGCTGGTCCACTGGTGCGACGTGCTCGCCCACAGGGCCTTCCTCGTCCCGAACGTCCCCGTTCCGGTCGCCGAGCCGAACGCGGCGGCGCTCGCGGGGCTTTCCGAGGACGAGGCGGAGCCGACGGAGCGTTCGCGCGCCGAGCTCGTCGGGGCGGAGGCGCTGTTCCGGGACCTTTTCGGGGAGTAGACGCAAGATGGCAGGATTCCTTTCCGCGATCCGCGACGGGCTGAAGAAGTCGCGCGACGCGCTCTCCCGCGAACTGAAGATGGTGCTCGGCGGCGGGACGCTGACCGAGGAGATGCTCGAGGAGCTCGAGGAGAGCCTGATCCGCGCGGACGTCGGCGTGGGGCCCGCGCTGAAGATGTCGGACGCGCTGCGCGACCGCGCGCTCGGCCGCCCGATCGACCGGAAGGAGGCGCGCGCGCTGCTCGTGGAGGTCGCCTCGGAGATGCTCCCGGACCGGCGCGAGGTCGAGCTGGCGAAGCCGCTCCACGTGGTCCTGGTCGTCGGCGTGAACGGAGCCGGCAAGACGACCACGATCGGGAAGCTCGCGAAGCGCTACGTCGAGCGCGGGCTCAAGACGATGCTCGCCGCGGGCGACACCTTCCGCGCCGCCGCCATCGAGCAGCTGGACGAATGGGCGAAGCGCGCCGGCGCGGACATCGTGAAGCACCACCTCGGGTCCGACTCGGCCGCGGTGGCCTTCGACGCCTACAACGCGGCCGTCGCCCGCGGCTGCGACGTCCTGCTCGTCGACACGGCGGGGCGCCTGCACAACAAGGCGAACCTGATGGAGGAGCTCGCGAAGATCGCGCGCATCCTCCGCAAGAACGACCCTTCGCTTCCGCACGAGACGCTCCTCGTGGTGGACGGGGCGACCGGGCAGAACGCCGTGGCGCAGATCAAGTCGTTCAACCGCGACGTGCCGCTGACCGGGCTCGTGGTGACCAAGCTCGACGGCTCGTCGCGCGGAGGCGCCGTGCTGGCGATGGCGCACGAGCTCGGGCTGCCGATCCAGTGGGTCGGCGTGGGCGAGGGAATCGACGACCTCGTCCCGTTCTCGAAGAAGGAGTACGTCGAGGGCCTCTTCCCCGCGGAAGACGAGGCGTAGATGAAGCGCCCGCGCCTCTCCGTCGTCCTCGCGGCCCTGGCGCTCGGCGCCGCGGGCGCGTGGGCGCTGCTCCGGCCCGCGCCCCTGGACGAGGAGGCCGCGCTCGCCGCCTACGTCG
>JAGCEZ010000014.1 GCA_017650365.1 Fibrobacterales bacterium | reverse complement strand
GCCGCCGCGCAGCCCGCCCCGGCTCCCGCCGCGCCCAAGCCCGCGCCCGCCGGCTTCGGCGGCTTCGCGCCGCCCTCCGACGAAGACCCCTTCGCCGCAGCGCCGCGCCCGATCGCCGCGCCCAAGAAGCAGAGCAAGAGCTCGCTGGAAGACCGCAACGCCTTCTTCTTCGGAGGGGACGACGAGCCTTCGTCCGAGGGCGGCGACGTCGACGAGGAAAACGTGGAACTGCGCCCCTACATCCCGAAGAAGAAGGAAGAGGCGCCGTCCGAAGAGGGAGGCTGAGCATGAGCGACATGGTGATCTCTCCGAACGCCGCCTACGAGCTCCAGGAAAAGCTCCAGCAGGTCTACGAGCTCTCCACGGCCTCCTACCTCCTCCTGAGCCATGTCTCCGGCACCCCGATCTCCGACGCCGGGACGCTCGAAAACGGCGACAGCTCCGTCTTCTGCGCGCTGAGCGCCGCGGCCTGGTCGTCCGGCACTTCGATGGCGAAGATCATCACCGAGCCCTCCTGCCGCTCCCTCAACCTGATCGGCCACAACCGCGTGGTCCACATCGTCCCCGTGGGCGACAACGCGCTGCTCGTCTTCGTCTTCTCCTCGGAAGTCCTCCCCAAGGGATTCCGGATGCTGGCGTGGAAGTGGGCCGACGAGGTCGCCGCCGCGATGGGCGGCTTCGGCTCCTCCTCCAAGATCGGGCAATGACCCGCCCCGGGGCGCCTGTGCTCCGCCGGGGATTCCTTCCTTTCCTCATTCTTCTCGCGCCTCTGTTTTCGTGGGGGCGGAATCCGGCGTCGGCGGACGGCGCCCAATGGTCCGCCACGGCGCGCTGGCTCGATTCGTCCGAAGTCCGCGGGCCCGCCTCCCGCACGCATGCGGATTCGGGAGAGGCGCGGACCCGGTACGCCGAAACCCGCGGAGACGGAGCGGAGGACGGGGAGAAGGCGCGGGGGAACGACGTCGAGCTCCACGGCGTGAAGAGCCTGGAGGTGGGCGTCGGCGACGGCGTCTCGATGCAGCAGGGGCTCCGGCTCGAACTCAAGGGGACGCTGGAGGGCGGGACGAGGATCGAGGGCGAACTGCTCGACCAGGACATGCCCGTGGGCGACGGCGGCCGGAGCGCGAGCCTCCGCGAGATGGACTGGATGTGGGTCCGGCTTTCGCGCGACAGCTCCTGGTTCCTGCTGGGCGACGGGCGTCTGGAGTTCGGCGCGCGCGGCGACCTGCACCGGTTCGAGCGCGAACAGCAGGGCGCGGCGTTCGGAATCGCGACGCGGCATGTCTGGTCCGAAGGCAGCTGGGGCTCGGCGCGGGCGCGGTGGCGGCGCGTGGAGCTGCGGATGGCGGACGGCGTCTCCGAGGGCTACGACCTGGGGCTGGAGGGCCCGGACCTGAAGGTGGCGCCCGGGACGGTCTCCGTGCGCGTGAACGGGCGGCTTCTGGACGCCTCCGAATACTCCGTGGACGGGATGAGCGGGACGATCGACTTCCTCGGAAGCCGCCTGCCCTCGTCGCTGGACCGCGTGGTCGTGGAGTTCCAGGAGGTGGACGACCTGGAACCGGCGGACATGGGGCACTTCGCGCTCGGGCTGCGCGCCGGGACGTGGGGAATCGAGGGCGGCCTCGCCTGGAGCCGGCTCCCGGAGGCGGATCCGGACTCTGCGTCCGCGGAGGACGAGGCCGCGGACGTTCCCGAGGCGATGCTCCACGCCCGGGCGACCGCGCCGCTGGGCCCGGGCGGGTTCGTTTCGTTCGAGTGGGCGCGCTCCCTCCCGCAGCTGGATTCCCGCGCGGCCGCGGATTGCGACACGGGCTGCGGAGACGGCCTCCAGTGGCGCTGGAGAAGCCCGGAGAAGGCGTTTTTCGTCTGGAGCGGGGAAGGACGCCGGATCGACGGATTCCGCCCCTGGGGGGCTCTGGACGAGGCCTACGCGTTCCGGACGCTCTGGGACGTGGAGCAGGACTCCCTCCGGAACTACTGGCTGAACCGGCAGACGGTGGAGGCGCCGCTCGGGGCCTGGACGCTGGAACTGGGCGGGGACTTCCTGCAGCGCCGCGCCGACGCGGAGGCGGAGAACCTGGACGTCGCGCTGGGGCGCGTCGGCGCGCGGCATTCCACTCCGCTCGCGGAGCAGCGGAGCTACGCGGAGTGGGGGCGCTGGGACGAGGTCGGGAAAGAAGAGCGCGACAGGCTGCGCGCGAGCGGCGAGGTCGCCTGGAAGCGCGGCTTCTGGCGCCCGAACGGCTCCGCGCGCGCCGACTGGTGGCGCGAGGGCGGGGAGAGGCGCGCGCGGCACCTCGACGCGGAGGCGGGCTGGACGATGGAGGGAAGGCGCTGGACCTGGAACGCGTCGGGCGAGGCGCGCCTGCGGCAGGAGGCGACGGAACGCTCCTGGCGCGACTCGCTGCGCCAGAGCGCGCTTTCGCAGGAGTTCGTCTGGAGGTCCGACGCGCACGAGTTCGGGGCCTCGGGTTCGTGGCTGCGCGGCGTGGCGGCGGGGGAGCGGTCCGAGTTCACTGGCGCCGACCTGCATTGGAACGCGGCGCTGCCCGAGGGCGGCTCCTGGAGCTCGCACGCGGGGTGGAAGCGATCCTTCTCCCTGCCGCTGGTCCGCAGCTACAAAAAGGTCCCGCGCGGCTCCGGAAACGTGGTCTACGACTCGACCTCCGGCCGCTGGGTGGAGGGGGTGGACCTCGGCGACTGGCGGTTCGACGGCTGGACGCGCGACACCACGGCGGCGCGGCAGCTCCGCTTCGTCGCGGCCTGGGGCGCGCGGCTCTCGCTCCCTCTCGCGCTCCTGCCCTTCGCCGGGCGCGGGATCCTGAACGACCTCTCGCTGGGGGCACACGCCGACTGGGAGGGCGCGGACACCTCCGGGCGCGGCGCCTGGACCGAGCCGACGGTCTCCGCGCTCCGCTCGCTCTCGGAAGGGCGGTGGACCCGCGGCGGGTCGCTGAACTGGAGCTCCGAACGGCTTTCCGCCTCCGCGGGCCTCTCGTTCGACGCGACGGCGAGCAGGGTCTCGGGCGACGGCGGCGGCGACAACCGCTCGAACGTCTGGAGCGCCGACGCGCACAAGGGCTGGAACGAGGCCTGGTTCCTCGACCTGGCCGTTTCGCGCGGGAGCGAACGCCGCGACGGAATCGAGTGGGAGGAGAACTCCGCGGACGCGGCGTTCCGGCGCGCGGTCGGCTCCTGGAGGTTCGGTCCGCTCTGGTCCGTCGTCGAGAGCTCGGGCGACGATTCGGGCGCGGAGATCCGCGCGACGCGGATCGCGCCGGGCGCGGACGTCGAGTGGAAGGCCGCGCGCGACTGCAGGATCTTCGCCGAACACCGCGCGCACGTGCTCTGGCGCGGTCCGCGCGAGGTGCCGTGGGAGATGTCGGACGGCTACCGGCGCGGGCTGACGCACCGGACCGAGCTGGGGATCCGGCTCGAGCTGGCGGACGCGCTGACCCTGCAGGGAAGCTGGGTCGCGAAGTTCCGCGGGGACGAGTTCAGGCACAAGCTGGCGCTGGAGGGACGCGGTGTCTTCTAGGATCCGGACATGCGCGCCCGCGCTCCTCGCGTTCGTCTGCGCCCTCGCGTCCGGGGCGCCCGCCGCGCCCTGCGCCTCCTTCGACGCCGCGTCCTCGGATCCGTCGGACACCCTGGCCCTCCGGCGCAGGGCGCGCGCCCTCCTCGCCGCGCAGCCCGACGGCCATCCGTTCGGGAGCGTGACGGTCGTCGTGCGCGGCGGGGAGGGCGGAGCTCCTCCGGAATCCCGGATCGTCGAGTGCGAGGAGGAGCTCGGCGGGCGCTTCCAGGTCGCTGCCCCGGTCAACCTCGACTCCAGCCGGAGCCCGGACGCCCGCATCGCCCGGTTCGCGCGGTGGCGCGGGGGAACGCTCTGGACTCCGGACGCGCTCGAGCGGATGGAACGCGCCGCGCTCCGCACGGGATACTTCGTCCAAACGGCCCCTTCCGCCTGGAGCCGCGTCGCGCGGCGCAATCTCCTGCGCCCGGAATTCTCGTTCCGCGACGCCCCCACGCGCTCGATCCAGATCGAACTGGTCTCCGAAGAGGGGAACGAACTTCCTTCCGGCGTCTTCTCGCTCGAATGGAGGAACCTCTTCGGGACGGGCCGCGACCTCGCCGCCCGGTACCGCTCCACGGCCGACGCGCTGGACGGGGAGGTCTCGTGGCGCGAACCGTTCCTCTTCGCCCGCGGCCCCGCGATCCGCGCCACGGGCTCCTTCCGCAGCGAAGACACGCTCTGGAGCGCGCTCCGCGGCGAGCTCGCGCTCGAATGGGACGGGGCCTGGGCCTCGCTCTCGCTGGGCGCGGGCGCGGAACGGGTCGGGGACCGCACGGGTCCGGACGGATTCGAGGAACGCGATTCCTGGTGGGGGACGCTCGGGGCGGCGCTCGACCTCCGGCGTCCGCTGCCCGCCGCGCGGCGCGGGGGAGTCCTCTCCGGGACCTTCTCCTGGCGGCACCCCGAAGAGGAGGAGGGCTGGCTGCTCTGGGGCGTTTCGTGCGACTGGCTGACGCGGATCACGCGCGACGCGTTCGCCCTCCACGCGCGGTGGCGCGTCGCGAGCCGCTGGCCCTGGCGCGCCGGGCTCCGCGCCGAGAGCGCCTACGACTGGGGCGGCGCGAACTCGCTGCGCGGCTGGCGCGAGCAGGCGCTCCGCAGCGCGAGCTACGCGCTCTTCTCCCTGCAGCCCGAATGGAGCGCGACCTCCTCGCTTCTCTTCTTCCCGCTGATCGACGCGGCGTTCGACTGGACGCTCGACGCGCCCGGGACCATGCGCCGCCTCTGGAGCTGGGGCGCGGGCGCGCGGTGGGGGAGCGCGGAGCAGCGGATTGGGCTCGCCGTCGCCTGGCCCGGCGCAGGCGTTTCGGCCGGCGGCGCGGTCCTCCACCTCTCGTGGGAGAGCCTCTTCTGAGGGATTTTTCGCCGCCCTCCGGGGCCTTCCATAACCTATATTATTGAAAAAGAGGTCCGGAGCCCCCATGGCCATACGAATGGAAGTGAACGAGATCCTGAAGCCGATCCTGCACAAGCGGAGCGGCTTCCTCTCGCGCGCGTCGTTCGACCTCTTCGGCAACTTCTTCGCGCTGCTCGGGCTCTTCGTCGGGCTCGCCTTCTCGATGGTCGTGCTGGCGCTGATCGCCTGGGTCAAGGCCGAGCCGAGCACGTTCGGCGACCTGGTCTCGATGGCGCTCCACCCCGTCTTCTTCCTCGTCGTTGCGGCCGTCACGCTGGCGATGACGAGCTGGTTCGGGTCGCTGGGCATCACGTTCGGGCGGCAGTTCCTCAAGCGCGACCAGAAGATCCGCGAACTCGAGGCCACGGCCGAGACCGACCCGCTCTCGGGTCTCTGCAACCGCCGCAGCTTCATCGGCGCGCTCGAAAGCGAGCTCGACCGCGTGCGCCGCACCGGGCGCGGCAACGGCACCGCCGGCCTGGTCTTCATCGACATCGACCACTTCAAGCGCGTCAACGACACCTACGGCCACGGGGCCGGCGACGAGGTGATCTGCCAGCTCTCGCGCTTCCTCGAGCACGAGTGCCGCCCCTACGACACCGTCGGGCGCTGGGGCGGGGAGGAGTTCGTCGTCCTCACGCCGCAGACCACGCTCGACCAGACCGTCCGGTTCGCCGAGCGGATCCGCGCGGGCATCGAGGCGAGCGAGCTCAAGGTGGACTACCAGACGATCCACTACACCATCTCGATGGGCGTGGCCTCCTACGACGTCGACACCGAGACGATCGACGACTTCATCCAGCGCGCCGACGACGCGCTCTACAAGGCCAAGGAAGGCGGGCGCAACCGAGTGGTCCCCGCCGTGCGCGGCGGCGAGGCGCGGACCTAGCCGTTCGCGTCTCTCGGCTTCTCCGCCCGACGGAATTCGGCGTTCTTTTCGACGAATTCGTCGATCAGGCCTCGAAGGACCTTCGTGTCCACGGCGAACCAGTTCCTCTTTTCGTCGAGCGCGTAGTTGTCCACGATGGTGTACAGGTCGCTGCGGACGAGCCATCCGCATTCGTTCCCGAAGGACTCGATCTCCTTCTCCTTTCCGGAGAGGACGCGGTCGATCTGCTCCGCGATTCCGTCGTGGAACTCGCGGACGTCGCCGTTGAAGAACGCGTCCAGGACCCCGTTGCCTTCCTCGAAGACGAAGCACATCAGCCGCTTGCCGCCGACGTCCATGGTTTCGACCTTGTGGTTCATGCTTCCTCCGTCATCGGAAAGGCTGTCGTGATCATCTCCTTCGCGTCGAGGCGGAGTTTGATCAGCATCCCGGCTGCGGTCCTTCCCACGAAGACGTTCTTCGAACCGGGCTGCCGCACCTTGCTGTCGTAGGCCTCGTTGATCGCGTCGACCACCTGCTGCCGCGACCAGTTCTTCGGGAAGAACGTTCTGAATCCGTTCTCTTTCATCGTGTTTCTCCTTTCCCCTCTGCGGCAGGGCCGCCGTCTTGCGGCTTGTGCGTGCGTTCGGCCATGATTCGATTGTGATACGAAAGCCACTCGTCCATCACTTGGCGAAGTTCTCGCGTGTTCACGACGCATGGAGCCGGAGCGCCTTGTTCCTCCGTCCACAGAGACTCAATTGTGGTCTTTTCTGGCCCGAAGACGACATTCGTGTCATTTCCGTCCAAATCCTCTTTTTCCGATTTTCCGTCGAGGACGGCGTTGATGGCGGCTATATAGGTTTCGGGGGAAAATCCGAAATCGGCGACCAAAAAGCACGACAGAACCTCGTTCGGAGGAATGAAGTCGAAAAGAATCTCTTCGGTTTTGCCTTCGTTGACGAAAGGTCTAACTGCGTACTTCATGCTATCCCTCCATCATACGCGGGTAGGCGGTCACAATCTTTCCACTCGGGTCCAACCGCATTTGTATCGTGATGCCGTTGGCGGTCGCCGAGTAGAGGCCGTTTTGCAAAGGGGCGCGTTTGTCATATGCGGCGTTGATCGTGTCCACGATTTGCTGAGGTGACCAGCTTTTTGGAAAGAACGTCGAAGGAATTTTCTTCCTTATGCCGTTCACCTCGACTTTTGCGCGATAGACTCCCGTGGAGTCTTCGGCGGATTTTGTTCCTGGTACGACTCGGCCATCGGTTCCTGCGAGACCTTCGTAGTGGTAGCCGACGGCTTTGCCTTTGGGGTTGATCTCTCCGTTAAATATATGCTTTATGGCCCCGTCGGCGAATCGTTCCGTGCGTTGCAGGTTCGCCAGCGCGGCCTCCTTCGACTCCTGTTGCGGAAACTCCTTCCGGAGTTCCTCTTCAATCTGTTTTGTCTTCGCCTCGTATTCTAGCTCTTCGAGCGCGCCTTGCGGCGATCCCGAGGTGCCGTGGCCGAGGCCGGCATCCGATTTATGCATGTCGCACTCCTTTGTTGATTGTTTTCGTTTGCCTGTTCCGCTCCTTCAGGATGTTGTTCGGGACGACGATCTGGATGCCTTTCTTGACGGCGTAATCGAAGATTTCCAGCGCGTCCTTGTCTGTTTTGCACACGTCGTACACGACGATGGCCTTTAGATTGAGCCGATCTACGGTCCGCTTGACGCCTTCAATCAGGTTTGCGCGTTCTTCCGAATCCTTGACGAAGCCTTTCGTGCTGAACGCGACGACTTCGCAGTTTTCCAATCCGGCCAATATGTCGTCCAGATCGGCGGCACGGGGAAACGAGACCAGCGGAATCACGCAGATGCCGAGTTCAATCGTCATCCAGATGGCCACGACCCTGGAACGCTTGATTCGAATCAGAATCTCCGCTTTGTCAACGTCGCCGCAGAGCGAACAGTCCGGCGCGATTGCGAAGCGGACACCCTTGAAGCGTTTTTTGAACGTGCGGAGGTCTTTCCTGTTGCCGTAGTAGATGGCGTTGTAGAGCCCGTGCTGGCCGTCGAACACGTCGTCATACTGGAAGAACGCGACCGCGGTCTTCGAAGTTCGCCGGTAATCCGACGGCTGGCCGAAGAGCGCGATGTAGTCCGGATAGACGTCCGTGCTGCAATGCATCTTCGGCAAATCCCAGGCTCCGGCGTAGCCCGCCTTGTTGGTGTACTTGAGGTACAGAAGCTGGAGCTTCCGCATCCTCGTTTCTGTGGTCATGGTTTTCATTCTGCTTCTCCCTCGCTTTTTCGAAGGCGGTTGTGAATTTGCTTGCGCAAATTCAGTCCATTTGCGTCTCGGAATACGTTCGAAACGCGATTTGGGGCAATTCTCCGACAGCGTGAAAATCGGATTTCGCTTTTCAACGCGCGGAGGTATGTGAGGGGAAGCCCGAAGATTCTATTTTGATTGGGCCTTCATTAGGGTCTCAATAGAGATCCTCGGGCAGCCTCGGGACTATTCTCGGTAGTTCCGGGGCTTTTTATTCCCCGATGTCGTCTATCCTCGTCTTGCCTACATCCAACCTCCTTGGTTGCTGTTGTTGGAACGTTCGCTGCCGGGAAACTCCTTGGGCGAATAGCCTAGAAGATCGGTTGCCTGTTCGTAGTCGATCAGGTCGCAGTACACGGCTTTGTAGACCAGTTTTTCGAATCGACCCGACGATTCGAAACCGCGGTATCGGCTATGCTCCACAAAAGCCTTGTAGCTGGGCTCTTTGCTTTTGTGGATGTTGAACCATTTGTAGTTCTGGTCGTTGATGATGCCGCATTTGTGCGCCTTGTACATCAGCGCGTCGTAGGAGATGCCGTAGCGTTGCTGCAGGTCGACCATCTCCCTCCAGGATATCTGCTTTCTAGAGGTGCCCAACGCATCGCGGAGCTGCTCTTCCGAAATCAGCATTTCGCTCGCGAAGAGGTTGCAATACGATTCTTCCGTTTTGGAATCGATTCCTTCGGCAAAACGCAGCAAGGCGTGGGCGCATTCGTGGAGTGCAGTCAGTCGCTTGCGCTCCGCGGGAAAGTTCCTGTTCAGAACGATGACGTCGATGGCGTCATTGGCGACGGCGTTCATTCCGTCGAAGGTCGGCGGCGCATCCACCTCGACGATGCGGAAGCCGCGAGATTCAAGAAGCGCGATGACGTTGGGGATGCCTTCGCCGCCGATGTTCCACTCTTTTCGCAGGTCTGCCGCAGTTTGAATTACGTCGTTTGCCGACGAGACCGTCTTGCGCTTGGCATGAGGATGGCTAGGGGGATTTCCGCAGACTTCTTCGATGTAGAGATACCGCTCGAGATGATCGACGACTTTCGCCTGGATCGCGTTCGTCTCCTTGACGCGGAGTCGGCACTGCTTGCGGAACTTCAAGTCGTTGATGCGAACGGAGAGCGGACGGGAGAAGAACTCCAGGGGTTGTTCAAGCGCCTCCGCCAGGAGTTTCAACGTCTCTTCGCCCGGAACCATCGCGCCGCTCTCGTATTTGGAGATGGTCATCTTGGAAACGGCGTTGCCGATTCTGTCGCATAGCTCGCCCATGGAGAATCCTCGCATCACACGGGCACATTTCAGCCGGGTCTTGAAAACCGATGGGGTCAGGTTCATGCTTGGAAATCTAGAATATCCTGGAGCATTTCCGTAAACACGTTATTGGCAGAATGAGCTATCTATGACATATTGCCAATGTTTACGAATGCCGTGATTTTCTGGATTTTGTAAAAATTCCTGGCTTTGGGGACTGGATTTGGCGAAAATTAGCCATTTCTCCCATCCCCGCCCTCCGGGCCCTTGAACGACTGCACGAGGGCGGTCCAGGACTGGGCCAGACCGAGCGCCTTGTCGTGGTAGCGGGCGCAGCACTCCTGGTAGCGGTCCAGCCGGGCGTTGATCTCCTTCAGCGGGGCGCTTTCGCGCATGAGAAGCGCCACCTCGCGGAGCTCGTCCGCGGAATCCCCGAGCGGCCGGAGATACCCCTCCATCGCGTCGAAGAACTCCCGGTGCGGCGCGGATTCCCCGCGGACCGGGTGCTCCAGGCAGATCTTCCGCTGTTCGGCGATCTTCGCGGAGATCTCCTCCAGGAACCGGGCGTAGGCGGGGAAGTCCACCGCGCGGAAGTAGAGGTTGAAGGGGAAGAGCTTGCGCCAGGAGAAGCCGACCACCTTCTTCTGGAGCGCGTGGAGGGTGGTGAGCAGGATGCGGACGTTTTCCTTCAGCAGGAAAGCGGGGTCATTTTCGGGAATCGCGCCCATTTCCGTCCTCGTTTGTATAACTTTGACTTTGGGTCAAGTTAGAAATTGCGCGGCCCGTCACTCAACCTCGGAAGGTCAGATGAAACTCAACGCAACAGTCGGAATCGCGGGCGGCATCGTCGCCGCCGTGGCGCTTTTCGTCGTGCTCTTCGTGGCGGTGAAGCCCTCCGCGCGCGAAGCGGCGCAGGCCTGGAACAAGGCCGAAGGCGCGAAGCTCGTCCAGACGAAGCGCGACGTCGAGCAGAAGTTCGCGCAGGAAAACCTCCTCTGGGAAGCGGCCGTCGCCGCGAAGAAGGCCGGCCCCGACAGCGCCGCCGTCGTCGCCGCCGTGCAGCCGCTCGTCGTCGCCGACGAGACCGGATTCCCGAAGATGGCGCCCGAAGGCGCGAAGACGAAGGTGGGCTGGGAAAACCGCTCCATCGTCCTCGAGTTCAAGGGCGGAAAGCTCGTCAACGTGGACGTCGCCGCGCTCGTGGGCGCGAACTAGGAGGCCGAAGATGATGAAGAAAGCGTTTCTGGTCGCAGTCCTCCTCCTCGACGCCTGGCTGGCCTGGTGGGTCGCCCTCGGGCAGCGCGCCGACTACATGAAGCAGGCCGCCGAAGGCATGGAGAAGAAGTCCGCCGCCATCCGCGACTGGGAAAAGACCATGACGGAGGACGCCAAGGTCAACTCCCTCCTCTGGCAGCTCGCCCTGCAGACCCTCGACGGGCCGAAGCAGAGCGCCGACGTCGTCAAGAACGTCAAGAACTGGCAGAAGGCCAACCTCCCCGAAGAGACCGTGGGCGGCTTCGTCCAGAACGTCTCCAAGAAGGGGCCCGACGGCAAGAAGATCACGCAGTGGAAGGTCGCCTGGAAGAAGAACTCCATCGTCCTGGTCTTCGACGACAAGGGCATGCTCTCCGACGTGGACGTCAACAGTCTGCTCGGCCGCAGCGACATGGCCGAACCGGTCGTGGACGAGGCGGAAGAGGAGTCCTAGCGGAAGATCGTCAGCTTCTTCGACAGGAAGTTCCAGACGAGGGTGATGGCCGTGGCCGTCACCTTCGCCATTTCAAAGGGCATCCCGGCGCGGTTCTGGCAGATCCAGATGATGGCGCTGTGGAGCAGCAGCCCGATCAGCGCGATGGCGACGAAGATGATCCGTTCGTGCCAGACGTTCTTCATCGAACGGTTGTCGAAGACGACCGTGATGCTCAGGACGTAGTTGACGCAGAGCCCGACGGCGAAGCCGCTCGCGCCGCAGAGGATCCCCTCCAGCCCGGAGAAGATCCCGTTCGCGGAGGACCAGACGCCGAAGAAGTTGAGCGTGAAGGAGATCGCCCAGTCGAAGACCGTGGCGATGCCGCCGACGACGAAGTAGCGGACGAACTGTTCCTTCCAGGTCTTTCCGGGGGTGAGGAGGCGCTTGAGCGTGATCATGGGACGAAAAATAGCTCGCTACGGCCGGTGGCGGTGCCAGGCCAGTTCGGGCGGGAGCGCGCTTCCGGGGAACCGGGCGACGAAGGCGCGGTGCGTCTCCTTGTCGGAGAAGGGATCCTCCGCCCCGGGGAGCAGGTCCTCCGCGAGGTAGCCGGAGAAGAGGTCGAGCACCTCGATGCGGCGGTTCTCCTCCTCCAGGCGGAAGAGGATGCGCCAGGTGCGCAGGCTGAGGACCCAGAGGCCGGGCGTCCCGGTGCGCCGCACGCGCTTGTGGCGCGGGTCGGTGGGCTGGCTCTGGAGATGCTTGTCCAGGAAGGCGCGGACGCTGAGCCCGAGCAGCGGGTCGAGGAAGGCGATCTTCTCCTCGACGGCGGGGGAGAGGCCGATCTTCCAGGCGAACTCCTCGATGCCGTCGAGCCAGCCGGCCTTCGCGTCCGGGAAGGCGTCGGCGTAGGGGACGTAGGGCTTGACGTCGAGGATTGGCGTGCCGTCGAGCAGGTCGCTGCCGCGGACGAAGATCCGGAGCCCCTCGATCCGGTCCAGCTCCACGCAGCTCATGCCGATGGCGTTGGGGCGGTAGGGGGCGCGCGTGGCGAAGAGCCCCTGCTTCTCGCCGCGGCGCGTGCGCGGGGGCTGCACCATCGGCTTCCAGTGGGTGTCGCTGCGGTGGAAGCGGTAGATCAGCCAGATTCGCTCGAACCCCTCCAGCCCGACGAGCGACTGCTCGAACATCCTCTTCGGGAGGAGCTCCACGACGCCGGTCTCCGCCTCGAGCGTGGCCTGGCGCGGCGCCTCGTAGGGGCGCACGGCTCGCGTGCGGAAGAACCCGATCGGGGAGATCTCCCAGACGGGGAGGCCGGAGGGGGAGAGGTCAGCCATCGGACTCCTCCAGGTCGCGGATCGCCCGGTCGAGAAGCTCGGCGGAGCGCGCCGCGCGGTCGCCGTCGCCGAGGCCGGGAAAGCGGAGCGCTTCGGGAATCTGCGCGGCGAGGTCGAGTTCGTCCTGCCGGACGCAGAGGGCGGCTCCGGACTCCAGGAGGCGTCCGGCGAGGTATTCCTGTTCCGTCTGCCCGGGCGTGGGGACGAGCAGCGCGCGGGTCCCCGTGTGGACGAGGTCCATGAGGGTGCTGTAGCCCGCGCGCGCGACGACGAGGGAGCATTCCGCGAGGAGCGCGGAGATCTCCTCCGCGGCGGCGAAGGGGATCCAGCGGACGTTCGACGCCTCGAGCGGGAGGGGAGCCGCCGCCGCGGAGGGCGCGAGTCCCCGGACGATCGTCGCCGGCGCGCCCAGCGCGCGCAGCTGTTCCGCGATCTTCCGCTCGAAAAGCGTGCGCTGGGGCTCGGGGCCCGAGAGGAGGGCGAGGACCGGGCGGTCGGCGCGGAGAGCGGTTCGCGCCCCGTCCTCCCCGCGGGAAGCCTCGACGGCCTCCGGAGCGCACGCGCGCGGGGCGAAGCGCGAGAGGAGCCCGATCCGGACGCGCCGCGCTTCGTCCCGGCCGCCCAGGCTTCCCGCGAGGCTCTCCTCGCCGGGGAGGTCGGGAATCCAGATCCGCGAAAAGCCCCGCGCGGCGAAGTCGTGGAGCCGTTCCGCGAGCCCTTCCAGGAACGCCAGGCCGCGCGGGGCCTTCAGGCGCATCTGGTGCGTCATGTAGACGGATTCCACGCCCTCCGCGCGGAACCCGGGGCGGTTGTCCGAAATCGTCAGCGATGCCCCGCATTCCGCGCAGAGCTCCTCCGTCCGGCGGCGCAGGGCGCGCGTGGCGCGGAGAATCTTCGGGACCTGGAGGAGCATCGCCGGGACCATCGCCAGCCCCGACCTGGGGTAGCGGATCGGGGTCGAGGCGACGCGCCGGAACTCGAGGTCGGGGAACTCCGCCCGCATCAGCGCCAGCGGGGCGCCGTCGGAGCAGCAGACCACGCGCCAGCCGCGCTTCCGGAGCGCGCGCACGAGCGGGACGCAGCGCGAGGCGTGCCCGAGCCCCCAGTCCAGGGGCGAGAGCAGGACCGTCCGCCCGCCGGGGCGCGCCTCGTTCCCGCCTTCCACCGTCATTCCACCCAGGGATGGAGCCAGTCGGTGTGGTCGCACATCGTGTTGTCGCGGCTTTCCGTGGTCAGCGTCAGGACGTCCACGCCCGACACGTCCACGTCGCCGACCTGCCAGTCGTAGGCGTAGAGGGGCTTCGAGCGCCAGAGCGCCCTGCCGTCGCCCGAGACCGCGAAGACCGCGCCGTCGCCGCAGAGCGATTCGTCGTCCAGCGCCGCGACGAAGCGGAGCCGCGCGTGCTTGCGCGCGAGCCGGACAGAGATCTTGCTGTCCGCGTGGGCCCCGAAGCCCCAGGTGAACGGGGCGTCGGAGGCGTGGAGGACGTTGCGCTCGACCGACTGGTTGATCTGCAGCGAGCCCCAGCCGACCTTCTGGTCGAGGAGCGGGAAGGAGGTCAGGAGCGCCGCGTTCCCGCCCGCGAACCAGACGTCGCGCTCGACCACGAGCGAGTCGCCCTCGGAGGTGGAGAAGCGGAAGCGGTAGAGCACCGGGCCCGGGGCCGTCCGCGCGGGCAGCGCGAGCAGGCTGTCTCCGGGCTCCATCGCGCGGTCCAGGAAGACCTCGCCCGAGATCCGTTCGCTCGCCTGGATCCGCAGGGTGTCGTCCGCGCCCCGGCGCAGGCGGAACTTCGGCGCGTCGCCGGCCTTCAGCCACTGCGATTCCGTCGCCACGGCCACGCGCGAGGTCCAGTCGCGCGCCCCGCGGATCTTCAGGAGGCGCTGGGTGACCAGCGGATAGCCGAAGTTCTCCACGGCGCGGTCCACGGTCTCCGTCTCGTACTTCTCGAGGATCTTCCCGACGTCGTCCGTGGTCTTGAACCCGACCACGCGCGAGTTGCGGTCCACCTTGCCGTAGCCGTCCTGGCCGCGGACCAGGAAGATGTTCCCGCCGGTCTTCTCGTTCCACTGCCGGAAGTCGTCCGCGCTCCAGCGCATGGCCCGCGACTCGCTGATGGCGCTGCGGCCCGAGCAGACCATCTGCCAGGGGCGCGCGTAGACGAAGAGCGACTTTTCGGGGAAGCGCGCGGTGTCCTTCAGCATCTCGTGGAGGTAGGCCTCCTCGGTCAGCAGCTTGTTCTTGCGGTACATCGAGTTCTGCTCGAAGTCGGCGCGGTGGCCCAGCACGAGCGCGGCGCAGACGACGGCGACGGCGGCGAAGAGCGCGACGGGGGCCCTCTTCCCGGCCAGGAGCCCGACCGGGCGCTCGAACAGCTCGTGGATCCCGATCGCGGCGAGGATCGCGAAGGCGGGGAGCATCGTCAGCACGTAGCGCTGGTTGATGTCGATGTTGAAGTTGCCGCTCACGTTCACCATGATGACGACCGGCTGGACGAAGAAGAGCAGCCCCATCCACATCTGGCGGCGCCAGCGGGTCGTGAAGATCGCCAGGACGGTCGCCACGACCAGCCCGAGGTAGGTCGCGACGGTCTGCGCGGTGAAGAAGGGGTCGCTCAGCAGGCCGCTCGGCTCGCGCTCGAGCCCCAGCATGATCCGCACGTTGTCCCAGAAGTTGACGGCGAGGTTGCCGATCGAGTGCGGCGCGTAGTTCCCGCCCTGGAAGTTGTAGCCCTTGTAGCCGCAGATGACCGCGAGGATCGGGAAGCTGGCCGCGATCGCGCCGAGCGCCCAGGCCGGGGCGTGCCAGCTCTTCTGCCGGAACCAGGGGAGCCAGTACCAGGCGAAGGCGAGGAAGGCGAAGACGGTCTCCTGGCGCGTCTGCGCGAAGATCCCCAGAAGCGGGAGGAGGAGCAGGAGGTGCCTCCCCCTGTACCCCTCGGTCGCGAGGAGCTGCGCGAACCAGACGACCAGGAGCAGCAGGAAGACGTAGAGGACCTCCGTGCTCGCCGCCCGTGCCTGGAAGAGCATCGTCGGCATGGTCGCCAGCACCGCGCACGCGCTGGCCGCGAGCCAGGGGCGCCCCGTGGAGTGGCACAGGACGAGGAAGAGCAGGGGAATCGAGAGGAGGAAGAGGGGGAGGTTGACGCGGAGCGCGGAGTCGCGCGTGGGTTCCCCGAAGGCGAACGCGGCGAGCTCGGCGAGCGACATCGCCTTGCCCTTGAAGTTGTTCACCTCGTCGAAGCATTCCAGCTTCCCGTCCTCGAACCAGCCCTGGTTGCAGACCCCGCCGCTGCCGTTGTAGCGCATCTGGATCGCCATCCCCTCCCAGGAGCTTTCGTCCGAGAGGACGCGGTGCTGGAGCGGGATCCAGTCCAGGCAGACGACGGCCGCGAAGACCGTCGCCGCCGCCACGGCCAGGGAGGGGGCGAGCGGCGGGAGGCGCTTCCGGGCCGCGTTCCAGAGCGATTTCGCGTTGAGGGCGAATCCGGCCAGCGCGAGGAGGGCCGTGGCGATCAGCCAGTGGAACCCGAGCGCGATGTCGAACCGCTTGGCGACATCGTTCGGGGTCTTCTTGAAGACGACCGCGGCGACGACGAGGACGAGGAGCGTCCAGGCCAGGCCCAGGACGAGGGCCCGTTCGCGTTTCCAGAGGCCGGCGAGGGGGGAGAGCTTTTCGCGGAGCGCGGAGAGTGGTGCCATGGGCGAAAATTAGCCATTGTTCCCGGAAACGGAGGAAAAAGAGAAGGGCCCCGCCGCGGCGGAGCCCCTTTCCGGAAGGACGTTCCCGGACTACTTCACGTCGAACAGGTAGCCCTTGAGGGGCTTGCCGTTCTGGTAGAAGTAGAGGACCTGCAGGCCGGGGACCAGCGAGGGCGAGGCTTCGTAGAGGCCGGTGCTCTTGTAGGTCGTGGCGCTGGTCGCGGCGGCGTTCATGTCGGCCACGTAGAATTCCTTGGAATCCTTGTTCTTCGCGGCGCAGGCGGGCACTTCGGAGGCGGCGACCTTCTTGACGGGGGCCACGCGCAGTTCGGGGATCGCGCTGGAGCCGCTGCGGTCGTAGAGGTAGTAGGTGTTGTTCAGGGGCTGGACCATCGGCGCGGGCATGTCGCTGGTCTTGGTCTCCTTGCCGCGCTTGATCTTCATCGTGGGGGCGTAGGCGAGCGTGCCGTTGCCGCATTCCACTTCGAAGCCGACCCAGCTGTTGGGGATGCGGACCGCGCCGGAGTCGGAGGGGAGGAAGAGGCCGCCGTCGATGTTCTTGCGGTTGAAGATGTAGATCGTGGTCTTCTGGTCGGCGTTCTCCTTGGTGAGGACGATTTCGCCGTTGGACTTGGACCAGTCCTGCTTGCCGACGACGATGTCGTACTTCTGGATCTTCAGCTCGGGGAAGCTGAACGCGCCGGTGGCGTCGACGGTGATCGGCTGGAGCGTGGTGCCCTTCAGCTGGACCTTGGCGCCTTCGACGGGCTTGCCGGTGAAGATGTCGACGACGGTGCCTTCGATGGAGCCCTTGGCGCATCCCACGAGTGCGAGGCCGCAGAGGGAGACGAGGGCGATCAGGGACTTTTTCATCGGGAAAACTCCTCTTGGACTTGGTGTTGCGTCAGCGGAAAACTATCCTTTGCGGAGGAAAAACTAACAAAGCGGGAGCCGAAATGTCTCGAAGAAACCAATGGGACGAGCAGAAGAAGCCCCAGTCCAGGCTGGCCACCGTCGTCCATTATCTGATATTCCTCGCGATTTTCGCGGGGGGCTCCTGGTTCGCCCTGACGAAATACCACGACCAGGTGGCCATCTTCTACGGCTGGCTGGTTCTCGGGGTCACGGCGGCCAGCGCGATCTTCGTCCTCTTCTGCCTCTTCACCTTCCTGATCTCCTCCCTGTCGCGGAAACAGCTCAATCTGCCCAAGCTGGGGCTTCTGGGCATCGCCGTCGCGGTCTTCGGCCTGGGCATCGTCCCGCTGCTCCACTTCACCGACGGCGTGGTCCGCCCGTCGCTCCGCTCGGTCCTCTCCGAGTGCACCATCCCGCAGGTCTATTTCACGCTCTCCGGCGCCAAGCCCCCGCCCGTGAAGTGCTGCCCGTTCGACGAATGGGGCATCCGCCGCGACGGCAAGCGTTCGGGCGACGCGGCCCCCATCGTGCCGCGCTGGTGCTGCGAACCGCGCCAGTCCGACGGACTGCCCGTGCTGAACGCCCAGGAGTGCCAGAGCAAGACCATCCGCGTGGGCGACCCCGAGGACTTCGAATGGTAGAGGCGAAGGGAGGCTCCGGCCTCCCTTTTTCCGTTTCGGAACCCGGACAAAGAGCGAACAGCGACTATCTTTTGGAACGATGAACAACAACGACCGACTTCCGAACGACGGACAGGGCGCAGCCGTCCAGCTGATGGGGAAGCGGGCCATTTCCGAAGCCGTGGCCGAGGCCGCGGCTCGTTTCGCGTCATGCGGATCGGACCGCCCCCTCCGCGTGATCGGCCTGGCGACCCGGGGCATCCCCCTGGCCGAACGGCTGGCCGCGAAGCTGAACGAAATGGGCGTCCCCGCGCAGCCCGGCTCCCTCGACCCCTCCTTCTACCGCGACGACATCCACGTCCGCTCCGAGATCAAGATGCCCGCGGACGGCCTTCCCGCCCTCCAGGACCTCGACGGCGCGGGGGTGATCCTCGTGGACGACGTGATGCACACGGGCCGCAGCGCCCGCGCCGCGCTGACCGCCCTCTCCGACCTCGGGCGCCCGGCGTTCGTCAAGTTCTGGGTCCTGGTCTCGCGCCCCGGGCGCGAGATGCCGATCGTGCCCGACCTCTCCGGGCTCACCCTCCAGGGGCGCATCTCCGGCGAAGTCCGCGTGAGCCTGGAGGAGACCGACGGCGAAGACGTGGTCCGCCTCTTCGAGGAGGAGACGAAATGAAGCACCTGCTCGGCCTGCAAGGCGTTCCCGAAGAGGAGATCTACGCGATCCTCGACACGGCGAAGTCGTTCCGCGAACTGCTCGACCGCCCCGTGAAGAAGGTCCCCTCGCTCCGGGGCACGACCATCGTCAACCTCTTCTTCGAGAACAGCACGCGCACCCGCATCTCCTTCGAGCTCGCGGAGAAGCGGCTGAGCGCCGACCTGATCAACTTCACCTCCTCGGGCAGCTCCATCTCCAAGGGCGAGACGCTGCTCGACACGGTCCACAACATCGAGTCGATGAAGATCGACCTCGTGGTGGTCCGCCACTCGGGCGCGGGCGTCCCCGCCTTCCTCGCGAAGAACACCCACGCCATCGTCCTCAACGCGGGCGACGGCGCGCACGAGCACCCCACGCAGGCGCTCCTCGACATGTTCACCATGCGCCAGCGCTTCGGCGAGATCAAGGGGCTGCGCGTCGCCATCGTGGGCGACATCCGGTTCAGCCGCGTGGCCCGCTCCAACGCCTGGGGGCTGAAGACCCTCGGCGCCGACGTGGTCTTCTGCGGCCCGCCCACGCTCATGCCCGGCGACATGTCGGACCTCGGCGTGGAGATCGCCCCGAACCTCGAGCAGGCGGTCCGCGGCGCGGACGTGGTGATGGCCCTGCGCGTGCAGCGCGAGCGCCAGAACGACGGCTACCTCGCCAGCGAGCGCGAATACCGCGCCTGCTACGGCATCACGCGCGAACGGCTCGACGCCTGGAACCCCTCGGCCATGGTGATGCACCCCGGCCCGGTCAACCGCAACATCGAGCTCGACTCCGAGGTCGCCGACTCCGAACAGAGCGTGATCCTCGACCAGGTGACCAACGGCGTGGCCGTGCGCATGGCGGCCCTCTACCTTCTCGCGGGAGGGATCGGCAAATGAAAACCCTGCTGCACGACGCCAAAGTCTGGGAAAACGGCAGGTTCGTCCCGCGCGAATGGACCCTCCTGACCGAAAACGGGACGGAGTTCCCCGCCGCCGCGCCCGAGGGGATCGAGCCCGTCGAGGCCGCCGGCCAGTACCTCCTGCCCGCGCTGGCCGAGCTCCACGCCGACTTCCGCCAGCCCGGCCTGGAGCACATCTACACCTTCGCCTCCGGCTTCGAGGCGATGCTGCGCGGCGGCTTCTCCTGCGCGCTCCTCACGCCCGAGGAGCACCCGGTCATCGACAACCCCTCCGTGGTCGAGCTGGTCCGCCGGCAGGTCGAGAACCTCCCCGTGGACATGCGCATCGCCGCGGCGATCTCTGCGGACCTCAAGGGCGAGCTCCTGCCCGAGATGGTGGAGATGGTCCACGCGGGCGCCACGGCCTTCAGCAACGGCCTGAAGGGGCTCCCGACCACGCGCTACCTCGAGCTGGCGCTCACCTACGCGAAGCAGTGCCCCTGCCGCGTCCACCTCTTCCCGACGGAACGGGCCTGGTCCTCCGGGGTCTCGGTCCCCGCGGGCCACGTCGCCGACCTCTACGGCCTGCCCGGCCGCCCCGAGTTCGCCGAGACCATCTCCGTCTTCCGCATCATCGAGGTGGCCCGCGCCGTCGGCGCCCCGGTGCACGTCAAGCACGTCACCCTGCCCTCCTCGGTCGAGATGATCGCGAAGGCGAAGGCCGAGGGCGTGGACGTCACCTGCGACGTCCCGCTGATGGACCTCGCCTTCGACGAAGAGGACCTCGTCGGGCTCGACGCCTCGCTGCACCTCGTGCCTCCGCTCCGCTCGGCCGCGCGCCGCGCGAAGATGGCCGAACTGGTCCGCGCGGGCGCGGTGGACGCCGTTGCCGCGCAGCACATCCCGGTGCTCCCCGAGCGCAAGACCGACCACTTCTCCGCCACGGAGCCCGGTTCCGTCGGACTGGAGACCGCGTTCCCGCTCCTGCTCGAAGTCCTCGGCGGGGCCTCGGAAGAGACGCTGGCCCGCGCGGTCGAGCTCTTCTCCGCGGGCCCGCGCCGCGTCCTCGGCCTCGGCCCCGCCGACGCCGCCGGCGAATGGATGCTCTGGGATCCCGACGCCACGCTGATCGTCTCCTCCTCCGACTTCGCCGGCGCGGTCTCCAACTCGCCGCTCATGGGGCAGACGCTCAAGGGCCGCTGCCGCGCGCTCGTCCTGCGCGGCGAACTCCTCGGCGCGTAGGCGCCGGGGGTGGTTCGCGGACCGTGCGTTTTGTAGTTTGACTGCGTCATGGTCATCGGATTCGTCGTCGACAGCTTCGACGATCTCAACAACGGCACCACCTGCTCCGCGAGACGGTTCGTGGAGCATCTCCGCGCGCAGGGACACGTCGTCCGCGTGCTGACCGCCGGCGCGCCCGGCCCCGACAAGTACGTTCTCCAACGCGCCTGGATCCCGCTGGTCACCTACTTCGCCGACAAGCAGCACATTACCTTCGCGAAGCCCGACGCGAAGACGATCGAGGCCTTCCTCGACGGCGTGGACGTGGTCCACTTCTACATGCCTTTTCCGCTGGCCCGCGTCGTGGAGAAGGCGGCCCGCGCCAGGGGGATTCCCTGCCTGGCGGCGTTCCACATCCAGGCCGAGAACATCTCCTACAACATCGGGCTGGGCCGCTTCGATTGCGTCGCGCGCTTCTTCTACGGATTCCTGCGCCGCTACTTCTTCGGACGCTTCGCCGACATCCACTGCCCGAGCGCCTTCATCGCGGGCGAACTGCGCAGGAACGGCTACAAGGCCGATCTCCACGTGATCAGCAACGGCGTGGACGAGATCTTCCGCCCGATGGAGAGGATTCCGCACGAACGGTTCCGCATCCTGATGATCGGGCGCCTGAGCCCGGAGAAGCGCCAGGACCTGGTGATCCGCGCCGCGCTCCTCTCGAAGCACCGGGACGAAATCGAGCTCCACTTCGCCGGGCAGGGCCCCAGCGCCGCGAAATACAGGAAGATGGCCGAGGCGCTGCCCGTCCCCGCCACCTTCGGCTTCTATTCCACGGAAGAGCTTCTGAAGCTGATCGCCTCCACGGACCTCTACGTGCACGCCTCCGACGTCGAGATCGAGGCCATCTCCTGCATGGAGGCCTTCAGCTGCGGCCTCGTGCCGGTCATCTCCGATTCGCCCAAGAGCGCCACGCCGCAGTTCGCGCTCGATGACCGCTCGCTCTTCCGCCACGGCGACCCCGCGGACCTCGCCGCGAAGATCGACTGGTGGATCGAGCATCCGGAGGAACGGGCCGCGATGGCTCCGCGCTACGCCGAGGAGGGCGAACGGTACCGCGTGACGCGTTCGGTGGAGCGGATGATCGAGGTGTACCGCGGGCTGAAGCCCGGGAGGCCCCGTGCGTAGGGGAGTCCTCTCCGCCCTGCTTCTCTTCGCGCTGGCCGTTCCGCTCGCGGCGCAGCCGCTCTTCCTCACGAACCTGGGCCCGCAGCTGCCGGGCTCCGACTTCTCCAGATGGCATTCCGAGCAGGTCCGCGGCTTCGCCACCTTCGGGCACGTGCAGTGCGACGCCATGGCCGGAGACTCGGGACAGACCGTCTGGGACAACGGGAATCCCGCCTTCTCGGCTTCGGGGTCGAAGAACTGGCCCACGAAACCGGTCGTCCTCAAGGACGGTTCCGTCGCGGCGGAGCTCGTCACGCGGCGCGTGGTCGGGGTAATCGCCAGCGGCAACCTCTTCACCGGGCGCATCCAGCGCGAACTCTCGCTCGCGCAGCTGCTGGGCTTCACCGACGACGGCAAGAAGCTGATCGACTGGGGGACGCCGTTCACCGCGCGGCCGAAGGGAATCCGCGTGAAGATGGCCTACGAGGGGCTGGGGGACTCCTGCACGGTGATGGCCACGCTGGAAAACCGCTCCGGCGGCTCGCGGCGCTACGTCGCGACGGCCTGGTACAGCTCGCCGAACGACTCCGACATGACGCGCGAGGGGGTGCGCTCCATCTCCGCGCGCGACTCCAACGGACTGCGCACGGTGGAGCTCTATTTCGTCTACGGCCGGCTCCACAAGGGGGCCGACCCGCTGCCCGACGGGGTCGAACAGGGCGCCGCCGGCGAACCGGTCACGCACGTCAACGTCGTCTTCGCCTCCAGCCGCCGCGGCGACCATTTCGAGGGGACCAAGGGCGCCCGTCTCGTCGTCAAGGATTTCGAATTCCTCTACTGACGTTCCGGAAACGGCGCGCGGCGCCTAGACTTCCGGAATCTCCTCCAGCCACTCCCCGAAGTCGCGGTCGGAGGTGCGACGGTCCGTGATCGCCCGGGCGCAGAAGTCGTCGTTCCACGAGGTTCCGGCGGGGGCTTCCGGCGCGGCGCCGGCGGGCCGCGGTTCGGGATGGTCGAAGAAGAGTCCGCGCCAGGTGCGCAGCACCGTGTGCGTCTCGCTCTTCGAGACGATGTATTCGGGCAGGAGCGGCACCTTGCCCTCGCCACCGGGCACGTCGAACGCGTAGCAGGGAATCGCCAGGCCGCTCACGCGCCCGCGGAGGTGCTCCATGATCTCGAGCCCCTTCGAAATCGGCGTGCGGAAGTGCTCGATGCCCCGGACCAGGTCGCACTGGAAGAGGTAGTAGGGCTTGATCCGCGCCCGCAGGAGCCCGCGCACGAGCTCCTCCATGACCAGCGGGTCGTCGTTCACGCCGCGGAGCAGCACGCTCTGGTTGCAGAGCGGGATCCCCGCGTCCACGACCGCGCCCGCCGCGGCGACCGCGCGCGGCGTCAGCTCGCGCGGGTGGTTGAAGTGGGTGTTCATCCAGATCGGGCCGTGCCTCCGCAGCATCGCGAGCAGTTCGTCGTCGATGCGCATCGGGAGCGTGACCGGCGCGCGCGTGCAGATCCGGATCACCTCGACCGAGGGAACCTCGCGGATCTTCCGGACAATCCGTTCCAGCAGGGGAGTGGGGAGCAGGAGCGGGTCGCCGCCCGAGACCAGCACGTCCTTCACCTCGGGATGCGCCTTCAGGTAGGCGGCCGCCTCGTCCAGGCGGGCTTCGGAGATCGCGCCGCGCTTCGCGCCCGTGATCCGCTTCCGCGTGCAGTGCCGGCAGTAGACCGCGCAGAACGACGTCGAAATGAGCATCGCGCGGTCGGGGTAGCGGTGCACCAGCCCGGGCGCGACCATGTGGCGGTTCTCGCCGATCGGGTCCTCGAGCAGGAAGGGCGGGTCGTCCAGCTCCTCGGGCGAGGGGACCGACATCCGGAAGATCGGGTCGTCGAACGAGGGCTTCTCGACCAGGCTCGCGTAGTAGGGCGTGACGGAGAAGGGGAACCTCGCCGCCGCGCGGGCGATTCCCTCCGGGTCGGGGAGTCCGGGGAAGCGCGCCTTCAGCGCCTCCACGTCGCGGATCGAGTTCCGGAGCTGGGCGCGCCAGTCCTCCGCGTCCGCAAGGTCCTCCGGGATGAAGCCGTTCGCGCCCATGGACGAGCCCGCGCCGGCGTCAGCGGCGGAACATCGGGCCCTTCCTGCCCTTCATCCGGGTCGCCATGGCGCTCAGCTGCCTGGTCATCTTCTTCATCTGCTCGAACTGGGCGAGCACCTGGTTGACCTGCTGCGCGGTGGTCCCCGAGCCGAGCGCGATGCGCTTGCGGCGCGATCCGTTCAGGATCCGGGGTTCGCGGCGTTCCTTCGGCGTCATCGACGAGATGATCGCCTCCACGCGGTTGATCTGCTTCTCGTCCACCATGTCGGAGAGCTGGCCCATGCCCGGGAGCATGCCGAGCACGCTCTTCAGCGGGCCCATCTTCTTCACCGCGCGCAGCTGCCCGAGGAAGTCCTCCAGGTCGAAGGTGTTGTTGAGGAGCTTGCGCGTGAGGCTCTTCGCCTCCTTCGCGTCCACCACCTCCTGCGCCTTCTCGACCAGCGAGACCACGTCGCCCATCCCCAGGATGCGCCCCGCGAGGCGGTCGGGGTGGAAGGGCTCCAGTTCGTGCAGCTTTTCGCCCACGCCCACGAAGAGCACCGGGGCTCCGGTCGCCTTGCGGATGGAGAGGGCGGCGCCGCCGCGGGCGTCGCCGTCCAGCTTGGAGAGGCAGACCCCCGTGAAGGCCAGGCGCCGGTGGAACTCGGCCGCGACGTTCACGGCCTCCTGCCCGATCATCGCGTCGGCCACGAAGAGCGTTTCGGAGGGTTTGACCGCGGCCTGGATCCTCTCCAGCTCCTGCATCAGCTGGTCGTCGATCTGCAGGCGGCCCGCCGTGTCGTAGATCACGGTGTCGAAGCCGTTTTTGCGCGCGTGGTCCAGCGCGTTTTCGCAGATCCTCACGGGGTCGCCCTGGCCCTCCTGCCAGACCTCGACGCCCAGGCTCTTCCCGAGCGTGACCAGCTGGTCGATGGCGGCGGGCCGGTAGACGTCGGCCGCGACCAGAAGCACCTTCCGCTTCTTCTTCGAGCGCAGCCAGAGCGCCAGCTTGCCCGCGAAGGTGGTCTTGCCGGAGCCCTGGAGGCCGCACATCAGGATCCCGCAGGGCGGCGTGCCCGAGAGGTCGATTTCGCGCTGGACGCCCCCCATCGTCTGCACGAGCTCGTCGTGGATGATCTTGACGATCATCTGCCCGGGGGAGACGGACTGGAGGACGTCGGCCCCGAGGGCCTTCGCCTTGACCGCCTGCACGAACTCGCGGGTGACGTCGAAGCTGACGTCGGCCTCCAAAAAGGCCCTTCTGACCTCGCGGAGGGCGGTGGAGACGTTCTCTTCGGTGAGCTTTCCCTCGCCGCGGAGGTTTTTCAGGACGCCTTCGAGGCGGTCGGTGAGCTGTTCGAACATGGCCCAAAGGTAGAAATCCGGAAAAATCCGAAAAATCCCATTTTTTTCTCCTTTAGCTTATTGAAAAGAGTATATCAGGAGTAGGCGGGCCCCTTTCGGCCGCCGTGAAAACGAGGTGAAAGATGGCGTCTAAACTGTTTTCCAGAATCGCGATCTGCGTCGCCGTGCTCGGCGTCGTCGCCACGGTCGGCGCGCAGCGAAGCATCCGCATGCCCAGCGGCTGGCCCAACGAAGTGGTCCTCGGCCTGGCCGACGACGCGAAGAACGAGGCCAGCCTGCTCCTCCCCGCGGCCAAGGGCGTGAGGGGCTACTACCACTACACCTACGTCAACACGGCCTACGAGTCGATCGACGCGCGCCTGGCCGACATCAGGAAGTTCGTGGACGACGGCCAGCGCCTCGGGCTCTCCAACGGCTTCATCCTCCAGTTCTTCAAGGCCGAGACCAACATCGACAAGCTGATCGCCTCGATGAACGACACCGCGCTGGTCCGCGACTACTTCCGCGCCATCAAGAAGATGGGCGAGGCGCTCTGGGAGGCCAACGCGATGAACACCGTGGTCGTCGTCGAGCCGGGCGTCTGGGCCACGCTCCTGCAGGCGCGCTTCCACTTCGCCAACCGCGCGTCGGCCTCCGGCAAGTCCTACGGCGAGATCCTGAAGTTCCCCGCGCTCGTCCGCAACGCCGACCTGAAGCTGGGGCCCGAGTTCGACTACCTCGACATGTACTCCAACACCGTGAGCGACTGGGCGCGCGCCGTGATGGTCACCATCCGCCGCTTCATGCCCAGCCCGCTGATCGCCCTCCACGCCAACTCCTGGTCGGTCTACGCGCGCGGCTGCTCCGCCGGCTCCGCGGTCGAGGACATCAACGAGCAGATCTTCAAGGGCGGCTTCGACTTCCAGGGCGAGGGGAACCTCGTCAACTGGACCGAGTCCGACGTCCGCCTCTCGGCGATGGCCAACGTCCGCTTCTTCCGCGAGATCTTCGGCTGGGACTACTCGCAGGGCGTCCCGCTCTTCGCCTCCTCCTACTGGCCCGACATGATCGCCGTGGACAAGTACTCCTACGACGCGGGCTACGCGAAGGCCGGCTATCCGGGCGCCGCCGACGGCAAGAACATGCCGGGCTCGGGCAAGGACATCTTCTTCTGGAACCAGTCGCAGTTCGACCAGTGGCTCGACTGGAGCAGGACGATCTCGCAGGGCCTGCAGCTGCCGCTCCTGGCGCTCCGCATGCCCGTGGGCAACGGCTCGCTCCCCAACAAGCGCTACCAGTACCAGGACACGTTCGCCGACTGGCTCTTCTCCAGCAAGAACTGGAAGGGCAAGTACAAGTGGAACGACGACAACTGGGACCGCTTCAAGGCGGCGGGCTTCATCGGGCTCTGGGTGGGCCGCGACGGCTGGCCGGCCTACGGCACCCACTACGGGCCGATGGAATACGACGTCTTCGCCAAGGCCCCCGTCAAGAGCGACGGCGACAAGGGCTGGTTCGTCAGCACCTTCGCCGGCAAGGACCGCTCGCAGAAGAACATCAAGGTGGAATTCGACGAAATGCTCTTCGGGCGCTTCACCGGGTTCTGCCAGCTCAAGGAGGAGGTCGAGGGATTCGAAGCCAACCCCACCTCCGACATGAAGCTCTAGACTTCCGTTTTCCTCCTCTCACCCGAAGGGCCGCCCGCGCGGCCCTTTTCTTCGTCCTCGGGAGGGGAACGTCCGGAAAACGGGCGTTTCGCGCCGAAACGGCCCGCTTTTTGAACGGAACGAGAACGAAATCTCGAATGATTTACATCTCGCGGCCTTTGGCGGAGAGCCCAAAATGTTATTTTGAGGGCAAATAAGGGACTGACCATCTCCTCAAAGGGGATTATTATGTCGAACCGCGTTCTCAAGACCCTGGGCACCGCCGCCGTCGGCATGGCCCTGTTCGCCGTTTCCGCCTCGGCGCAGGCCGCCCACTACATCACCAAGCCCTCCACCTGGCCGAACAACCAGATGGCCCTCGGGTACACCTGGGGCTCCCAGGCCGACGGCATCCTCCCGACCACCAACGGCACCATCGGCCTGAACCAGATTCCCTACCGCTTCGTCTCCGCGCAGATGGGCCAGGGCTGCTCCGACTTCTCCTGCGCCTCGCTGGCCAGCGCAATCCTCGCGTACAACGAACTCGGCGCCACGGTTCCCAACCTCGTCGGCTGGGACGGCCACGAGAGCGAACGCATCGTCAATCTCGGCGCCGTGATGTCGATTCTTGGCATCGGCGTGGAAGACGCCGAAGTCGACGCCAAGCAGGAAAAGGACGCGATGCTGAACAAGATGACCAACGTGAACACGCTGGCCAACTGGTTCAACTCGCTCAGCCAGATCGCCGGCGCCATCACCAAGACGGCCCATCCCGTCCTGATCCTCGAACCCAACGTCTGGGGCACCATCCTCCAGGCCCGCTTCCACTTCGAGACCGAAGCCTGCAACCAGCCCTATTGCCAGGGCAAGACCTGGGCGCAGGTCCTCGAATTCTCCGTTCCGCTGCGGCAGGCGCTGCAAAGCGCCAACTCGCCGATCCTCTCCGAGGTGAACTCGAATCCCGACCTCTATCCCGAAAACGTCGCCGGCCTGGCCCGCGCCATGGTCCGCGCCGTCCGGTACGCCATTCCCTCCGCGACCGTCTTCGCCCACGCCTCCACCTGGGCCGTCTACGCCAACGGCTGCTCCGGCTCCGGCGCCACCGAAAACCTGACCAACGACAACCTCCGCGAGTTCAAGTCCACCAAGAGCATGGTCAACTGGCAGGCGGAGGACATCCAGCTTTCCGCCATGGCCAACGTCCGCTTCTACCGCGAGCTCTTCGGGTGGAACGACGAGGCCCGCACCCGTCTGAACGACAACGTCTGGCCCCACGGCTTCGCGATCGAAAAGTACGGCTACGACGCCGGCATGGTCCAGAACTCGAACCACTACACGGCCCAGAGCTCCTTCCCGATGCCGGGCGCCGGCACCGGCACCTTCTTCTGGAACCAGCGCCAGATGGACAACTGGCTCACGTGGGCCGCCACGCTCTCCCAGGGGTCCGGTCTTCCCCTCATCGCCTACGGCATCCCGATCGGCAACGGTTCGATGCCCAACCAGCCGTTCCAGTGGCAGGACACCTTCGTCGACTGGCTCTTCAGCAGCGGCAACTGGGGCGGGCAGTACACCTGGAGCGGGGACAACTGGGACCGCTTCAAGCAGGCCGGCTTCCTGGGCGTGCTCGCCGCGCGCAACGGCTGGCCCGCCACCGGCACCAACTGGGGGACGCTCTCCAGCACCGGCGTTGCGACCGGCTGCAACAGCACGATTCGCGGTCAGATGATCTCCTGCCCGGCCAGCAGCTCCGGCGACAACATGTTCTTCTTCAACCAGTTCGTCGCGCACGACCGCAACCTGAGCGACATCCCCGTCACCTTCGACGAAGAAAACTTCGCGCAGTTCTCCGGCTTCTGCCGCGGCCGCTCCGAAGCGACCGTCGAAGTGAACGACATCGGGATCCAGCACAAGTCCGGCATCTACGCCGGCGGTTCCAAGGGCGCCGTCAACGGCCCCGTCGTCGACATCAAGGTCAACGGCAACATCGCCAACAACGGGACGCCCGACAACGTCGCCGCCATCGCGAACATGCCCGAATACATGAAGACCAACGCGATGTGGCTGATGGCGAAGCTGCCCGACGACAGCTACGAGCTGATCCAGAACAACCCCTCCGCCGTCGAACAGGGCCTGGTGAAGGGCTCGACGCGCGGCGTCAACGGCGGCCTCGTCAATCCGTCGAACGCCGGCGAAATCGCCAACGTCCTGAGCACCACCGCCGGCATCGGCCTGGAGCTGGTCGTCGACCTCGGCGGCATCGAAGGCTTCTCGAGCTGGGACCAGGCCAACAAGCAGGCCGGCGTCTTCCCGGTGGAATACGAACTCTACATCTTCGACAACCTCGGCAACTTCATTACCAGCGCCTCCGGCTATCTCTCCGAAACCGACGTCGTGAACTACGCGTCGCAGGATCCGAAGAGCGGTTCGCTGGTCCTCAACCTGATGGTCTACTTCGTCCCGATCGACCAGAAGGGCCGCCACATCGCCTCCGGCGTCTACATGATGCGCGGCTTCTTCAAGGAAGAGGCCAAGACGATGTGCCAGAAGCTCAAGCTGGACGGCGCGGACTGCGTCGCGGACGGCAGCGTGATGCCGCTCGGCAACGACAACGCCTACAGCTGCCCGATGGACCCGTCCGACCCCGTCCTCCTCTCCTGCGCCGGCAAGGTCATGGACGAATACGGCGTGCCGAAGAGCGCCTACGACCTCGACGCCAACGGCAACCCCATGCAGGCCAACGGCAACATCGCCAACTACCACTGGCGCAAGGCCGTCGTCCAGAACAGCGTGGTCATCACCAAGAAGTTCGGCTACATGCGCACCAAGGCGAACTAGCCCGGACTCGCCGAAGAATCGGAAGGCCCGCCGCCGGCGGGCCTTCTTCCTTTTGTCCGACGCCTGTCAGGGCAGATCGTTCGCGCCGACGAGGTAGCCGAAGAGTCCGATCAGGAGCGCCGCGGGAAGCGCGACGAGGAGGACGGTGCGGAGCGGCACCTGCGTTCCGGAGGAGCCGTCCGCGGGGTTCGCGGAGGGAGTTCCGGGCGCGGCGGCGGAATCGGCGGAAGTCGTGGCGCCGACCGCGGCGGACGCGGAGGCGGAGCTTTCGGCCAGGTTCGCGGTGGCGGAGGCTGCCGCCGCGGGCGCGGTTTCGGGCGCCGTCGCGCAGGGGCCGAGCGCCGTCGCGGAGGGCTCGGAACCGGGCGCCGTCGCGCAGGCCGTCGTGGAGACGGGATCCGCGGCGGGGGCGGAGGACGCGGAGGAAGCGACGTCGGACGCCGCGGAAGCGGGGGAGGCGTTCGCGGCGGGGGAGTTCTCGGCGGATTCGGAGACGACCGGGACGCCTTCGCCGCTCTCCTCGAGGAACTCCGTCGCCGCGAAGGCGGGGAGCGAGAGCGCCGTGATCAGAACCGCGGTCCGGAAGGTGCGCATGTCCTAGCTCGGGAGAAGCCCGTTCGCTTCGGCGTTCAGGATCCGGCTCCAGTTCTTCGCCAGGCTCTGTTCCAGGCCGGTCTTCTGCACGGGGAGCGCGCTGCGCTGGGCCGTCTGTTCGAGGATGTCGTCGGTCTGGCGGCCTTCGATGAGGCCGAGGCGCACCGATTCGAGCAGGAGCCCCCAGGCCTCGGTCGAGACGATCTCCCGCTCCATCTGGTGGAGCTGGCGGATCGGCGGGACCTTCCCGCCCTCCTTCGCGCGGCCCAGGCGGGCCTTGACCGCGGCGACGGCCCCGAGGACCATTCCCCGCGGCAGCCCCGACTCGGCCAGTTCGGACGAGAAGGACTTCCACGCGTCCGACTTGGCGCGCGCGCCCTTGCCCGAACTGAGCGACTCCAGAAGCAGACGGCTGCTTCGGAAGAGCTGGAGCTGCTGCGCGGGGGAGAGTTCCATCGCTTTCCTAGTGGCGGAAGTGGCGCATGCCGGTGAAGATCATCGCCACGCCGAGCTCGTCGCACCGGGCGATGACCTCTTCGTCGCGCTTGGCGCCGCCGGGCTGCACGATCAGCTTCACGCCGGCGTCGGCGGCCGCGTCCACGTTGTCGGAGAAGGGGAAGAAGGCGTCGGACCCCATCACCAGCCCGGAGAAGACCTGGTGCGTGTATTCGGCCAGGGTCGTCCCCTCGGGCAGCTCCATGCGGGCGACGTTGTCGCGCACGCGGGGCTGGCAGAGGCGGAGGTTGGAGTCGATGCGGTTGGGCTGTCCGGGGCCCAGGCCCAGCACCTTGAAGCAGCCGGGCTTGTACTCCATCCCCATCACGATCGCGTTCGACTTGGTGTACTTCGTCACCACCCAGGTGAACCGGGCGAGCGCCTCCTTCTCCTTGGGGAAGGGGGTCTTGGTGACGCAGCGCCATTCCTTGATCGTCTCCACGTCGCGGTCCTGCGCGAGCATCCCGCCGATCACGTGCTTGTAGACGGGGCAGGGGCGGGCGGCCTCCACGTTGTCGATCTCGAGCAGGCGGATGTCCTTGCTCTTGCCGCGCAGGAACTCCAGCGCGTCGGCGTCGAAGCCGGGGGCCAGGAGGATTTCCACGAACCGGCCCTTCAGGCGCAGCGCCGTGGCGAGGTCCACCTTCTGCGAGCAGGCGATGACCGAGCCGAAGGCCGACACGGGGTCGCCGCTCCAGGCCGCCTCGAAGGCCTCTTCGAGGGTCGTGCCCGTGGCGAGGCCGGCGGGGTTCAGGTGCTTGATGATGGCGACGGCCGGCTGGCCGGAGAATTCGCGCATCATCTCGAGCGCCGCGTCGGCGTCGACGATGTTGTTGTAGCTCAGCTCCTTGCCGTGGAGCTGGCGCGCGTTGGCCAGCGAGCTTTCCGTCCAGCCCTTCTCCTTGTAGAATACGGCCTTCTGGTGGCCGTTTTCGCCGTAGCGCAGGACGGCGCCGTCGGTGTATTCGAGGTGGAGGACCTCTTCGCCGAGCACTTCGCGCGAGAGCGCGACGTCGAGCGCGGCGTCGTAGGCGGCCAGGTGGCGCACCGCGAGAACGGACCAGCGGCGGACCGTTTCGGCGTCGGGGCCGTTCTTCGCGCAGGCGGCCGCCTCGGCGTAGAGGTCGGCGCAGGCGACGACGGGGCGCTTCTTCGCGGCGCAGGCCGACTTGCGGATCAGCGCGGCGCGGGGAGCGGTCTGGGCCGCGGCCTTTTCGTCCAGCCCCTTCAGCGGGAGGTTGAGGAAGAGGAGGTCGGCCTTGGAGCCCTGCGCGAGGGTCGCCTTGGCGACGGCCACGCGGGCCTTTTCCAGCGCCTTGAGCGCTTCGCCTTCGGCCTGGATCTGCCAGCCGTTCGCCGAGAGGGCCTTGGCCGGTTCGGCGATGCCGCGGACGTCCGCGACGGAGAAGAAAGCGATGGACATCTTGCCTCCTGCCCTTTAGAGCTCGGGATCGCGGCCGACGAGGCGCGTGTAGATCTCGACGTACTTGTCGAGGGTCTTCTTCGCGACGTCCGCGGGGACTTCCGGCCCGGGGTATTCCTTGTTCCAGTCGAGGGTTTCGAGCCAGTCGCGCAGGAACTGCTTGTCGAAGCTCTCCTGGTTGCGCCCTTCCTCGTACTTGTCGCCCGGCCAGTAGCGCGAGCTGTCGGGGGTGAGGACTTCGTCGATCAGGCAGAGCTTGCCGTCGATCAGGCCGAACTCGAACTTGGTGTCGGCGAGGATGATGCCGCGTTCGCCGGCGTAGGTCCGGGCGCGCGAGTAGATGTCGAGGGTCTTGTCGCGGAGCTCTTCGGCGGTCCGCCTGCCGACCATGCCGGCCATCCGCTCGAGGTCGATGTTCTCGTCGTGGCCGACGTCGTTCTTGGCGGCGGGGGTGAAGAGCGGCGGGTCGAGCTTGCAGCAGAGCTTGAGGTTTTCGGGCAGCTTGTGGCCGCAGACGGCGCCGGTCTTCCGGTAGTCCTTCCAGCCGGAGCCGACCAGGTAGCCGCGCGCCACGCATTCCACGTCGAAGCGGCGGGCCTTGCGCACCAGCATCGAGCGGCCGCGGAGCTCGTCGGCCCAGGGGCGCAGGACGGCGGGGTATTCCTCGGGGACGTCGGTGACGAAGTGGCTGGGGATGCCCAGTTCCTTGAACCAGAAGACGGAGAGCTGGTTCAGGATCTTGCCCTTGCCCGGCAGACGGGTGGGGAGCACGACGTCGAACGCGCTGATGCGGTCGGAGGCGACCATCAGGAAGTATTCGCCGAGGTCGTACATCTCGCGGACCTTGCCCTGCGAGAAGAGGGGGACGCCTTCGATGGGAACTTGGGTGGGGAATTTGAGGTAGGACATATCGACCTTCGTTGGTGTTCGGACCGTGGGGAAAATCTAGAAATCCGCGCCCTCCCGGGCCGTGGCGTTTTCCGTCGTTTTTGCGCTTTTTTCGCCCTTTTCGGCGATTTTCGCGAACGTGCCCCAGGAGAAGACGCATTCGATTCCGAAGCCGCCCAGGTCCCATTTCGCCGCCTTGGCGCGGGAGGTCTTGTCCGCGTCGGGGAGGAGGACCGCCCAGCGCTGCGGGGTCTCGGCGCGGATGGAGCGCCACTGGAGGTTGAACTCCATGCGGAGGGGGCCGGTGCGGCCGAACTCGGAGCCCAGGAGGAGTCCCCAGCCCGCGCCGAGCGGGTCGGCGTCGGCCCAGAGGCGGCGCGTCTTCCCCTTCCATTCCGTGGAGAGGAAGCTCGCGGGGAGCCAGTAGCGCCGGAGGGCGACGCGCAGGGCGTTCCCGTTGTCGAGCTGGACGAAGTCGAGCGGAATCGCGATCGCCGCTTCGGCGTAGGCCGCCCAGATCTGGACGTTGTAGCGGTAGCTGGAGTAGCCTTCGCGCTTGAGGAGGAGGGCGTCCTGGCTGTGGTCGGTCCACTGTCCGCCCGCGGCGAGGGAGAAGGCGGGATGCGGGCTCCAGCGCACGCCGAGGTTGACCGGGACGGTCAGGTCCACGTTCTGGAACCGGACGACGGAGAGGGCGGCGGAGTCGGCGCGCGTGGCGGCCGCCTTCTTCTCCTCGGCGAGGAAGGCGGAGAGCTGGGAGTTGAGGCGGTCGCGGACGCCGAAGTCGAGGAAGAGCGCGCCGACGGCGACCTGGAAGTCGAGCCGGTAGAGGGTGTCGGCGGAGGAGGACTTGGCCGCGGACTGCGCGAGACGGCTGAGCTCGCGCTGCGTTTCGGCGGGATCCGCCGAGTCGGCGGGCGCGGACGCGGAGTCGGGCGCCGCGGGGGAGAGCGAGTCGCCCGGAACGGCGGCGACGGGAACGAGCGCG
>JAGCEZ010000107.1 GCA_017650365.1 Fibrobacterales bacterium | reverse complement strand
CTGGCCGCGGCCGCGGAAGGGCTCGCGCAGTCCCTCGCCCTCGTCAAGAGCAACCAGATCGAGTTCCAGTCCGGCCTGGAGATGTTCTCCAAGGGGATGGAGGAGCTGCTCGAAGGCCTCCGCCGCAGGCAGGAGGAGGACGGCGCGCTCGACAACTACTTCAACCGCCTGGAGGCCGCGCTCGAGGCCTTCCAGGAACGCGCCGCCGAAACGCTGCAGGAATCGAGCGTGCAGACCCAGGAGATCCTCCTCGAGGTGCTGCGCCAGGCGAAGGCGGGGCAGAACGGCGGCAAGCCGGAAGCGGGCGGCTGATCCATGTCGATCTTCATCCGGAAACCGCAGGAGTCGAGCGTCTGGGTGGTCTTCACCGACCTGATGGTGGGCCTCTTCACGCTCTTCGTCTTCACGTTCGTCGCCGTCTGGCTGCTGAAGGAGGAGTCGGAGCGCGACCTCGTGGAGCGCAACGAGGCCTTCACGCGCAAGGAGCAGGAGTACCAGGCCTGCGTGGACGCGCAGCGCAGCGCCCAGCGCAAGCTCCGCAGCTACCAGACCATGCTCGGCGAGCAGCTGAAGATCCCGATCGAGAAGGGGCAGATCGCGCTGGCCGACGACGGCAAGATCGACATCCAGACGAGCCTGCTCTTCGCGTCGGGCCATTCGCGCGTGACCGGGCAGGGGCGCGAGCTCCTCGAGAGCGTCGCGCGCGCCCTGGGCGAGGTGGCGAAGAACGACACGACCTTCATCGTGATGGTCGCGGGCCACACCGACTCGATCCCGATCCACTCCGAGTACTTCAAGTCGAACTGGGACCTCTCGCAGATGCGCGCCCGCAACGTGGCCGACGTCCTCCTGGAGAACGGCTTCCCGCCCGCGCGCGTCTTCTCCGCCGGATTCGGCGAGTTCCAGCCCAAGGTCTCCAACGCCACCGAGGAGCTGCGCGGCCAGAACCGCCGCGTGGAGATCGTCCGCCTGAACCGCTTCGCGGAGGCGGCGAGGTGAAGGTCTTCCGGACCGCCCAGTGGCGCGTCGCGCTGGACATCTTCCACCGCGAGTACAGCGTGCCGTGGACGCGCGTGCGCTACGCCGAGGCGCTGATCGACCGCGCCGAGGAGCTGGAGGCGGTCGGGGACGACGCGACGCTCGACGTCCTGGAGGACCGCCTGATGGCCTGGATGGAGCGCCAGAAGGAGAACGCCGCGCGCGACGCCCGGAACCGCGCCAGCCAGGAGCCCGACCGCAGGCGCTTCGCGTCGGCCTGGGGCGACGGCTACCTCCGGCGCGAGATCGCGGAGCTGCGCGGGCGCCTGGAGCGGTTCGCGCGCCTCTTCCCGCGCGAGGAGCGCCGGCGCTTCCTCTCCACGCTCGAGACGATCGGCGCGCGGCTGGAGTCGGGCGCCCCGAAGGACCAGGTCGCGGAGTCCCTGCGCGCGCTGCGCCTGCGCGTGATCGCGCGCTGCTTTTCGTCGTTCAAGTCCCTCTCCGGCTCGGAGTCGCTGGACAGGTTCCTCGCCGGCACGGGCGCGGACGGCGCGGTCGGTCCCTACAACCGCCACCGCACCTTCGCCGACGCCATCGGCGAGATCAAGGCGACGGACCCGATCTGGGTCGGCGACTTCGTGGAGCTCTACAGCGAGCTGCGCCGCCGCGAGAAGACCCTTCTGCAGGGCGTTCAGAGATAGCGCTTGAGCACGTCGCGGCTGGCGACGAAGTAGTCGGCGCCGGAGAGCAGCGTCACGACGGTCGCGATCCCCATCAGCGTCTGCGGGAAGGTCTCCCAGACCTCCGCGACCCCGGGAATCGCCTGGACCGGGTCGAGGGCCCCGATCAGGATCAGCAGGATCACCGACATCTGGATCGCGGTCTTCCACTTGCCGCTGCGGCGCGCGGCGATGGTCATCCCCTGCGACGCGGCCAGCGTGCGGAGCGTCTCGACCGAGGCCTCGCGGAAGTAGATCAGCGCGACCATCCAGATGTTCGCGTAGCCCGACGCGAGGAAGCAGAGGAAGATCGACATGTTCGAGATCTTGTCGGAGAACGGGTCGAGGTACTTCCCGAGCGTGCTGACCTGGTTGTACTTCCGCGCGAAGTAGCCGTCGAGGAAGTCGGTCACCATGAATCCGACCACCATGACCAGCGAGAGCGCCTTGAAGACCAGGTTGTTGTCGGAGTAGTCGAGGTTGTTGTCGTAGAAGAAGACGAGGATGAAGACCGGCGTGAGGACGATGCGGCTGACGGTGAGCTGCGAGGCGAGCGTCAGCGGCTTGCGGTGCTCGGGCTCGCGGTAGTAGCGGTAGAGGAAGATCGCGCCGCTGGCCAGCATGAGGAGGAGCCCGGCGCCCACGGAGATCTCGCGGAAGTGGTCGATCTTCAGGATGAAGAGCATGGCGGCGACGGTCAGCGCGATGCGGGCGGCGCGGCTCCAGAAGGGCGGGCCGCCGAGGTCGGCGCCGGAGCGCAGCGCGGAGAAGGCGTAGAGCGGGTAGGCGACCAGCTGGACCAGCAGGAGGATCCAGCAGGCGGCCAGGAGCTTCGGGAACTGGAAGAGCGGGTCGGGCGTGAGGAGGTCCTCGAAGAGGAGCACGCCGAAGACGCCCGCCAGCAGCGCGGTGTAGATCGTGCGCGACCAGATGGCGGTGCGCGGCCACTGCTCCTCGCGCGTGGAGCGGATCCGGTTGTTGTGCCAGAAGTTCGCCAAAAGGAGGCAGGCGGTCGCGGCGAACGCGGGCCAGCGCAGCCCCTGCGCCATGAAGACGAGGGTGAGCACGAGGCAGATGATACGGATGACGCGCGGCAGGAGTTCCAGCATTTGCGATAATCTAGCTTATCCCGCCGCGCGGGAGGCGGATTCGGCCCGCAGCGCGCGGGCGTGGGAGAGCGCCTCGGGGTTCTCGGGCGCGCCGAGCATGCGCGCGAGCTCGGAGACGCGGCCCTCCTCGTCCAGCGCGCGGATCGCGGTCCGGGTCCGGTCCCCCTCGACGCTCTTGGTCGCGAGGAGGTGCGTGCCCGCGCGGGCCGCCACCTGGTGCAGGTGGGTCACGGTGACCACCTGGCGGTCCGCGCTCAGGGCGGCCAGCGCCTCCCCGATGCGGTTCCCGGTCTCGCCCGAGATGCCCGCGTCCACTTCGTCGAAGACGAGCAGGGGGGTGGTGTCCACGTCGGCCAGGACGGTCTTGAGCGCGAGCATCGTGCGGGAGAGCTCGCCGCCCGAAAGCGTGCTGCGCAGCGGGCGCTCGCCCTCGCCGGGGTTGACGGCGACGTAGAACTCGGGGTCGTCCACGGAGTCGCGGAGCGGTTCCGAAAGCGGGTCCGCGTCCGTCCCGGACGGGAGTTCCGCGAACCGGGTCGCGAACCGCGCGCCGCCCATGCCGAGCTTCGCGAGCTCGGATTCGACGCGGCTCCGGAGTTCCCCGGCGGCGCGCGCCCGCGCGGCGTGAAGCTCCGCTTCCGCCGCGCGGAGTTCCCGCGCCGCGTCCGCGCACTCGTTCCGGAGGTCGGCCAGGTCGGTCTCGAAGTTCCCGAGGGAGGCGAGCTCGGACTTCAGCCGGTCGCGGAGCGCGATGAGCCCGGCGAGGTCGGTCCGGTGCTTGCGCTGCAGGCGCTGGAGCAGGGCGAGCCGGGCGTTCAGGCGGTCGATCTCCTCCTCGGAGAGCTCCTCGCTCCCGGACTCCAGCCGTTCGAGCGAGGACTCCAGCTCCTGCACGAGGATCCGCGCGTCGGCGACGGAGCCCGCTGCGTTCTTCAGCGCGGGCTGCGAGGAGAGCCGTTCGAGCTGGCGTTCGAGCTGGCGGAGCTCGCCGGAGAGGCCGTTCTCGCCGCGGCGCAGGATCTCGAGCGCGCTCTCGGCGGCCTGCCGGACGCCGTCGCGCTCCGAGGCGCCCGCGAGCTTCGCGACGAGCTCCTCCTCCTCCCCGGGGTCGGAGAGGGCGGCCTTCTCGAGCTCGGAGCTCTGGAACCGGAGCCAGTCCTCCTGCGCGGAGAGCTCCTCCTGCCTCTTGCGCAGCGCGTCGAGGCGCGCGCGGACCCCGCGGCACTTCGCCAGCGCGCTTTTCCAGTTTTCGAGCTGCGCGCGGTCGTGCCCGTAGAGGTCGAGGAGCTCCGCGTGGGTCGCGCGGTCCTTCAGCAGGAGCTGGTCGCTCTGGCCGTGGAGCTGCAGCAGCGACTGCCCGATCTCCTGCAGGACGGAGAGCGGGACGACGGTCCCGTTGACGCGGGCGCGGCTCTTGCCCGAGGCCGAGAGCGTCCGCTCGACGACCAGCTCGCCGCCGAGGTCGTCGATCTCCTCGCGCTCCAGGACGGCCTTCGCGCGGTCCGCGCCCTCGAGGGAGAAGACGCCCTCGACCTTCGCCTCGTCCGCGCCCAGGCGGACCTGCTCCTTCCGGCCCTTCTCCCCGCCGAGCAGGCGGAGCGCCGCGAGGAAGACGGACTTGCCCGCGCCGGTCTCGCCGGTCAGGACGGTCAGTCCGCCCTCCAGCTCCAGTTCGAGGCTCTCGATGAGGACCAGGTTGCGGATCCGCAGTTCCTTCAGCATTCGGACCCCTTCCTCGGAAGGTAGTGCCCGCTCCAGCCCAGCTTGTCGCGCAGGGCGTCCACGAACGTGTAGTCGTCGATCTTGACGAACTTCGCGCGGGTCCGCGAGAGGCGGATGCGGAACGCGTCGCCCTCCTCCGCGGTCACGTGCTGGCGCCCGTCGATGACGACGTCGTAGCTTCCGCGCTCGTTGCTCCGGATCAGGATCTCGGACTTCTCGTCCACGATCAGCGGCCGGACCGAGAGCGCGGGCGAGTTGACCGCCTGCACGACGACGCAGTGCGCCTCGGGATGGACGACCGGGCCGCCGGAGGAGAGGTTGTAGCCCGTGGAGCCCGTGGGGGTGCAGACGAGCAGGAAGTCGGCGTGGTAGTCGGTGAGGTAGCGGCCGTCGAGCTCCACGTGGAGGTCGACGAGCCGCCCGGGGCGCGTTCCGGAGCACGCGGGCAGGACCTGGACCTCGTTGAGCGCGAACCGGTGCAGGATCTCCTTCCCGCCGCGGACCTGGACGACGTCCAGCATGGCGCGGTCGCGGGTCTCGAACCCGCCGTCGGCCAGGGAGGCGAGGAACGAGGGAAGCCGCTCGGGCGTGCAGTCGGTGAGGAAGCCGGTGCGGCCGAGGTTGACCGCGAGGATCGGGGTCTCGGACTTGCCGGCGATGCGCGCGGCGCTGAGCGCGGTGCCGTCGCCGCCGAGCGGGACGAGGAGGTCGCACTTCGCGAGCTCCTCGGCCGGGGCGCGCCGGAACCTTTCGGGCGCGGGGACGGGGCAGTCGTCGTTCAGGAACAGCTCCCGGTCGCCGGGGAGCGCGCGCGCGATCGTCCCGAGAAGCTCCTCGCTCCCGGGCCGCGCGGAGAAGACCAGGACGGCGACGCGCGAGATCCGCGCGCCTTTCCCTTCGCGTTCAGCCATCGTTCGTTCCCTCCAGCGTCGAATGCCATCCGGGCCAAAGCTCCTCGAGCGCGTCGAGCGTCCGGTCGTCCAGGTCGCTCTGGCCGGCGGTCATGCAGGCGATCGCCGCGCAGGCCAGCGCGCCGGGCGCGTCGCCGTCCGAGGAGAAGGAGCCGGGGTCGGGCGCCTCGCGCCCGCGGACCACGATCCCGCCGTCGAACTCGCCGACGTCGGCCGAGCAGGCGCGCAGGTTCTCCAGAAGCAGGGAGCGGCGCTCGTCGTTCCGTTCCCGCCATCCGCCCGTGCGGAAGACCGATTCGCCGTCCACGAAGGCGGCCGCGGCCATCAGGAGAGGAAGGTCCTCGCCGACGCACGCGGTCTGGTCCGCGGCGAAGCGGACGCTTCCGGACTTGCCGCAGTCGAACCGGCGCGCGGTGGAGACGGCGACGGTGGCGCCGGACTCGTTGCAGCGCTCGCGCTCGCGCGTCCGCCTGAGCGCCGCGCCGTAGCGGGAGAGCGCGGCGAAGATCCCGCAGCGCGAGGGGGTGAGGGCGACCTGCTCGATCTCGATCTCGCTGACGGGCAGCAGCGAGGCGAGGAGGACGAGGAAGGCCGCGAGCGACGGGTCGGCGAAGAGCTCGACTTCGGCGGGCCGGAGCCGGACTTCGGCGGGCAGCGTCCAGGTGACGTGGCGCTCGGGGCGGAACTTCCCGCGGCGCATCGCGCGGCGCTGGAGGTCGGTGAGCGTCTGGGTGCCGACGACGGAGGTCTCCAGCGGCGCGCCGAAGGTCCTGAGGGCGTTGAAGAAGGTCTCCTGCGAGGCGACGGGCTCGCGCCGCGAGGCCTTCCTGCAGTTGAGCATGGCGACGAGGAAGCGCGCGGAGCGGCCCGCGGGGGCGCAGCGCTCGAACGTCTCGTCCAGGTCGCCGGCCTCCTGCGTCCGCTCGACGAGGAGGTCGTCGCCGTCGGCGGAGCATTCCAGCCCGCCGAGCGCCTCCAGCTCGGACTGGAGGCGGCGCAGGCGGACCGCCCTTCCGCGGAAGCGGACCGCACGCCCGGGAAGCGCGGTGAACCAGGCGGCGCAGAGGAGGTTCGCCTCGGCCGAGGTGCCGACGGGGACCGCGTCGTCGGGGGAGGCCGGGACGAAGATCCCGCGGCCGTCGACCGAGAGCTTGTCGTCGACGAGCAGGAAGGGGACCTTGGCGAGCTCGAGCCACTTGAGCGCGCGGACGAAGTCGCCGTGGCCGGGCCAGGGCGAGATCGTGCTCCGTCCTTCGGCGAGCGCGGCCAGGATCGCCGACATGGCCGCCTGCAGGCGGTCGGGCGGGAGGGCGATGCGCCCGCGGACGGACTTGAGACGCCTGACGATCACGCCGGGGGCCTCGCGTCGAAACCGTTCTTCGCCAGGATCTCCTGCGCGCGCAGGGCCTCCTGCGTGCTGCGGAAGGAGATGCGGAAGTGCCCGCCGACCCCTTCGCGGACCTTGAGGAGCGCGACGTCTCGGATGTCGATCCCCGCCTCGGTCAGCGGGCGGACGATGCCGAGCAGGGCTCCGGGGCGGTCCGTGACGTCCACGGCCAGGTCCACGAGCGCGTTGGCGAAGCCCTTGTTGCGCTTCGGAACGGAGGTGCGGAGGCCGCGCCCCTCCCCGAAGAGCTTCTCGAGCGCGTCGAAATCGCCCGAGGCGACGGCTTCGCGGAATTCCCCGAGCAGCCCGAGCGTCTTCCCGAACGCCTCGTCCAGCGCCTTCGGGTTCGTGCGGAAGATCCCCCTCCACATCGGCCAGGAGGACTCGGCGAGGCGCGTCATGTCGCGGAACCCCTGCCCGGAGAGGGCGACCGATTCGGGGGAGTGGCGGCCGACCGCGGCCGCGAGGACCGTGGCGACCGACTGCGGAAGATGGCTGACCCAGGCGACGTGGCGGTCGTGCTCGGAGGGGTCGAGGACGACGCGGCGCGCGCCGACGGCGTCCACGGCCGAGGCGAGGAGCCCGGGGACGTCGCGGCCGGGCGGAGGGCAGAGGAGCCAGAGCGCCGATTCGAAGAGCGAACCGTCGCGCGCGCCGAAGCCGCTCTGCTCGCTGCCGGTCATCGGGTGCCCGCCGACGAAGAGGGGGCTTCCTTCGCCGCGGAAGAGCCCGGCGGCCAGGGCGCAGATCTCGCCCTTGGTGCTGCCCACGTCGGTGACGGCGCCGCCTTCGGGCATGCGCGCGGGGCTCGCGGCGACGGCGCGGAGAAGCTCGGCGATCCGGTCGATCGGCGTGGCGAGGACGACCAGGTCGCTCTCCGCCTTCCAGGAATCGACTTCGGCGTAGTCCCAGCCGCGGGCGATCAGCCCGGCCTCCTTCGCCTGGGCGAGCGTTTCGGGGGAGGAGACGCCCTGGAGCTCGGCGTCGAATTTGCGGTCGGCGAGCGCCTGGAGGAAGGATCCCCCCAGCAGCCCGAGCCCGACGACGGTGATCCGGCGGCTCATTTCGCGTCCCCCTTCGCCCCCCGGAGGGACTCCTCGTAGGCGACGGTCTCGTCGATGATCGTCCGGAAGATCCGCTTCACCGAGGCGTCGGGAAGGGGGCCTCCGTTCGCGCCGGCCAGGGCGTCGAGCAGCTCCCTCTCGCGCGCGGCGTCCCGGACGGGAAGCCCGGCGGAGCGCTTGATTTCGCCGATTTCGCGGGCGCACTCGGTCCTGCGGTTGAGCAGGTCGAGCAACTCGCGGTTGATCCGGTCGATGCGTTCTCTCCAGTCGGCGATCTCCATGCCCGAAAGATAATTTTATATCTTTGTCCGGTCTCTTCCCGAGGTCCGCCGTCCAGGGTCGAATCGCCGCTGAGCGTCTCCCGCGCGCCGACCGCGAAAAAAGGGAAGGGCGACCAAGCCGTCTGCAGCGAAAAAGGAACGCGCTTTCGGCAAACAGGCGCCGAAGACAAACGGCGCGGGCCGGTTCCGGGACTGGCGGAAATGCCGTCCGATCCCCCCGGCCCCAACTCCTCAAGAAGGAACGCAACGAATGGAATCCTGCACACTCTGCTGCCTCAACATCGTCCTCGCAATCGCCTGCCTCGTGATCGGCGTCGCGATCCTCCGCAAGCTCGCCCTCGTCGTCCGCATGCTGGAACAGCCCGTGGCCCGCAAGCTCCCGCCGGAACTCAAGGCCCGCTTCGGCATGCGCAGCCAGCGCGAAGCCCAGCGCGAAAGCGCCCGCCAGGAACGCAACGGCAACGACCGCGGCGAACGCCAGGAACGCAACGCCAACGACCGCGGCGACCGTCAGGAACGCGGCGACCGCAACGGCAACGACCGCCGCGACCGCCGCGACCGCGACCGCCGCGACCGCCGCGACCGCAACGGCCGCGGCGACCGCCGTCCCCGCTTCGAAGCTCCCACCGAAGTGATCAGCAACGACGCCGAAGCCCCCG
>JAGCEZ010000106.1 GCA_017650365.1 Fibrobacterales bacterium | reverse complement strand
GCCGACGGCGTGGTGCTGCGCACCCAGACCTCCGGCGTGCAGATCCACGTGATGGAGAACCAGAAGCCCCCGATCCGCATGATCGCCCCGGGCCACGTCTACCGCTGCGACGCCGACGCGACCCACGCGCCGATGTTCCAGCAGGTCGAGGGGCTCGTCGTGGACGAGGGCATCTCCTTCGCCGACCTGAAGGGCATCCTCTTCCTCTGGGCGCGCGAGCTCTTCGGCGAGGGGACGCGGATCCGCTTCCGCCCCTCCTTCTTCCCCTTCACCGAACCCTCCGCCGAGATGGACGTCTCCTGCTTCGACTGCGGCGGCAAGGGCTGCCGCACCTGCAAGGGCACCGGCTGGATCGAGATCGGCGGCTGCGGCAGCGTGGACCCCGCGGTCTTCGAGCGCGTCGGCGTGGACCCCGAGCGCTACACCGGGTTCGCCTTCGGCTTCGGCATCGACCGCATCGCGATGGTGAAGCGCAAGATCTCCGAAATCGGCCTGCTGACCGCCAACGACAACCGCTTCGCGCGCCAGTTCTAGGAGGAACCGAAATGAAAGTCAGCTTGAATTGGCTCCGCCGGCTTCTCCCCGCGCTCGACGCCGACGTCGAGACCATCTCCCGCGCGCTCACCTCCCTCGGGCTCGAGGTCGAGGGGATCGAAGACCAGGCCGCGCCCTACGGCGGGCTCGTGGTCGGCAAGGTCCGCGAATGCGGCCCGCATCCCGACAGCGACCACCTGCACGTGACGAAGCTCTTCGACGGCAAGGAGGAGCTCCAGGTCGTCTGCGGCGCGCCCAACGTGGCCGCCGGCCAGACCGTCGTCTTCGCGCCGGTCGGCTGCTCGCTCCCGATGGACGGGCAGGTCGTCAAGCTGAAGAAGGCCAAGCTCCGCGGCGTGGAGTCCTTCGGGATGATCTGCGGCGAGGACGAGATCGGGCTGGGGACCGACCACTCCGGCATCCTGCTCCTGGACGATTCGCTCGAAGCCGGCACGCGCGTCGTCGACGTCCCCGGGCTCTACGACGTCGTGTTCGAGATCAACGTGACGCCCAACCGCCCGGACGCGCTCTCGCACGTCGGCGTGGCGCGCGAACTGGGCGCCGCGCTCGGGCTGGAACTCTCCATGCCCGCGGCGGAGTTCGCGGAATCCGGCGCGGACGCCGCGTCGAAGATCGCGGTCGAGGTCGAGTCCGGCTGCGGCTGCGGGCACTACGTGGCGCGCGTCGTCGAGGACGTGAAGGTCGGACCCTCGCCGGTCTGGATGCAGCGCCTGCTGCGCGCCGTCGGCCTGCGCCCGATCAGCAACGTCGTGGACGTCACCAATTTCGTGCTGATGGAACTGGGGCAGCCGCTCCACGCCTTCGACGCGGCGAAGATCGCGAGCGGGAAGCTCCGCGTCCGCCGCGGCCGCGCGGGCGAAACCATCACGACCCTCGACGGCCAGGACCGCAAGGTCGGCCCGGAAGACCTCCTGATCTGCGACGGCGACCGTCCGGCCTGCGTGGCCGGCGTGATGGGCGGCGCGGAAAGCGAAGTGACGGAGGCGACGACCTCCGTCGTGATCGAGTCCGCGTGGTTCGAGCCCGCCGTGGTCCGCCGCCAGGCCAAGCGGATCGGGCTCTCCAGCGACTCCTCCTACCGCTTCGAACGCGGCGTCGACCCGCTGGCGCAGGACTACGCGTCGCGCCGCGCGGCCGCCCTGATCGCGGAACTCTGCGGCGGCTCCGTCCGCAAGGGGAGCGTCGAGGTCTTCGCCGAAGGCCACCGCCGCGAACCCCTGAAGGTCTCCCTCCGCCGTTCGCGCGTGGAGACGATCCTCGGCTACGCGCCCGAAGAGGGCAGGGCCGAAAAGCTCCTGAACGGCATCGGGCTCCGCACCCTCTCCCGCGACGGCGACTCCGTCCTGTTCGAGGTCCCGGGCTGGCGCCCCGACCTCGAGCGAGAAATCGACCTCATCGAGGAGGTCGCGCGTCTCGAGGGCTACGACAGGATCCCGACGAACTACCCGCGCTTCGCGCTCTCGAACGTCCCGCTCCCCAAGCCCGAGCAGGTCCAGCGCCGCGTGCGCCGGATCCTCTCCGCCTCCGGCCTGGACGAGGCCCTCAGCCTCCGCTTCGAGTCGCAGGCGAACCTCGACGCCGTCTTCGCCGAGGACGACGGGCGCCGCCTCGCGGTCAGGCTGCTCAACCCCCTGAGCGAGAACTGGGGCGTGATGTCCACCTCGCCGATCCCGCGCATGCTGCAGATCGTCTCCGCGAACGCGCGCAACGGCGAATCCTCCGTCGCGTTCTTCGAGACGTCGCGCGTCTTCGCGCCCTCGGGCGCCGCGCCCACGGCGAAGGACCCCGGCGTCGCCGAGTCCAACCGCCTGGCGATGGTGGTCGCCGGCGAACGGAACGACGGGACGTCCGTCCGCCCGTTCGACTTCTTCGACCTGAAGGGGATCGCGGAGAACCTCTTCCGCGAGCTCGGCGTCGAAGTCTCCTTCCGCCGCGCCCGGACCGCGCGCCCCTACGCGCACCCCTACCGCCACGCGGAGCTCTTCCTCGGCGACCGCCTCCTCGGCGAGCTCTTCGAGGTCCATCCCGCGATGCGCGGGAAGTTCGAGTTCGACGCGCTCCCCGCCGCCGTCTGCGACCTGGACTTCGACCTTCTGGCCGAGGCCGCGCTTCCGGAACGGATCTTCGCGCCCTTCTCGCGCTTCGGCGCCGTCCCGCGCGACATCTCGCTCCTCGTGGACGCCCGCATGGACCAGGCCGAGGTCTTCGAGAAGCTGCGCGCGATCAAGGCCGCCAACCGCGTGGACCTGCGCTTCGTCTCCAGCTACGTCGGAAAGGGCGTGCCGGAGGGCAAGCGCAACCTGCTCTACCAGAGCGTCTACCAGAGCGCGACGGGGTCGCTGACCGACGAAGAGGTCAACAAGGCGCAGCAGAAGTTCATCGACGCCGTGGACGCCATCGACGGCGTGGAGGTCCGCCGCTAGCCTCGTCCGGCGGCGCGCGAAAAAAAAAACGGCCGCGCCCCGCGGCCGTTTTCCTATCCTTTCCGGAAGATGTTCCGGGGATGTCCCCCGTTCCCTTCCGGAGGCAAGATGGATCTGCAGAAATTCGACGAAATCGTCAACCGCGTCTCTGAAGTCCTCGCGCAGTCGCAGGCGCTCAAGGCGGAAAACGCCGCGCTCCAGGCCAAGGCCGCCGAGGCCGAGGCCGCGGGCCAGGACCGTCTCGTCCAGCTGCAGAACGAAGTCGCGGAATGGAGCGCCCGCTGCGAAGAACAGCGCTGCGAAGCCGACGGCCTCCGCGCCCGCGTGGCCGAACTCGAAACGACGGCCGCCGAAGCCGACGGTCTCCGCGCCCGCGTGGCCGAACTCGAAGCCAAGATCGGCGAAGTCGAAGGGCAGCTCCGCGCCCGCGAGGAGGAGCTCCTCAACGCGCAGGTCGCCGCCGAGAGCGACGAAAACCGCCTGAACGAAATCGCCTCCCGTCTGGAAAACGCCCTGAACGACGCGCCCCGGGCGCCCGCCGAAAACCAGCAGAACGACGGCTGGAACGGCGACCAGAACAACGGCTGGAACGAAGGCCAGCAGAACGGCGAACAGAACGGCGGCTGGAACAACGACCAGCAGAACAACGGCGGCGACGGCGCCGGCCCCGAGACGATGACCTTCAACTTCCAATAGTTCCGGAGCCCCGGCGTGCCGGGGAGAGGAGCGCAGAATGGTCGAAGCAGAAAACACCCTCCGCAGCCAGCGCATCACCCTGTGCGGGCAGTCGTTCCCCATCCGCACCGACCTGTCGGCCGAGGCGATGGACGAACTCGTCCGCCAGGCGCAGGAGCGGCTCGACCGGCTGGGCGTCCGTCCGCCGCTCGACGACCCCCAGCGCCTGCTTCTCTCCTTCCTCGTGGTCTGCGGCGAGCTCCAGGAGTCCCAAAAAAAGGTCGAAGAACTCAAGGAACTCGCGCAAAAAGCGGAAACTTTTTCGGAAAAGCTTGCGCAACTGCTGGAAATAAGCGATATTCATTGATGGTAACGCCCGTCCGGTTCGATGCCCGACTTGTTGAATCGATGCCAGGCGGACATTTCCCCGCGTCGAGATCATGCCCGGCCCCAGCGCCGGGAAGGTCGGAACCCGGGGGGTACGCCATCTTTCGTACATTGGAGTACGTGGCGTCGGCCTTCGGCCGGGCGTTGCCATTTTTTTAGATTTCGTCCGTGCAAAGGGCCGTCCGCGCCCGAGGAGTTCGCATGGCTTGCCAGTCCGGATCGGAACAGCGCGCCGCCGAGGCGCAGAAGTTTCTGCGGGAGATCCGCGTCCTCGTCGACGAGAAGCTCGACGCCCATCTCCCCCCGGTCTCCGAAAGGCCCTCCCGCATCCACGAGGCGATGCGCTACTCCGTCTTCG
>JAGCEZ010000105.1 GCA_017650365.1 Fibrobacterales bacterium | reverse complement strand
GTGCTGAAGAAGAGGTTGCGGCCGCGGGCGCGGGCCACCACTTCGTCCAGGCCGGGCTCGAAGATCGGGAGGGCGTCGCCGTTCCAGGCGTCGATGCGGGCCTGGTTGATGTCGACCACGGTGACGCGGACGTCCTCGCACTTGTCCGCGATGACGGCCATCGTGGGCCCGCCGACGTATCCGGCGCCGATGCAGGTGATTTTGGTCTTGATCGACATGTCGTTTCTCCTGTTGCGGGGAAGGGGCGCCCGGCGCCCGAGGGGAAAAATAGCCACAAACGCGGGGTTTCGCCCCCTTCCGGCCCGTTTTCTAGATTGTGCGCTCCTACGCGGGAGGTGCTTGTGTCCTCGGCTCTGGTTCTGGAAGGCGGCGGCCTGCGCGCGATTTTCTCCGCGGGGGTCGTGGACTGTTTCCTGGAGGAGAAGATCCGCTTCGACGCGGTCTACGGCGTCTCGGCCGGGGCCTGCCACGGCTGCAGCTTCGTCTCCGGACAGCACGGGCGCGCCTTCCACGCCATGGCGGACAACGTCGGGAACTGGCGCTACGCGAGCCTGCGCAGCTTCCTCCTGACGGGCGACTGGTTCGGCGAGAAGTACGCATACCACGAGGTTCCCGACAGGCTGACCCCGTTCGACTACGAGGCCTTCGCCGCCAGCAAGACCAAGCTGCACGTGGTGACCACGAACTGCCGGACCGGGCTCGCGGAATACCCGGTCGTCCGGGACTTCGTGCGCGACGTCGATCTGGTCCGCGCCTCGGCCTCGATGCCGCTGGTCTCCCGCATGGTCCCCGTGAACGGCGAGTTCTACCTCGACGGCGGAATCGGCGACTCGGTCCCCGCGGAACAGGCGCTCCGCGAGGGGCACAAAAAGTGCGTGGTCGTGCTGACGCGCGACGCCTCCTACCGCAAGTCCCCGAACCCGCTCATGCCCCTGGTGAAGCTGAAGTACCGCAAGTGGCCGGCGCTCGTCCGGGCCATCGGCGACCGCCACCGGCGCTACAACGAGGAGCTCAGGCGGATCGCCGAGCTGGAGAAGGCCGGCGAGATCTTCGTGATCCGGCCCGAGTCGGAGCTGAAGATCGGGCGCCTGGAGAAGGATCCCGAAATCCTCCGCGCCGGCTACGAGCTCGGCCTCGAAACCGCGCGCAAGGCGCTCCCCGCGCTGAAGAAGTACCTCTGACCCGGAAGGCGGACGAGATGGCGCACCCCCTCTACCTGGTCAGCACGCCCATCGGCAACCTCGAGGACATCACGATGCGGGCGCTGCGGATCCTCCGCGAAGTCCCGCTGGTCCTCGCCGAGGACACGCGCCACACGCGCCCGCTGCTCGACCATTTCGGCATCTCCGTCCGGTGCGAGAGCTACCACGACTTCAACAAGGAGCGCGTGGGCGGCCGCTACCTGGAGTTCCTGGAGAACGAGGGGCCGATCGCGCTGGTGAGCGACGCGGGCACGCCCTCCCTCTCGGACCCGGGCTTCAACCTCGCGCGCGACGCGATCGCCCGGGGGATCCCCGTGGTCCCCGTGCCCGGGGCGAGCGCGCTCCTGCCCGCGCTCGTCGGGTCCGGGCTCCCGACCGACGCCTTCTACTTCGGCGGGTTCCTGCCCAAGAAGTCGGCGGCCCGCCTCCGGCTCTTCCGCTCGCTGCGCGGCCGGCGCGAGACCCAGGTCTTCTACGTCTCCCCGCACCAGATCGACAAGGTGAAGGGCGAGCTGGTCCAGGCCCTCTCCGGCGCGCGGATCGTGCTGGCGCGCGAGCTGACCAAGAAGTTCGAGGAGTTCCTGCGCGGGACCCCCGAGGAGATCGAGCTCCACTTCCGGACGCACGCCCCCAAGGGCGAGTTCGTGCTGCTGGTCCAGGCGCGCGACCTCGAGCCCGACCCCTCCTGCGCGGCGGGCGCGCCCCTTCCGGACGAAGACGGGGAGGACGGTTGATCCACCCCTTCCGGAAAGCGGTCTCGCTGATGCCCGCGCCCGCGCGCGGTCTCTTCGAACGGCGCCCGCTCCTCTTCCCGCTCCTGCTCGCGCTGGTCTGCGACGTTCCGCTCGCCGCGCTCGGCAGCGACTACCAGGCGCTGCGCTGGACCGCGTTCGCGCTGCTGGTGCTCCTCCTGCTGCTCCCCGTCTCCGCGGCGCTCTTCGGCGCCGCGCGCCATCTCTGGCGCCGGCGGAAGGACCCGCGGTTCCGGAGGTTCCTCGGGCTGAACTGCCTCTGCTCGCTGCTGCTCGCGTGCGCCTACCCGCCGCTGCCGCTCGGCTGGCTCTCGTTCGTCCTGCTGGTCCCCTGGCTCTGGACCCTGCGTCGCCTGGAGGCGCGCGACGCCCTGACGATCACGTTCGCGAGCTCGGTCCTCGGCGGCGCGGCGATGTACTTCTGGATCTACAACGTCGTCTCGGTCGGCCCGCCCGCGGGCGTGGTCTGCGGGCTCGTCCTCCTGCTCTGCTTCCTCGCGACCTTCAAGGTGGCCGCGGGCTGGCTCTTCCTCCGGCTGGAGGCCGTCGGGAGGGCCTGGCTCTTCCCGCTCGTCTGGGCGGGGATCGAGGTCTTCCGGGCGCAGGGCGAGGTGTCGTTCCCGTGGGAGCACCTGGGCTACGCGCTCGGCGTCTCCCTCCCGATGGCGCAGGCGGCCTCCTGGGTCGGCGTCTACGGGCTTTCGGCGCTGGTCGTCGCCGCGAACCTCGTCGCGCTCTCCGCGCTGGAGCGGCGCTCGTGGCGCCGCGGGCTCGCGGTCCTGCTCTTCCCGGCGGGCCTTCTGGCGTTCGGCGCGGTCTCGCTCTCCGCGGAAGAGGAGACTTCGGGGACCGTGCGCGTCGCCGTGCTCCAGCCGAACATCCCGCAGCACCTGAAGTGGGAGCGGAAGAACTTCCCCGAATGGATGCGCCGCACGTTCCGGATGGCGCGCGCCGTCGATTCCGGCACCGTGGACCTGGTCGTCCTGCCCGAGACCGCGGTCCCGCGCCTGGCCCGCGACCCGCGCGCGCCCGAGGGCTCCGGCTGGATCTCGGAGCACAACAGGTTCCGGCGCCTCGCGCGCGAGAAGGGGACCGACGTCCTGGTCGGATTCCTCGACGCCGACACGCTGCGGCAGGGGGCGCGGAAGTTCAACTTCTACAACTCCGCGTTCCTCTTCCCGAAGGAGGGCGAGCCGGAGAGCTACCGCAAGCGCAGGCTCGTCCCCTTCTCCGAAAAGCTGCCGTGGGACGACCTCCTCCCGATGCTGAACTACGTCGACCTGGGCGAGGGCGACTTCTCCGCGGGGGACGGGGACGCCTTCTGGGGGGACCGCGGCGAATGGGCGCCGAGCATCTGCTACGAGATCATCTACCCGCAGTTCATGCGCCGGCAGGCCCTGGGCGGCGCGCGGCTGATGGTGAACATCACCAACGACGGCTGGTTCGGGCGCACGACGGCCCCGTTCCAGCACGTCAACATCGCCCGGTTCCGGAGCGTGGAGCTCGGGCTGCCGCTCGTCCGCGCCGCCAACACCGGGGTCAGCGCGGCCTTCGACGCCAAGGGGCGCGAACTCGCCTCCACGCCGATCTACGAGCAGACCTCGTTCTCCGCCGAAGTCCCGCTCCCCGTCCGCCCGGCCCCCTACGCCGCGCTCGGGGACGCGCTCGAAACCGCGCTCCTGCTCCTGGCCCTCGCGGTCTTCGCCCTGGCGCTCTTCACGCGCGATCCGTGGCGGCGGTAGCGAGTGCTATTTTTTCGCCGGACCCGTTGAACGGAAAACCCCTTTTGGAGGTCAACATGGCCGATTGTCCCTGCGGCAGCGGAAAATCCCTCGAAGAATGCTGCGCGCCCCTTTTCGACGGCGCGCGCGAAGCGAAGACCGCCGAGGAGCTGCTCCGCGGCCGCTACAGCGCCTTCGCCTGCCACCGGATGGACTACGTCCGCGACACCACGCACCCCGCGCAGCTCGCGCAGTTCGACGCCGCGGGCGCCGAAGCCTGGTCGAACCAGTCCGAATGGACCGGGCTCGAGATCCGCGGGACGGAGAAGGGCGGCGAGAACGACGACGTCGGCTACGTCGACTTCGTCGCGCGCTACCGCCAGGGCGGCATCCCCCAGGAACACCACGAGTTCGCCGAATTCCGGAAGAAGGACGGCAAGTGGTACTTCTGGGACGCCAGCTTCGTGAAGCCCGAGACCGTGCGCCGCGAAGCCCCGAAGGTCGGGCGCAACGACCCGTGCCCCTGCGGCTCCGGCAAGAAGTACAAGAAGTGCTGCGGGGCCTAGCCGCATGACGGACGCCCTGCGCGAAGCGGCGACGGCGGCCCTTTCCGGAATCGTTCCCTCGGGGACGAACCGCAGCCTCGTCGACCTCGGCTTCGTCGGGGGGATCGAGCTCGGCGCCGACGGGACGCTGAAGCTGAAGCTCGTGCTCCGCGCGCCCCATTCGCGCCACCGCTCGAAGATCGAGGCGGCCTGCCGCGAGGCGCTCTCCGCGCTGGAGGGCGTGCGCGCGGTCGAGGTGGAGAGCGAGGATGCCGCGCCCCCGAAGGCCGAACCCGAGAGCTTCGGGACCGAACTGCTCGACGGCGTGAAGAACATCGTCGCCGTGGCCTCGGGCAAGGGCGGCGTGGGCAAGAGCACCGTGAGCGCGAACCTCGCGTGCGCGCTGGCGCTGGAGGGGAGGCGCGTCGGGCTGCTCGACGCCGACATCCACGGCCCCTCGATGAACCTGATGTTCGGCGTGGACCGCGCCCCCGAGGTCTTCGAGGACAAGACCATCGCGCCCGTCGAGGTCGCCGGCGGAATCCGGCTCGTCTCGATGGCGATGTTCTCCGACCCGAACGAGGCGACGATCTGGCGCGGGCCGATGGCCAGCCAGATGGTCCGCAACTTCCTCTTCCGCGTCCGCTGGGGCGAACTCGACGACCTGGTCGTCGACCTCCCGCCGGGCACGGGCGACATCCACCTCTCGCTCGTCCAGAGCTGCCCGATGACCGGCGCGGTCGTGGTGACCACGCCCCAGGAGGTCGCGGCGATCGACGCCCGCAAGGGACTCCGCCTGTTCGAGAAGGTCTCCGTCCCCGTGCTGGGCGTCGTGGAGAACATGAGCGGGTTCGTCTGCGACGGATGCGGGAAGGTCCACGACGTCTTCGGGACCGGCGCCGGCATGCGCATCGCGCAGGCCGCCGGCGTCCCCTTCCTCGGGAAGGTGCCGCTCGAAATCGCGCTCGGGCGCGCGGGGGACGCCGGCCGCCCCGCGGTCCTCTCCTCCCCGAACTCGCCCTCGTCCCGCGCGCTGATGGAGATCGCGCGCAAGGTCGCCGCGCAGGCCGAGCTGGTCCGCGGGGCCGGCGCCGGAATGGGCGCCTACGACCTCGCCTTCGACGCGATTCCCGAAGCCGCGGACGCCGCTCCGCTTTCCCCCGCCGAGGCGGGGGCCTCGCCCGTCCCCGCGAAGATCTCGCGGACGGCGGACGCGCTGGTCTTCGACTGGACCGACGGCGCGCGCACGGTCCACCCCTTCCGGGAACTGCGCCTGCGCTGCCCGTGCGCGCGGTGCGTGGACGAGTGGGACGGCCACGCCCTCCTCGACCCGGCCTCCGTCCCCGCGGACGTCCGTCCCGAACGGGCGACCGGAGTCGGGCGCTACGCCGTCCGCCTCCTCTGGTCCGACGGGCACGGCACCGGAATCTACGGCTACGACTACCTGCGGAGACTCGGATCCTGAACACGGAACGCGCGCTCTTCCTCTCGGACGCCCATCTCGGCGCGACCCCCGCGGGCGCGTTCCCGGACCGCGAACGCCGCCTCGAGGAGTTCCTCCTCTCGCAGATCGGGAGGATCGACAGGCTGTTCGTCCTCGGCGACCTCTTCGAGTTCTGGATGGAGTACCGAGAGACGATTCCGAAGGACGGGTTCCGCGTCGTCGCCGCGCTCCGCGCCCTCGCGCGCTCCGGCGTCGAGGTCCGCCTCTTCGCGGGCAACCACGACTTCAACCTCGGGACCTTCTTCGACTCGATCGGGATCCGGACCCACGCCGACCCGCTGGAGATCGAGCTCCAGGGCAAGCGCCTGCTTCTCCTCCACGGAGACGGCATCGCCTGTTCCGACGGGCGCTACCGCGCGGTCAAGGCGGTTCTGCGCAACCCGGCGTGCAACTGGCTCTGGAAGGCGATCCACCCGGACCTCGGCATGAAGATCGCCCGCCTGGTGGGGCGCGAAAGCCGCCTGCGCGGGGACGAGATCCTGGAGCCGACGCCCGAATACGACGCCGCGGCCGACGCCTTCCTCGCGACCGGGAAGTACGACGCGGTCGTCCACGGGCACACGCACCTCGCCTTCGTGCGGGAGCGCGAAAAGGGGATCTACGTCAACTCCGGGGAGTGGATCTTCGAGCCGTCGTGGGTCGAGATGGAGAACGGGGAGTTCCGCGTCGGGCGCCTGGAGCCCTGAACGAAGCCCGCTAGCTGGCGCGGTCCACCTTGCGCTGGAAGCTCTTGCACGAGACGGGGCGCAGGGTCTTCTTGTCCTTCACCTGGAAGCAGATGTCGAGCCAGTCGCCGTATTCCTGCGGAAGCGAAAGCCGGAAGTAGCGCTTGTCCGCGGCGCGTCCGGTCTCGATGTACTCCATCCTGTTGACGATCTTCTTCATGCGGTCCTTCTCCTCGAAGGAGACGGATCCGATGAACCGGTCCGGAATCTTGACCGGGGCGAACGTGGGGAGACGGAGTTCGGTCTCGTTCTTGTACCGCGCGAGCAGGGCGCCCTTGGGATGGATGAGCGGACGGGCGATCTCGTCGGTGCCCTTGCTCCGGAAGACCTTCGTCTTCACGCCGCAGATGTCCATCATGTCGGGATCTTCGTCGAAGTTGATGCCGCGGCAGATTTCGGGCATGTCGTCGGGAATGACGTAGGTCCCCTTCTTCCCGGAGGAACAGCCGCACATCAGCGCCGCGGCGAGCGTTCCCACGAGGAAAAATGCGGAGACCGGTTTCATTCACCACCCTTCCGATTGCGGATCGAAGTTCACCCCTAAGAGTAGTAGTAACCCGGGGGGAACGCAACTTACAAGAGACTTACCCCGAAAAAGCGCACTCAAAATGCGCTTTCGGGGAGTCCAAAACTAAAAAATCACTTCAGGAACGTCACGGAAGCGGGGGGCATGACGCCCTCTTCGCCGCCGAGGGTTTCGACGATCTTGTCCCCGTCGGTCACGCGGACGGCCGAGTTTCCGTAGGAGCGGTCGCCCGCCGCCAGCAGGGAGCCCTTCGCGGAGAGGCCGCCGAAGGCGTCGCCGACGCCGGTCACCATGTCCACGGTCAGCGAGCTTTCGCCGATCGCGAGCTTGGCCACGGGTTCGTCGCCGTAGGAGCGGTAGAGGGCGACCCAGAGCTCGTCGCCGGCGGCGAGTTCCGAGGGCTTGGCCTTGAGGTCCTTTTCGGAGGCCAGCGTCACGGTGTCGAACGTGGCGGGGTCCACGGAGAGCAGCTTGCCGTCTTCGTTGGAGGTCTCGTTCCAGTCGGCGTCGAAGGAGGAGGTCCCCTTGCAGGCGACGATCAGCTTGCCGCCGAAGGGCTCGACGTCGATCGGGTCGGCGCAGTCCAGCTTGACCGAGTCGACCAGCGTCTGGCTTCCGAGGTCGATCACCGCGAGCATCCCGACGGGGTCGGCCACGTAGTTGGCCATCCGCTCCAGCGTCACGTAGGCCTTGCCGCCGGCGACCGCGATGGCGGAGGGGTTGGCCTGCCCGTCCTTGGGGGCGAAGCGGTCGAGCTTCACGCTCTTCTTGACCTTGCCGTCGGCGATTCCGACGAAGACGGCCTTGTCGGCGCCGTTGAGGGCGACCAGCGCGGTGTTTTCGTCCGCGGCGACGATGTCGTAGGGGTTGGCGCCGTCGCCCAGCGATTCCTGGTAGACCACGGTGTCCGCCTTCGGGTCGATCCGCACGACGTTGTCGGCGCCCTGGCGTTCCAGCACGAAGACCTTCCCGTCGAACGAGAAGACCTTGGCGTCCTTGTACACTTCGAGCGCGAGGTCCGTGGCTTCGCCGTCCGCGGCCGAGCGGAGTTCGCCGGTCTGGAAGTCGGAGGCGATCCAGTAGATCCTGTCTTCGGAGTCCTTGCCTCCGTTTCCGCCGTTCGACGAGCTTGTGCCGTCGGAGCAGGCGACGAGGGCGAGAAGCGCCGGAACGGCGGCGACGAGATGTCTAGCTTGCATGTTCTGTCCTTTGGTTGTTGGTTGTCTGTTGGGTCGGGAAGGTCGCCCCCAGGCCGACGAGGAAGCGTCGGCCCGGACGGGGGTAGCTGGAGTAGGCGCTTTCGGGCGCCCGGTCCAGGAGGTCTTCGGCGCGGAAGCGGATCCGGACGTTCCGCGAGAGGTCGATCTTGATTCCGGAGGAGAGCTGGAGCGCGGACTTCGCCTCGTTGCGGTTCGCGCGGTCGCGGTAGAACTCCGAGGTCCAGGAGGCGTCGAAGCCGATCTCCCACGGGCCGCGGAAGAGGGCGCTCCCGAACTTCCCCTCCCATTCGGGCGAGTTGGGGAGGAACTTCCCGCGGTAGGCGCGGGAGGGGCCGCGGTCGATCGCCCGCGTCCAGGCCCCCGCGGCGGAGAGCCGGAGGAAGCGCGCGGGGGCCGCGGAGAACGAGAGGTCCGCGCCGCGGACGTGCGCGCGCCCGGCGTTGAGCGCCTTCGTCAGCTCGCCGCTCGCGACCCGGACGACCGTGTTCTCCAGGGCGTTCTCGAACCAGTTTGCCTCCGCGCTCCAGCGCTCGCCGCGCCGGGCGGCGCCGATCTCCCACTTGAGGCTCCGCTCGGGCTCGAGCGCGAAGTTCGGGAGCGCGCCGCGCTTCGCCCCGAAGCGCTCCTGGAGCGAGGGGACGCGGAGCCCGCGCCCGCACCAGGACCGGAGCTCCCAGCGCGGCGCGGGCCGCCAGCTCCACGACGCGCTCGCGGTCCAGTCTCCGTCCGAGAACCCCTTCGTCGTCCCGGCCGTCGGGTCCTCCGCCTCCTCGGTCCAGAAGAGGCCCGTGCCCGAAACCGAGACCCGCGTCCGCCGCCCGAGGTTCCGCGCGACCTCGCCGGAGGTCTGCGACTCGATCCTCGAGGCCTCGCGGTTCCAGTTCGCCTGCCCGGCGACGTCGCGCGGGACCAGGCGCTCGAATCCGCCGCGCTGCGAGATCCGGAGGTCCCACGCGGGCGAGGGGCTCCAGCGCAGCGCGGCGGAGCCCGCCGTCCGGAAGTCCTCGTTCGAGATCTCCACGTCGCCCTGCGCGATGGGGGAGAGGTGGTCCTCGTCGCCCCAGGACATCCGGTTCGCGTCCATCGCGCCGTCCAGCCCGAGCTCGAGATCCGCCTCGCCCTTCGGGACGGGGAGCGGCGCGGACCAGGAGAGCGAGCCCTGCGCGTTCTGGTTCGCGAAGGCGGCCTTGACGGTGCGCGCCCCCTCCGCGCCGGGAAGCCCGCCGCCGTCCGCGCGCAGCACGAACGAATGGCGGAGCGCGCCGTTTCCGGCGCGCCGGACGCCCGCGGCCATGGCGGAGAAGGCCGTGTACTCCGCGTTGGACTGGCGGCGCAGCGTGTCGTCCGACTTGTTGTAGGGCGTGCGGTTCCGGTCGAGGACCTCGTAGTCGTTGTCGGAGCGGAGGAAGGAGAAGCCGACGGAGGAGCTTCCCTTTCCGGGCGTCCCGCTCCTCCAGAGGAACGAGTGTCGCTGCGTGCCGAAGGACCCCCACGAGAGGTTCAGCTCGGCGGGGCCCCGTTCCGCCGTCCGCGTGCGCAGGACGATCGCGCCGCCCACGCCGTCGGCCCCGAGCTCGGCCGGAAGCCGCCCCGAGTGGACCTCGATCCGTCCCACGACGGCCGGGTCGATCTTCCCGAGGTCCGCGCCCGTCCCGCCCGCGTCCAGGCGCACGCCGTCCAGGAAGACCGGGATGCGCCCGCCGCCCACGCCGCGCACGACGACTTCCGCCTCCGCGCCCACGCCGCCGTAGGAGCGGACGGTGATTCCGGGAATCTCGGCGAGGATCTCGGCGAGGGAGAGGTTCCGCCCCTCCCATTCCGAGGCGTCGATCGCCACGACGGAGTGCTCGGGAAGGAGCTCGCCGCTCCCGTCCACGTAGGCGGGCGCGAGGGCGTCGGCGGCCTGGGCGGCCGACGCCGAAACGGCGCAGAGCAGCAGCCCCGCGGCGATGTCCGTTCGAGAGATCACTCGTCTCCGAAGGATGAAGTCCGCCGCGCCGGCTGGTCTTCTGGCTCGGGGTCGTCCTCGGCCGGGCCTTCCCGCGCGTTCGGCGCAGTGGCTTTCCCGGCTTCGTCGCCCATACAGCGGCGGGACCGTCTCCGGTTTTCACGGAGTTCCCAGTTTCCCCCTTCGCGCGGAAATCGCTTCCGGCGGAGGGACCGGCGCGGATGTCTGGCCCGAAATCTAGAAACTCGCGGACCGCCGCGCGTCCGCGGACCGCGGGAAGATATGCATATACGAAAATGAAGAGCGGGGGAAAAGAGAAGGCGCCCGCCGGAGCGGACGCCTCTTTTCCCGTCTGCGCGGAAGAAGACTACTTCTTCTTCGCCTTGGCGGCGGCGGCCTTCTTCAGTTCGGCGCCGGCCTTGAAGCCGATCGTCTTGGAGGCCTTGATCTTGATGGTTTCGCCGGTGGCGGGGTTGCGGCCGGTGCGGGCGGCGCGTTCCTTCACCTTGAAGGTGCCGAAGCCGATCAGGGCGACTTCCTGATCCTGCTTGACGCCCTTCGTGATCGCGTCGAGGACGGCGTTGAGCGCGCGACCGGCGGCGGCCTTGGATTCGAGACCCGCTTCCTTGTCCTTGACGAGCGCTTCGATCAGATCGTTCTTGTTCATGTCGTTTCCCTCTGTGGGTTGGTGTGAAGTTGGAGGGCAGAGCCCGCTGGAAAAAGAATAGACGATTCGGGGCCGTTCTCAAAGGGGAAAAGGGACTTTTTTTCGCGGGGCGGAAAAAAGGCCGATTGCCCCGATCGCCCGAAAAACGGGGCCTCAGGCGGGGTCGAGGAAGTCGACGTCCATCTCCAGGCCGGGGGCGTCGCAGTCCGGGACGCCCACCTTGACCGCGGGGACGCCCGCGAACGTCGTGTGCGGGGGGACGTCGGTCAGCACCACGGCGCCCGCGCCGATCTTCGCGCCGCGGCCGATCCGGATGTTGCCCAGGAGCTGCGCGTGCGCGCTCAGCAGCACGCCGTCGCCCACCTTGGGGTGCCGGTCGCCCGTCTCCTTGCC
>JAGCEZ010000104.1 GCA_017650365.1 Fibrobacterales bacterium | reverse complement strand
TTCCACATGTACGAAAAGATCACCGCGCAGAACCCCTACAAGACCCCGATGAAGATCTACCCGGCCATCCACTACACCATGGGCGGCCTCTGGGTGGACTACGACCTCATGTCGAACCTTCCGGGCCTCTTCGTCGTCGGCGAAGCCAACTTCTCCGACCACGGCGCGAACCGCCTGGGCGCCTCCGCGCTCATGCAGGGCCTGGCCGACGGCTACTTCGTCCTGCCCTACACCATCGGCGGCTACCTCGCCACCATGCCTCCCAAGGCGACCGAGCTCACGGGCGACGAACCCGAGTTCCAGGACGCCGCGAAGGCCGTGCGCGAACGCATCGCCAAGCTGCTCTCGGTCAACGGCACCAAGTCGCCGCTCGAGTTCCACAAGGCCCTCGGCCACATCATGTGGGACAACGTCGGCATGGCCCGCACGGACGAAAGCCTCAAGCGCGCCCTCGACGAAATCCCGAAGATCCGCGAGGACTTCTGGAAGAACGTCAAGGTCTTCGGCAAGAACGAGGAGTTCAACCAGAACCTCGAGACCGCGCTCCGCGTGGCCGACTTCCTGGAACTGGCCGAACTGCTCGCCTACGACGCCCTCCAGCGCAAGGAATCCTGCGGCGGCCACTTCCGCGAGGAATCCCAGACCGCCGAAGGCGAAGCCCTCCGCCAGGACGACAAGTTCGCCTACGTCGCCGCGTGGGAATACGCCGGCGCCGACGCGAACCCCGTCCTCCACAAGGAGGATCTGAAGTTCGAAAACGTCCACCTCACCCAGCGGAGCTACAAATAATGGCCGAGAAGAACATCAGTGTCACGCTGAAGATCTGGCGTCAGGCCGCGGCCGACAAGCCCGGCAAGTTCGAAACCTACCAGGTGAAGGACGTCTCCACCGGATCCTCCTTCCTCGAAATGCTCGACATCCTGAACGAAGACCTGCAGAAGCAGGGCAAGGAGCCCTTCGCGTTCGACAACGACTGCCGCGAAGGGATCTGCGGGATGTGCTCGCTGGTCATCAACGGCGTGCCCCACGGCCCCGGCCGCGGCATCACGACCTGCCAGCTGCACATGCGCTCGTTCAAGGACGGCGACGTCATCGTCGTCGAGCCCTGGCGCGCCTCCGCGTTCCCGGTCATCCGCGACTGCGTGGTGAACCGCGACGCGTTCGACCGCATCATCCAGGCGGGCGGCTTCACGAACATCAACGCCGGCTCCGCCCAGGACGCCAACGCGATCCCGATCGGCAAGGCCGACGCCGACGCCGCCATGGACGCGGCCGCCTGCATCGGCTGCGGCGCTTGCGTCGCGGCGTGCAAGAACGCCTCCGCCATGCTCTTCGTCTCCGCCAAGGTGACGCACCTCGCCCGCCTGCCCCAGGGCCAGGTGGAGAAGCGCAAGCGCGTGCTCGCCATGGTCGCCCAGATGGACAAGGAAGGCTTCGGCAACTGCACCAACCAGTACGAATGCCAGGCCGCCTGCCCCAAGGAGATCAGCGTGGACTGCATCGCGAAGATGAACCGGGAGTACCTCTCGGCCACCCTCGTCGAGCCCTAGTCCGCGGTTCCGGAAAAAGCAAGAGGCGACCCGCAAGGGTCGCCTCTTTTACATCCTGCCCCGGTGTTCGAACCACCTGGACGAGGAGTGTGTCCCCGAGTGCTGGGGGCCTTTCCGTTTCTTGTCCGCTGCGTGATCGTCGCAGCGTCCGTATTTGGCCATCGATGCGATCAACATCGATGACAAGGAAAAGATACAAAGATTTTTCAGAAGAACGGACATTTTCGGACGAAAAGGCGATTTTTCCGTTTCGGGGCGTCGTTTAACGTACTCTGGAGGGGAAATCTTGAGTATTTTTAACGTATGAATCGCAAAAAACGCGCCGTCGCGCTGCTCCTCTGCCTCGTCCTGGCCGCCGGAACGCTCCTCGCGGGGTGCGCCACGAAGCGGCAGCGGGCGAAGATCGCGCTCGCCTCGTGCGGCGCGGAGCTGGTCGGCGCGACTCCGGTCTTCGAGGGAGTCGTTCCGCTGGTCTCGGTGAAGCGCGAGGACGGCTCGGTCCGCGTCCACGACCTGCGCGCCCCCACGCTGGCGCTGCTCGCCGACATGCCCGCGATGCTCGCGGGGGAAGGGGAGTGGAGGCTGGAGAACGCGGGCGCGCTGCTCGCCCTCCGGCTCGTCAACCGGAACTCCAGGCCGCTGGCGCTCGACTCCGTGGATCTCGTCCTGAGTTTTTCGCAATGCGAAATCCCGGCCCGGCTCTCCGGCCCGGTCCTGCTGCCCGCTTCGGGCGAGACGCGCCAGGAGGTCCTCGTCCGGTTCGACGTGGACCAGAGGGTGTTCGACTGCGCGGACAGCGCGAAGACGGTCGAGGCCCGGATGAGGGCGCTCTTCGGCTACGGGGCCGACGACCCCGAGCCGGTCTGGCTCGAGCTCTCGCACGAGTTCCCGTTCCCGCGCGAAGAGGTCGGGCGCGCGCTCGCGGAGTCGCGGCAGTCGCTTCTGGACCGCATGCTCGGCCAGGACGCCGCGAAATAAGGTATTTTGGGGGCAGATGGAATCCCTGCTCGTCACCCCGACGCCCCTGTTCCACTTCTTCGTCCTGCTGGTCGGGGCGGCGTTCGGGTCGTTCTTCACGGTGGTCGTCTACCGCGTGCCGCTGGGGATGTCGATCGTCAAGCCGCCGTCGCACTGCCCCGAGTGCAAGAACAGGCTCAAGTGGCACGACAACCTCCCCATGGTCGGCTGGCTGATGCTGCGCGGCAAGTGCCGGTTCTGCAAGAAGCCGATTCCGGTCCGCTACCCGCTGATCGAGTTCGGGTGCGGGCTCGCGCTCGCGGCCGCGGCGTGGTGCGGCATGCCTCCGGGCCAGGGCGCCGACGCCGCGGCGGTGGAGTGGACGCTGCGGCTGATGCTGCTGACCGTGCTCGCCTTCCCCGTGGTGGTGACCGACTTCCGCTCGATGCTCATCCCCGACGTGGCCGTGATCCCCGGGATCGCGCTCGCGCTGCTGGTCTCGCTGCTGCCCGGCGGCCTGGAGTGGCGCTCGGCGCTCGGCGGCGCGGTCGTCGTGGCCGTCGCGCTGTGGGCCTTCGGGCGGCTGATGTCGAAGATCCTCGGGCGCGACGCCATGGGGTTCGGCGACGTGAAACTGGTCGCCTTCTTCGGCGCGCTCATGGGCGCGAAATTCGCGCTGATGGCGGTTCTGGTCGGCGCCTTCTTCGGCGCGCTGGTCACACTGCCGCTCGCGAAGCTGCGGAAGGGCGAGATCCCCTTCGGGCCGTTCCTCTACCTGGGCGCCTTCGTCGTCTGGTTCTGGGGCGAAAAGCTCTGGAGCCTCTACCTCGCCTACGCGACCGGAGGCTGACGCGGTGGAAGAGGCGAAGCGGAAGGGAAAGGTGGTCTACGACCGGGAGAAGTGCCTGGTCTGCGCGGGGTGCGTGGGCGTCTGCCCGGCGCTCGCGCTCGATTTCCGGGAGCTGGAATGGACGCTGGACGACGGCCGCTGCACGCGCTGCGGCCTCTGCGAACGGTTCTGCCCCGTGGGAGCGCTGCATGTCGAACGGGATTGACTCCTCCTGCGACGTCGTCGTGATCGGCGCGGGCCCCGCGGGAAGCGTGGCCGCCGCGGACTGCGCGGCGGCGGGCCTGAAGACGCTGCTCCTGGAGAAGCGCCCCGTCGTGGGAATTCCCGTCCGCTGCGGCGAGGCGAGCACGTCGGTCGCGCGCATCGCGGAGTACGCGCCCGTGCGCGACGAGTGGATCGAGACGGAGCTGAACGGCGTGGTCTTCCACGGCACGGGCGGCGTGACGGTCGATTTCCGGAAGAAGGACCTGGGCACGGTGCTCGACCGGACGAAGTTCGACGCCGGCCTCGCGGAACACGCCCGGTCGCGGGGCGCCGTCCTGGCGCTCCGGGCGCAGGCGAAGGACGTCGGCCCCGCGGAGAACGGGACGCGCCGGGTGCTCGTGGCGACTCCGGAAGGGGAGACCGAGGTGCGGGCCCGCGTCGTGGTCGGCGCCGACGGCGCGGAGGCCCTCTCGGGCGAGTGGGTCGGCCTGCGCACGCGGCAGCTGGCGCCGCACACCTGCAGCGCGATCGAGTTCAAGCTCGACATGCTGATTCCCGAGAGCGACCGCCTGGTGCTCTGGCAGGGGCGCGACACGATCAACGACGGCTACATCTGGGCCTTCCCGAAGGCGAAGTCGAAGACGACGAACTTCGGCGCGGGGATCCTCGTGCCGAAGGCGGGCGCCCCGAACATCGCCGAGCTGACGGAGGCGTGGCTGGAGAAGCTCTATCCCGGCGCGCGCGTGCTCTCCCGCTGCGGGGGAGCCGCCCCGGTCAGCGGCACGCTGGAGCAGACCGTCGGCGACCGCTTCCTGCTCGTCGGCGACGCCGCGCACCACACCAATCCGCTCACCGGCGGGGGGATCGCCGCGGCCCTGGCCGCCGGACGCCTCGCCGCGCGGACCATCGCCGAGGGGATGCGCCGGGGCGACCTCTCCGAAACGTTCCTGCGCCGCTACCACGACGCCTGCTGGCAGGCCTTCGGCCGCACGCACGAGCGCTACCGCCTGCTGAGGCAGACGCTGCTCGGCATGGACGAGCGCGACCAGCGCCGCTTCTACACCGTCATGAAAGCGGCAGTGGAGCGCGGCAAAGCGGCGGCCTTCGCCGCGGACCCCGCCATGGCGGGAAGAATGGCGGGCAGCGTTCTCCGGGCGCTCTGGGCGACTCGGGACTAGCGACCAGCCCCTAGCACTGATTTTCCGCACTAGTTCCTAGCGACTGGCGACTAATTTTTCTTTTACAACTAAAACCCTTGAAATTATCCGAACAAACTTCCTATATCCTGCCCGCGCGGGTTCGAATTACTCCTGATGTTCCCCATTTTGGGAATACCAGGAGAAAAACATGACAGAACC
>JAGCEZ010000103.1 GCA_017650365.1 Fibrobacterales bacterium | reverse complement strand
CGGTTTCCCGAATCGCTCCGGAACGAGCTCGGCTGGCTGCCCGAGCTGGAGAACCTGCGCAGGCTCCACCGCCCGAAGTCGATGGACGAGGTCCGCGACGCGCGCAGGCAGCTCTGCATGGGCGAAATCCTCCCGGTCGCGATCCGCATGGCGCGCCGGCGCGAACTGATGGAACGCCGCGGGCGCGCGCTGACCGGCGGGCGGGAGACGCTGGAACGCCTGCGGAAGACGCTTCCCTTCTCGCTGACCGGCGGGCAGGAGAACGCGCTCTCCGAAATCCTCTCCTCGCTCGAGGCCAAGCGGCAGAGCCACACGCTCCTCCAGGGCGACGTCGGTTCGGGCAAGACGGCCGTCGCCTTCCTCGCCTGCGGCGCGGCCGCCGGCGCCGGCGTCCAGTGCGCCTTCATGGCCCCGACCGAACTCCTCGTCTGGCAGCACTTCCGCAAGCTCGAGCCGAAGTTCCGCGAAGCGGGGATCCGCGCCGAGCTCCTCTGCGGCTCCACGCCGGGATCGAAGCGGACGGAGATCCTGCGCGGCCTCGCCTCCGGGGAGATCAGGATCCTCTTCGGAACGCACGCGCTCCTCTCCGCCGACGTCGCGTTCGCGGACCTCGGGTTCTGCGTGATCGACGAACAGCACCGCTTCGGCGTGGGCCAGCGCGCCGCGCTGCTCGCCAAGGGGAAGGACCCCGACCTCCTCGCGCTCTCCGCGACGCCGATTCCGCGCAGCCTCACGATGACGCTCTACGGCGACCTCAGGGCCGTCGTCGTCTCCGAAAAGCCGCAGGGACGGAAGCCGATCCGCACGCGCGTCGTGCCCGAGGAGAAGCGCGACGGGCTCCTGGAGTGGCTGGACGGCGAGTTCGCGAAGGGGAACCGCGCCTACTGGGTCGTCCCGCGCATCGACGACGACGAGACCTCCGAACTCCGCAGCCTCGAGGCGCTGGAGCGCGAGATCCGGCGCGCGCGCCCGTCGTGGAAGATCGCGGTCGCCAACGGGCGCATGCCCGAGGAGGAGAAGAAGCGCTCGCTGGACGGGTTCGCCGCGGGCGAGTTCTCGCTCCTGCTCGCGACCACCGTGATCGAGGTGGGCGTGGACGTGCCCGAGGCCGGCGTGATGGTGATCGAGGGGGCCGACCGCTTCGGGCTGGCGCAGCTGCACCAGCTGCGCGGGCGCGTGGGCCGCGGGACGCGCGACTCGTGGTGCTTCCTGCTCCTGGGCGAATCGGGCCGCGCGGCGGTCGACCGCCTGAACGGCTTCGCCTCGACCGAGGACGGGTTCGCCATCGCGGAGCTCGACCTGGAGCAGCGCGGCGCGGGGAACCTCGAGGGGCTGGCGCAGTCCGGCGCGACGAAGTTCGTCTGGATCGACTTCGCGCGCGACCGCGACCTCGTCGAGCAGACCGTCTCCTACGCCTCCGCGAAGCTCCGCAACTGGGACGCGCTTCCGGAGGACCAGCGCGAGGCGTTCGCGAAGTGGTTCTCGGAAGACCTGCTCGAGGCGCGCGGCAACCAGTAGCCCTTTCCCCCGCGCGGCCAAAATAAAGTTTGACAATCAAAAGGAAGGAGTCTATCTTCTCCGCGATGGAAAATCTTCTCCTGGCCGGTTTCGGAGCGATGGGGCGGGCGCACTTCGCCTGCTTCGAACGGCTCTTTTCGCAACGCGGAAAGGGACGCTGGGCCGCCGTCGTCGATCCGGTCCTCTCGCCCGCGGGCGAGAAGGCGCTCGAAGGAAGGAACGTCCCCTTCTTCCGGACGCTGGACGAGGCGCTCGCCTCCGGACGCTGCGACGGCGCGGTCGTCGCGACGACGACCGAAGCGCACTACGACGCCGCGCGGCTCCTCCTTTCCGAGGGGATTCCGGTCCTGGTCGAAAAGACCTTCTGCGGAGACCTCGCGCTCGCCGAAGACCTCGTCCGCCTGGCGGAGGAGAAGGACCTCCCGCTCCTTCCGGGCTTCACGGAACACAGCCACCTCGCGCTCGGAGTCCTGGACGGCGCCGTGGACCGCGCGAAGATCCGTTCGGTCGAGCTGCGGCGCCTCACGCCGAAGAAATTCCGCCCGCACTCCATCGACCCGCTCGAAGACCTGCTCGTCCACGACCTCGAGCACCTCGTCTGGCTTCTGCCCGGGGCGAAGTGGAGCGTGGAACGCTGCGTCCGCGACGGCGCCTTCGGCGGCGTCGACGTCGTCCGGGCCGACCTCGTCTCGGACACGGGCGTCCGCGCCGACGCGGCCGTGGGCTGGAGCGACGCCCCGGACTCCGAACGCCGGCTCGGGATCGGGCTTTCGGACGGGCGGTTCGAAGCGGACTGGTTCGACGGCTCGTTCTTCGGAAGCGCGCCCGCGCGGTTCGGCGTCTGCCGGAACGACCCGCTCTCCGCCCAGTCCGCCCTCTTCCTGGATTCGCCGGGCGGAGGCTTCGCCGGGACGCGCGGCCGCGTGGAATGCGCGCTCTCCGCGCTGCGTCTCCTGGACGAATGCAGGCGCGCGCGCGGATGAAGCGCCCGTCCCCGATTCTCTTCGCGGCCCTCGCGCTCCTCTGCGCCTCGTGCGCCGTGGAGTGGACCTCGCCCGAGGAGCGGCCCGAAGTCCGGGTCGTCTTCCTGGACGTGGGCCAGGGCGACGCCGCGCTGCTCTCCGCCGGGAACCGCCACTGGCTGCTCGACGCGGGGAGCGCGGGGAGAGGCCTCCCCGCGCGGCTCGCGCAGCGCGGCGTGGACTCGCTCGCCGGAATCTTCCTCACGCACCGGCACGAGGACCACTTCGGGGGCGCGGCCGAGGTCCTGCGCGCGATCCCCGTCGGGAAGGTCCACCTCTCCGGCGACCCGTCGCGGAGCGACCTCTGGAACGCGTTCGAGAAGACGCTCCGCGAATCGGGCGTTCCGGCCGACACGCTCTGGCGCGGCGACTGGATCGAGTTCTGCGCGTCCGGGCTGGACTGCGTTCCGGGCGAGTGGGGGCTGCGCGTGCTCTGGCCGCACCACGGGCTTCTGCACGAGGGCAACAACGCCTCGCTCGTGATGCAGCTCGCGACCCCGGCGGCGCGCGCCCTCTTCATGGGAGACGCGGAACGCGAAGTCGAGGAGGAGCTGGTCTCCATCGAGGGCGCGCGCCTCGAATCCGAGGTCCTGAAGGTCGGCCACCACGGATCGAAGACCTCCTCCGCGCTCCCGTTCCTGGCGGAGGTCCGGCCCATGCGCGCGGTGGTCAGCGTCGGCTCGCGCAACAACCACGGGCACCCGGACGCGGCGGTCCTCGCCGACCTCGCGCTCGTCCTGGACGGCGCCGCGCGCGTTCTGCGCACGGACGAACTCTCCGACGTGGAGATCGTCTTCGGACCCGCGGGCTTCTACGAAAAGGACCTCGGCGAGGAGACCGCCGAGGCCTGGGCCAGATGGTAGGCGCGGAGTCCTACTCCACGTTGTACATCTCCTCGTAGTCCCAGAGCAGCTCTTCCTCCTCCTTCTGCTGCTTCGCCTTCTCCTGCTTGTACTCCTCGAACCTCTTGTTGTAGTCGGGAGTCTTCTCCATCGCCTTCTTCTGCTCCTCCAGCGCGCGCTTCTCGGCGTTCACGTACTCCTCGCTGACCATCAGGCGACCGGTGAGCCGCCTCGCCGCGTCTTCGCTCCAGGGCGTGCCCCCGAACTCGTTGCGCACGCGGAGGAAGAGCGCGCGGGCCCGCGCGGTGTCGCCCAGGTCCACGGAGACGCGCGCGGCCACGTAGAGCGCGCGGGGCGCGTCGGGGGAGAAGTGCCAGAGGGAGTCGATCTCGACCATCTTCGCGACCACGTCGCGGAGACCGGCTTCGGACGGAGCGCCCGCGGAGGGCGCGCCTTCGGGAACTTCGGTCCGCGCGGAGTCTCCGGCGGCGGGCTCCGGCGCGGATTCGGGCGCGGGGGCGGCCTCGCGTTCCTGCGCGGCGGTCAGCAGGGATTCCGCGGCGAGGAAGGCGGCGTGCGCGCTGTCGTCGGAGGTGACGGCCGTGACCGGCAGCCCGAGGATGCGCTGCGCCTGCTTGGCGTAGTCGGTGTTGGGCCACTGCTCGATCACCTGCTTCCAGACGCCGTTCGCCGCCGCGGTGTCCTCCATCACGTTCGCGAGGATGAACCCCTTGGCGTAGAGCGCGCGCTGGCGGATCGCCGGGTCGGGCACGGAGTCGGAGGCGAGCGAGTCGAGCCGGGCGAGCGCGGAGTCGGCGCGGTCCAGCCGGAAGAGGAAGAGCTCCGCGATCTGGAACTCCTCGGCCCAGTTCCTCGGCTTCGCGGTGTCGAGCGAGATCTCGCGCTGGCGTTCGATGCGCTGGAGCGTGTTGCGCCGTTCGCGGGCCATCCGCTCCCAGTCGCAGGTCTTCTGCGCCACGGCGGAGTCGTAGTCCGCGATCGCGCGGTCGTAGTCGCCCCGCTCCTCGTCGTGGTAGCCGAGCCTGTACCACGCCTCCGACGCGATCTCCGTCTTCGGGTTCTCGTCGATCAGCTTCAGGAAGAGGACGATGCCCGAGTCGGGCGGAGTCAGGAAGAGCAGTTCGGAGGCGAGCGCCATCTGGGCGCGGGAGCGGAAGTCCGCGTAGGCCGTGTCGGCGGCCAGTTCGCGCAGCAGGTCGGCCGCCTCCCGGTGCTTCTCCAGCGCGGAGAGCGAATGCGCGGCTTCGAACCTCGCCTCCCACGGCGCGGGCCTGGGCAGCGTCGCGATGTCGGGCGCGAGGTAGGTCGGAACCGCCTTCTCGTGCATCTTCTCCGCCGCGTAGAGCCGCGCGAGCCGGAGCCGCACCTGCGCGCGCAGCAGCGAGGAGCCCCCGCCGCTCGCCAGCATCTTCTCCAGGTTCTCGATTGCGAAGAGGCTCTGCGACGACCCCTCGGCGATCGTGGCCAGGAGCGAGAGGGCCTCCGCGAACCTCGGGTGCGCGGTGTCGGCAACCAGGGGCTCCAGCGCGAAGCGCGCCTGCTGGGGCTGGTTCGCCTTGTGCAGGCAGAAGGCCCGCTCGTACTCCGCGTCGGGCGCGAAGTTCCCGTCGGGGAAGTAGCGCAGGTATTCGTCGTACTTGCGGACCGCGCGGTTCCACTCGCCCATGCGCCGGTAGGCCTCGCCCATCGTGAAGAGCACGCGGGGCTTGTAGTCCTCCTCCTCGGGCCACCGCTCCAGGATGCGGGAGCACTTCTCGATCACGCGCTGGTACTCCACGCGCTCCGAGTCGGCCACCCAGACCGTGTCGTTCGGGAGGGAGTCCAGGCGGGCCAGCCGCAGGCGCTCGGCGTTGTCGAACGCCTCCTTCGCGTTGTACCAGTGGTTGAAATAGAGGCAGCACGAGCAGCCGGAGACCGCCAAAGCGGCGAAAAACGCCAAAAAGGCCAAAACCGCCCGGGTCGCGCCGTCAATCCTCATAGCCCTAATTTACTATACTTGGCGTGCTTTGAAGATCGACTTGCGCATCCTGAACGGCAACACCCGGGAGCCCTCGGACACGTTGCGCGCGGAGGTCCTTCCCGAAGAACTCGGGGAGGTACGCCTGTCGGGGCCGGCCACGGTCGAGCTGGGAATCGAGCGCGCGCAGCGCGAAATTCTCCTCTCCGGGCGGGTTTTCGGCAAGCAGTGGCTGACCGACTGTCGGACTTTGGAGGAGTACGAACACTCTTTCGACGTCCCGCTGCTGGTCCGCGTGGTCCTGGACCCGCACGTCGCTTCGAGCGTGTTTGACGACGGCGACGAAGAGGAGTTCCTCCTGACGGTCAATCCGCAAGAGGGGGAAATCGACCTCACGGAGTGCGTTCGTCAGCAGATTCTGCTCAACGAGCCCCTGCGCCCGGTCAAGGACCCAGATGCCGAATTCAAATGGGTCGAGGCGGAGGAAAAGCCCGGAGAGAAGATCGATCCCCGCTGGGGGAAACTGCAACGGCTGAAGGAGAGGATGTCCTCCCCCAAGGCGGAAGAACAGGAGCTTTGAGATGCCCGTTCCGAAGAAGAAATCCACGACCACCCGTCGTGACAAGCGTCGTACCAACCAGAAGCTGAGCGCCCCCGCTCTCTCCACCTGCGAACACTGCGGCAGCGTGAAGATGCCCCACGTCGTCTGCCCCACCTGCGGCTACTACGGCGGCGTGGAACGCGTCCGTCCGTCCGACTCCTAGTCCGGGAGGCGCCGATGCTGAAGGTAGCGCTTGACGCGATGGGGGGCGACAAGGCCCCCGGCGAGATCGTCCGCGGCGCCGTCATGGCGGCGGAGGCCTCCGAAGGCCGGTACTCGATCGTCCTGACCGGCCCCAAGGAGCTGGTCCGCGAGGAGATCGCCAAGGCCGGCTACAAGGGAGACCTGATCGAAGTCGTGGACGCGCCCCAGCTCGTCGCGATGGACGAACATCCCGCGGCCGTGCTCAAGACCAAGCCCGACTCGGGCCTGGTGAAGTGCGTCGCGCTGCAGAAGGCCGGCCTCGTGCAGGCCAGCGTCAGCGCGGGCAACTCCGGCGCGATGATGGCCTCCTGCATGATGCTCCTCGGCCGCATCCCCGGCGTCTCGCGTCCCGCCATCGCCGCGGAAGTCCCCTCCATGAAGGGCCCCGTGCTGATGCTCGACTGCGGCGCCAACGTGGACAACAAGCCCCAGCAGCTCGTGGACTGGGCCCACTGCGGCGCGGTCTACGCCGAAGCCGTCATGGGCAAGGCCAACCCCCGCGTCGGCCTCCTCAACATCGGCGAAGAGGAAAAGAAGGGCCCCGAGCTCGAAGTGGAAGTCCACCAGATGCTCAAGGCCTCGTCGCTCAACTTCGTGGGCAACGTGGAGCCCGGCGAATACCTCCGCGGCGGCACCGACGTGCTGGTGACCGGCGGCTTCTCCGGCAACCTGCTCCTCAAGACCATGGAAGGGGTCTACGAGGTCTTCGTCCGCCTCTTCGGCGACGCGCTCTCCTCCTCCAAGGGCGCCGGCTTCGTCGAAGGGTGGAACTACGACAAGCAGGGCGGCGCGCTGCTCATCGGCCTCCAGGGCACGGGCATCATCGCCCACGGCCGCGCCGAAGCCCCCGCGATCAAGGCCGCGCTGGAACAGGCGTGGAAGTTCGCCTCCGGCGAAGTCAGCCGCAAGATCGCCGAACGCATGGCCGCCGCGCAGCCGCAGGCGAATTAGCGGTTAGTGGTTAGGTCTTAGGTGTTAGTGGCCCGGGCGCTGCGCCCGGGCCTTTCTCTTTTTCGCCACGCGCCGAAGGCGCCATCATCCGCACAGGTCCCTGGGGCCTGGCGACTGATTCACCCCTCGATCCCGAGGGCCTTGCGGTAGACCATCTTCACCCAGGAGGAGAAGAAGGCGTTGCGGTGCGCGCGCCAGGTGTTGCGCGGGCGCTCGAGGTCGAAGCCGACCGGGTCGGAGACGTCGGTGCGCCCCTTCCTGCGGTCGCGCAGGGTCTCGTCCACCAGGCGGCGCTTGACGTACTCGGGGTGCCCGAGGTGCATCACGAGCTTGTGGTCGGGCGTCTCGAAGATCACGTATCCGGTCGCCGCGCTCCAGGCCAGCAGGTTCAGCTTCCCCGCGTCGCGCGCGGCTTCGAGCTTCGCGTCGTCGATGCCGGCGAACCGGCTCTGCGGGCAGTCGAACTCGTCGTCCAGACCGGCCGTCAGCAGGCTCTCCGGCGCGAGGTTCCTGAACTTGTACACGCCGAAGATCTTGCGCGGGTAGATCGTCTTGCCGATGCCGAGGTGCCCGGCGAGCGCGAGCCCGCCCCAGCAGATGCCGAGCGTGGAGACGCAGCGCTCCTGCGCCCACGAGACGATTCTCTCGAGCTCGTCCCAGTACCAGACCTGCTCGTAGTCCATCAGCTCCACGGGCGCGCCCGTCACGATCAGCGCGTCGAGCCCCTTCTCCGCGGCCTCTTCGAACGAGACGTAGAGGTTGTCGAGGTGGCTGTGCGGCGTGCTGCGGTAGACGTGGGTCTTCAGCCGGATCCAGACCGGCTCGATCTGCAGGATCGGGCGCCCGAGCGGCTCCAGGAGGTTGACCTCGTACTCCTGCGCCTTGGGCATGATGTTGAGGATGCCGATGCGCAGCGGGCGGATCTTCATCAGCTCGGCCGCGGCGCTCTCCACGCAGTCCACGCCCAGGCTCCCCAGGCGTTCCTTCAGGCGGAGATTGTTCGGCACGACGAGCGTCATTCTGCTTCCTCGCTTTCCGGGCCGGCGCGGCGCCGTCTTCCCCGGATACGGCAAAGGGGGCTTTGCGGGCCCCCTGGAAATCGGAGTGACTGGATTCGAACCAGCGACCTTTTCGTCCCGAACGAAACGCTCTACCAGGCTGAGCTACACTCCGCGGCGCTCAAGTATAGAATTTTCTAGGCTTTTGTCGTGAATCCCGCCGCACTTCTTCCGAAAACCGCCCCCGAACACCTCGAAATGCTGGAGAAAAGCGTTTCGCTGATGCTCTGGTGGGCCTGGAAATGGGCCTCGGAGCACCCCGAGGAGACCTTCGGGTCGATTCTGGAGACCCGCGTGGACGTCTACCGCCGGACCGAACTGCACGACGGCGAGATCTTCGACTACATGCACCCCGAGCTGAGCGAGCCCTGGCAGCGCCTCAAACGCGAGCTGACGGCCCTGGCCGGGGAGTGCTCCTCCGCCGAGGAGTTCGAGCGCCGCGCCATGCCCCTGGTCGCCCCGCTGCTGCCCGGGCGCGTGGAGCGCGACCTGACCGACCTCCACGAAGGGCGCATCTTCGCGAACTACAAGGACTCCTGCCTCCATTTCGGGAACCATCTCTGGAAGGAGGGCGACGCGCGGGTGGACTTCCACATCGCCAACAGCCTCTACCCCCGGTCGATCTTCGCCGAGCCCGGCTACGTCGACCGCTGCCTGCTGAAGCTGGCCGACGACGCCGAACGCAAGCTGGGCGCGCGCGAGCTGACGTGCGACTCGTGGCTCAACTCCTTCGAGGGCTGGACGCGGCACTTCCCCCCGGTCTGGCGGGAGCGCATGACCGCCCCGCGCTACGACACCGAGGACCACCTCGGCTTCTGGGGGCAGTTCCTTACCTGCCGGCAGACCTTCGCCGAGGCCACGGGCCGCAAGATGCGCCAGCTCGGCCGCGTCCCCTACGGCATGTGCCGGTCGTGGTGCACCATCGCCGAACTGCGCGAGTGGATTTCGAAGGCCTGATCTAGCCCAGCAGCTTCAGCACGATGGCCTTGTGCGCGTGGAGGCGGTTCTCCGCTTCGTCGAAGCAGACGGAGTAGGGGGCGTCCACCACGCCGTCGGTCACCTCTTCGCCGCGGTGCGCGGGGAGGCAGTGGCTGAAGAGCGCGCTCTTCGGGGCGTGCGACATCAGCTCCTCGTTCACCTGCCAGGGGGCGAAGACCTTGCCGCGGGAATCCTGTTCCGATTCCTGGCCCATGCTCGCCCAGACGTCGGTGTAGACGAGGTCGGCGTCCGCCACGGCCTTCTTCGGGTCGGGCTCGTAGGCGAAGCTCCCGCCCGAGGTCTTGAACAGGGGCTCGAGCGAAGCGACGAACTCCGGCTTGAGGCGGTAGCCTTCGGGGCCGGTGTGGACGAAATGCATCCCCAGCTTGGCGCAGAGGACGGCGAAGGAGCTGGCGACGTTGTTGCCGTCGCCCACGAAGACGAGGCGGCGCCCTTCGAGCGAGCCGAAGTGTTCCTTCATCGTCTGCGCGAGGGCGATGGCCTGGCAGGGGTGCGAGTCGTCGGTCAGCGCGTTGATGACGGGGATCCCGCTCCACTCGGCGAGGTCCTCCACGAGCGACTGCTTGAAGCAGCGGACCACGAGCCCGTCCACCCAGCGGCCGAGGCAACGTCCGACGTCGGCCACGCTCTCGCGCTTGCCGAGCGAGATGCTCGCGGGGTCGAGCAGGATCGCCTGCCCGCCGAGCTGCGTCATCAGCACCTGGAAGGTGGTGACGGTGCGCAAGCTCTGCTTTTCGAAGTACATGCCGATCGTCTTGCCGCGGAGGGGGAAGCCGGCGGTGCCGTCCTTCAGGCTCCGTTTGAGTTCGATCGCCGAATCGACGACGTCCCGGATGGCCTGGGGTTCCCAGTCCATCAGCCGGAGGAAGTTTTTCTTGGGATCGACCATAATGTTCTAGCTTTTGAAGTGGAAAAGGCAAAGATAGCTATCGCCGGGGCGGAATGGCCGATTTCGAGAACGCGTACGCGAAAGTGAACCTCTTTCTGGAGATCGTCCGGAAGAGGGAGGACGGCTACCACGACATCGGGACCCTGTTCCAGACGATCGGGCTCTGCGACCGGCTGGAAGGGGAGTCCCGCGAGGACGGGGAAATCGTCTTCGAATGCGACCGCCCGGCCACGGAGCGCCCGGAACAGGATCTGGTCCACAAGGCCGCGACCGCTCTCCGGAACCGCGCGGGGAACCGCCGCCTCGGGGCGACCCTGCGCCTGGAGAAGCGGCTCCCCTCGGGAGCCGGGCTCGGCGGCGGTTCGGCCGACGCGGCCGCGGCGCTCCGCCTCCTGAACCGCGTCTGGAACCTGGGCCTGCCCGCCTCCGAGCTCGAAAAGGTCGGCGCCTCGCTCGGGGCCGACGTCCCGTTCCTGGTCCGCGGCGGCACGGCGCTGGCCGAGGGAATCGGCGACCGGCTCGAAGCCGCGCCGCCTCCGCCCGAATGCGCAGTCCTGGTCGTCACGCCCGAGGCCTCCGTCCCCACGGCCAAGGCCTACGCCGGAGTCCGGCCCGCGGGCGCGCAGCGCTGGGAGGACTTCAAGGCGCTCTGGAGGAAGGGGAATCTTTCGCCCCGGATGGTCGGACATCTCCTCCACAACGGGTTCGAGCCCGGGGTCTTCGGACAGTGGCCCGAAATCGCCGAATGCGCGGCGGAATTGCGGGAAACGGGCGCCCTCGGGGTCCTTCTTTCGGGCAGCGGGGCCTCGGTTTTCGCCCTCTATCCCACGGAGGACGAGGCGCGGAAGGCCCTCTCCGGCCTGGCCTCCCCCCGGAGATTCGAAGGGGTGACCCGCTTCGTTTCCGCTCGGGCCCTCTAGTTTTGTCTAAATTTTGCGCCCCGGCTTTGGAGCGTCCCGCAGAATGTCTATATTTGGGGCGCGAAATTCCTGGGGTATAGTCAAGTGGTAAGACACCGGGTTTTGGCTCCGGCATTCGTTGGTTCGAATCCAGCTACCCCAATGTCCTCTACCACGAAGCGAGAAACAGATGGAAACCACGACTCTCAAAGCCAAGCTCCGCACCGCCGGCACCAAGGGCCAGCTCAACGCCATGCGCCGCGCGGGCTCCATTCCGGCCGTTTGCTACGCCGACAAGAAGGATCCGATCCACGTGACGCTCGACGCGCATGAATTCGGCGTCCGCTGGGTCCCCGGCAAGAAGAACAGCGTCTTCACGCTCGACATCGAAGGCGGCCAGAAGGTCGACGTCGTCGTCCACGAAGTGCAGCGCGACGTGATCTCCCAGGCGGTCACCCACATCGACTTCATGCTGGTCGACCCCTCCAAGCCCGTCAAGGTCACCGTTCCGGTCAAGCTCGTCGGCATGCCGATCGGCGTGAAGGTCGAGGGCGGCATCATGTACCAGGACGCCTACAAGGTGCGCGTCTCCTGCATGCCCGACGCCATCCCGACCGGCTACGAGTTCGACGTCTCCGACCTCCACTCCAACAAGACGGTCTACGTCTCGGACATCGACCTCAAGGGCGCGACCCTCGTCGACTCCGACCACAAGGTGCTGCTCCGCATCACCAAGGGCCGTTCCGAATCCTAGTCCGGAAGGCCAGGCCTTTCGCGGAGACCGCGCTCGTCGCGGTCTCCGTTTTTTTCGTCCGGCGTCCCCGGAATCCGGCGATTTGCTACCCTTGAAGAGGGATCCGCTTCGAAGGAGGTCGCCATGGCGCACATCTACCAATACGGGAGTTCGTACAGCACCGGCTGGGAGTGGGACGGCTCGCATCTCTACCGCTACGGGAGCTCGTACAGCACCGGTCTGGAGTGGGACGGTTCCCATCTCTACCAATACGGGAGTTCGTACAGCACCGGCTGGGAATGGGACGGCTCGCATCTCTACCGCTACGGGAGCTCGTACAGCACCGGCTGGGAGTGGGACGGTTCCCATTTCTACCGCTACGGGAGTTCGTACAGCACCGGCTGGGAGTTCGACGGCTCCCATTTCTACCGCTACGGGAGCTCGTACAGCACCGGCTGGGAAGTGGACGGCAGCGTGCCGATACCCGTTCTCGCCCTGGCGACCGGGCTGGTTTGACGGCGGCCATCGGATGACCCGCGCGGAGCTGCTCCGGAAACTGCGCGCGGCGCGGGACCCCGGCTACCGGGAGTTCCACGCGGCGCTCGTGCCGAACGTCCCGAAGGAGACGATCCTGGGCGTGCGCGTCCCGGCGCTGCGCAGGCTGGCGGCCGACTTCGCGAAGAACGCCGCGCCCGGGGAGCTGGAACGGTTCCTGGACGACCTCCCGCACCGGTTCTTCGAGGAGAACCAGATCCACATGTTCGTCGTCTCGGCGATCCGCGACCCCGCCGAGTGCCTGGAGCGGCTCGAGCGGTTCCTCCCGTTCGTGGACAACTGGGCGGTCTGCGACGGCAAGACGCCGAAGGCGCTGCTGCGCGACGAACGCCTCTTCCGGGAGCGGATCCGCGCCTGGCTGAAGTCCGACCGCCCCTACGTCGTCCGGTTCGGGATTGTGACGCTGATGACCTGGTGGCTGGACGAACGGTTCGACGCCCGCGTGCTGCGCGAGGTCGCCGCCGTGAAGGGGACGCGCTTCTCCGACGCCGCGCCCGCGCGCGACCGCTACTACGTGCGGATGGCGGCCGCCTGGTTCTTCGCCACGGCGCTGGCCAGGCGGTGGGACGAGGCGCTTCCGTGGGTCGCGGGGAACCGGCTCGAACCATGGGTTCGCGCGAAGACGATCCAGAAGGCGCGCGAGAGCTTCCGCGTGACGCCCGCGCAAAAGGAAGAGCTGCGCCGGCTGGGGCGCGGCGACGGAAAGCGGGACTGAATCAGCCGCGCGCGGCGTAGCGCGCTTCGACCACGCTCCAGTCCACGATCTTCCAGAGCGCCTCGAGGTAGGCGGGGCGGCGGTTGCGCCAGTCGATGTAGTAGGCGTGCTCCCAGACGTCGAAGGTGAGCAGCGGGACCAGCCCGGAGCGGACGGGGTTGCCCGCGTTGGCCTCCTGCGTGATCTTCAGTTTCCCCTCCGCGTCGGCGGAGAGCCAGACCCAGCCGGAGCCGAAGAGCCCGGCGCCCTTGGCCTGGAACTCGGCCTGGAACTTCTCGAACGAGCCGAAGTCGCGCGCGATCGCCTCGGCGATCTTCCCCTCGGGGGCGTTCCCCTCGCGCGGGGCGCGGAACTGCAGGAAGTACATCGCGTGGTTCAGCGTCTGGCCGGCGTTGTTGAAAAGCCCGCCCTCGGCCTTCGCGACGATCTCCTCGAGCGACTTGCCCTCGAAGGGGCTCCCCGGAAGCGCGGCGTTCAGGTTGTCGACGTAGGCCTGGAAGTGCTTGCCCCAGTGGAACTCGATCGTCTCCGCCCCCAGGACGGGAGCGAGCGCGTCGGGCGCGTAGGGGAGCGCGGGCTTTTCGAACTTTCCGTTTTCGGGGAGCATGGATTCCTCCTGG
>JAGCEZ010000102.1 GCA_017650365.1 Fibrobacterales bacterium | reverse complement strand
GGGGGAACAGAACGAGGGCGCGGTTCGTTTTCATGGTCGTCGTCCGGAAAGCGGGGGAGTCAAGAGCAAACTAGCCTTTTATCCCCGCCGGCGTCCCCGCGGTCGCGGCAAAAAGGGGTTTACATCCCTAGGCGCTCTGCTTGATCCACGGAAGCGCGCGGTTGAGTCGCCAGGGGTCGCCGATCTGCGCCAGATGGCGGATTCTCCCGCCGGATCTCCGGATTTTCAGGATGCGGTCCACGAAGACGGGGCCGAGGCCGGGCACGCGCAGCAGCTCGAACTTGTCCGCGGTGTCGAGGTCCACGGGGAACCGCTCGGGGTGGAGGGCCGCCCAGACCTCCTTGGGATCCTTGTCCAGGACGAGGTTCCCGTCCTCCCCGAAGGGGATTTCGTCCGCGGAGAAGCCGTATTTCCGCAGCAGGAAGTCGCTCTGGTAGAGCCGGTGCTCCCGCGTGAGGGGATCGGGCCCCATCGAGGCCGGATTCCGCTCTCCGGGCAGGTGCGCCGCGCCGCCCCCGGGCTGGTAGGCGCTGAAGTAGGCGCGGGAGAGCCCGAGCTTGCCGTAGAGCGCGCCCATCGTCCGGACCAGTTCGAAGTCGCTCTCGCCCGCGGCCCCGACCACGAACTGCGTGGTCAGCCCGACCCGGGAGAACGGCCCCTCGCGCGAAGTCCAGCGGGCCAGCTTTTTCATCGGCTCCACGATGTCGGCGATGTAGTCCTTGCGTTGCGAGAGGACCTGGAACCGCCTCTGCGTGGGGGCCTCCAGGTTGAGCGAGACGGCGTCGGCCAGCTTGAGCGCCTCCTGCATCGCCGCGTCGCTCGCCCCCGGGAGGATCTTCAGGTGGACGTAGCCGCGGAAGCCGTGCCGTCGCCTGAGAATCGCGGCGGTGTCGATCATCCGGGCCATGGAGCGGTCGGGGTCGTCGGAGAGGCTGCTGGTCAGGAAGATCCCGAAGACCTTGCGCTGCCTCAGGTAGTCGAGGAACAGCGCGGCGATCTCTTCGGGATCCAAAAGGCAACGGCGGACATCCTGGTCGGAGCGGAGCGGGCAGTAGGCGCAGTCGCTGCTGCACCTATTGTCCACCAGCGTCCTCAGGAAGGCACTCGTTCCGCCGTTGGGAAGGGTGACGGGGTAGATCCACCGGTCCCCGCGCTCGTTGCGCACCCGCTCGTCGCCCTGGGTTCCGCAGGCGCACGAGAGGTCGTAGCGCGCGTCGCCGGAGAGGATCCGCAGGCGCTCGATCGCGGTGGGGGAGCTCGCGATGGAGAAGGTATGGCCGGAGGAGGCGCTCTTCGCGGCGGGAGCCGGGCGCGAGGCGGCGCAGGGGTGCGCGCACCGGGCGCAGTTGCCCGAGCATCCCGTCCGGAGTGGGCGCGCGTCGGTTCCGCAGCATCCGCAGGCCATGGTCGTTTCCGTCAAGTCCGAAAGAGGTGTTCTCTTGTGCATTTGCACATCTGTGCACCAATATAGCATCATTCCGCCGCCGGAGGGGAGTTTTTTCGCGGAATTGCTAACTTCTCCGCAATGAGCGAAAACGAAGAGACGAAACCCGAGGAAATCGCGGACAACGCCCCGGAAGAGGTCGAGGAACGGCCTCCGATCCGGACGAAGGAGGACCGCGCGGCGCTTTTCCAGGCGCTGGTCTTCGCCTCGCCCGAGGTGATGACGCTCGACCGCCTGAAGATGGCCTTCGGGGACGGCATCGACCTCCAGGGGGCCCGGGACTGCCTCAAGCTGGCCAACGAGCAGCTCGCCTCCATCAATTCGCCCTTCGAGATGGTGGAGCAGGGCAAGGGCTTCCGCTTCCGCACGCGCGCTCTCTGGGCGCCCTGGGTCCGGTCGGTCATCGCGCCCGAGGCGCAGTCCCGCCGCCTCACGCAGGCCGCGCTCGAGACGCTGGCGATCATCGCCTACAACCAGCCGATCACGCGCGCCGAGGTGGAGAACATCCGCGGCGTCTCGTGCCAGGGTCCCATCGAAACGCTCCTGAGCCGCCGCCTGATCGACTTCGCCGGCCGCGCCCAGACGCTCGGCAACCCCTTCCAGTACAAGACCACGCGCGAGTTCCTGGTCTATTTCGGCATCAACCAGGTGCCCGAGGACCTGCCGCGCCTGCACGAACTGGAGGACATCGTCCGGGCGAACGAGCTCCTGCCGCCCCTCCGCGCGCAGGAGCCCCCGCCTTCCGACGACGCGCGGCCGGACCCCTCCGAGCCGCAGATGCCGCTCTGACGCCCTTTCCGGAACGCCGCGGAAGTGCTATATTTGGTGCTCCCGTATGTCGAACCGTAACAAACCCAAGACGCTGATCATCGCCCTCGACGGCCCCTCCGGGACCGGCAAGAGCACGACCGCCCGCCTCGTGGCGAAGAAACTGGGCTTGACCTACATCGACACCGGCGCCATGTACAGGGCTTTGACCTGGAAGGCGCTCTCGAACGGGGTCTCCTGCGACGACGAAGAGGCTTTGATGAAGCTGTTCGGCGAAACCGAAGTCGGTTTCGACGCCCAGGGGAACATTCTGGTCGATGGAATCTCGCGCGCGAAGGAGATCCGCACCCCCGAGGTGTCGGCCTCCGTCTCGCCGTGCAGCGTCCATCCCCGCGTCCGCGAGAAGATGGTCGAGCTGCAGCGCAAGGTCGCCGCGGCCCACTCCAGCATCCTCGACGGGCGGGACATCGGAACCACCGTCTTCCCCCATGCGGACCTCAAGTTCTACATGGTGGCGGACGCGAGGGTCCGGGCCGAACGGCGCCTGGCGGAGCTCGCGAACGCGGGCATCGCCACGACTTTGGAAGAAGTGGAGGCCAACCTGCTCGAACGCGACCGCATCGACAGTTCGCGCGCGGCCTCCCCCCTCCGCAAGGCCGAAGGCGCCGAGGAGATCGACACCACTTCTCTCACCATCGAACAACAGGTAGACCGGATCGTCCGTCGCGCGGAAGTGGTGCGCGCGCAGTCGGTCGAGGAACCGCAGGAACAGAAAATGTCCGAAAAGATCACCTACGGCGACGAATCCATCCTCAAGGAAATCGAAGCCGCCGAAGCCCGTTTCGAAGGCCGCGCCGCGGAAGGCGAAGGCGTTGACCAGTACTTCGACACCATGTCCGGCCTCGAGCCCGGCAAGGTCGTGAAGGGCACCGTCCTCAAGATCGACGACCAGGAAGTGCTCGTCGACGTCGCCTTCAAGTCCGAAGGCTCCATCCCGCGCTCCGAATTCAAGGACATGCCCGACCTCAAGGTCGGCGACGTCGTCGAGATCTACATCGAAGAGCTCGAAGACGACCACGGGCAGCTCCGCCTCTCCAAGCAGCGCGCCGACTTCATCCGCGTGTGGGAGAAGATCCGCGCCGCCTACGAAAACAACGAAGTCGTCCGCGGCAAGCTCGTCCGCCGCATCAAGGGCGGCGTCGTGGTCGACCTGTTCGGCATCGAGGCCTTCCTGCCCGGTTCGCAGATCGACCTCCGCCAGATCCCCGACATCAACGCCCTGCTCGACCAGGAATTCGACCTCAAGGTCATCAAGGTCAACAAGGCCCGCCGCAACATCGTCGTCTCGCGCCGCGTCGTCCTCGAAGAGGAACGC
>JAGCEZ010000101.1 GCA_017650365.1 Fibrobacterales bacterium | reverse complement strand
GGCGCGGGGATCCAGACGGTCTCCACCTTCATCCCCGTCATCTTCTTCATGTTCCTCTGCCTCTCCTTCCTGGAGGACTCGGGCTACATGGCGCGCGCCGCGTTCGTCGCCGACCGCTTCATGCGGTTCCTCGGGCTGCCGGGCCGCGCGTTCGTCCCGATGATGGTCGGCTTCGGCTGCGGCGTCCCGGGCATCATGGGCTCGCGCGTGCTGGAGTCGAAGCGGGAGCGGTTCCTCACCATCTTCCTCGTGCCCTTCATGAGCTGTGGCGCGCGCCTCCCGGTCTACGCGCTCTTCGCGGCGGCCTTCTTCGGCAAGTCCGCCGGGACGGTCGTCTTCGCGCTCTACCTGGCGGGCGTGCTCTTCGCGGTCGCCTACGGGCTCTTCCTCAAGCGCTCGCTCTTCCAGGGGCAGGCCTCCAACTTCGTGATGGAGCTGCCGCCCTACCATCTGCCCAAGTTCAAGGGGCTGATGATCCACTGCTGGCAGAAGCTGCGCGACTACATCTGGCGCGCCGGCAAGGTGATCACCGTCGCGGTCGCCGTCCTCGGCTTCCTCAACAGCTTCGGCGTCGCCGAACGCGCGGGGGACGGGGCCGAAGGCGGATCGTCCGGCTTCGAGTTCACCGCGGGCAACGGCGACTCCGAAAACAGCCTTCTTTCGGTCATCGGCAAGGCGATCACGCCGGTCTTCGAGCCCTTCGGCGTGGAGAAGGAGAACTGGCCCGCGTCGGTCTCGCTCTTCACGGGGCTTCTGGCGAAGGAGGCCGTCATCGGCACGATGAACTCCCTCTACGCCATGGCCGGGAACGGCGGCGAATCCGGAGCCGCGGCTCCCGCGGAGGAACCCGCGCCCGCGGAAAGCGCCGTCGCGCCCGACTCCGCCGCCGGCGAAACCGACGCCGCGGCCGCCGAAGCGGAACCCGCCGCGGAAGAACGCGAACTGATCGCCGGCGTGGACGAATGCCCCGAAGACGAAGAGGAGGAAGAGGAGGGCGTGGACCTTCTCGGAGCCCTGGTCGAAGCGCTGCGCAGCGTTCCCGAAAACCTGGGCGAAGTCGTCGGCTCGCTCACGGACATCCTCGGGACGTCCGGCGAACTCGAAGCGCAGGAGGCGGCCGACCTGAAGCTCGCGACGCTCGAGAAGATCGAAGGCGCGAAGGCCGTGACCTGCGGCGAATACGCGGCGCTCTCCTCGTTCGAAGAGGGAGAGGAGGCGGAACGGCTGCGCGCCGGGGCCTTCGAAAAGCTGAAGGCCGCCGGCGTCGAGCTCTCCGAAGACGAAATGGCCGCGCTCGAAGAGGGCGACCTCTCCGAAACGTCCGACATCTACGCGAACCTCCGCTCCTACTTCCACAATCCCGACAAGGACGGGAACCCCGTGGACGGCTTCAACTGGCAGGTCTTCGCGTTCCTCGTCTTCATCCTGCTCTACGTGCCCTGCCTCGCCGCGATGGGCGTCGTGGCCCGCGAAATCGGCCTCGGCCTCGCCGTCCTGATGGCGACCGTGCAGACGGTCCTCGCCTGGGCCGTGTCGATCCTCATCTACCAGATTCCGGTGGGCGGCGACGTCTTCTGGATCGTCGCGGCTCTCGCGGCGCTCGTCGCAACGGGAATCTTCCTCAAGCTGTTCGGGATGGACGCGAACAGAAAGAAGAGGTTCGAGGACTAGCGGAAAAATCCCCGGAAAAACGCGCGAGCGGAGGCCGACCGGCCTCCGCACCGGGGAGACCCGGCCCGAAAGAGAAGTTCAACGCGAAAAAAGGCAACAGACAACAAGGAGTCAACCATGCTCAAGAAGATCGCGTTCGTCACCGCCCTCGCGGCGGCCACCTCGTTCGCCACCTGGGACAAGTTCCCGGTGCTCGACAACCACAAGGGCAACGCCGAAGTCGGCGCCGGCTACGAAATGAAGGGCGACGCCGGTTCGCTCGGCCTGTTCGTCCAGGGGCGCTTCACGGTCGTCCCGGGACTCGAACTGGCCACGCAGGTGCCCTTCACCGTCTTCACGCACGACGACGGCGACGACACCGGCGAGGACGGTCTGAACAACGTCCCGCTGATGGTCCGCTACCAGTTCATCCCCGTCATGAACGCCTTCGTGGACGTGGAGTTCCCTGTCGGCGACGAATCCGTTTCGGACGACGGCTTCGCCTTCCACTTCGGCGTGCAGTATTCGCAGGAGTTCGGCCCGGTGAACTTCGGCTCCGAACTCGGCTTCGCGATGCACACCGAGGGCGACGACAAGTCCGCGGATCCCAACGACCTGAACCTGGGCGTCGAAGCGCAGTTCGCGCTGGGCATGGTCACCCCCTACGTCGGCGTCGACCTCGACATGTGGATCGGCGAACCCACCTACGACGGCAAGGACGTCCCCGGTTCCGACGTCAGCGGTACGGTCGGCGTCGCCCCCTACGTCGGCGCCACGGTCGAAATCAACGAGATGTTCTACGCCGACGTCTCGGCCAGCTTCGGCCTGGGCGAAGACTACTACGGCGAAGACACTCCGATCACGCTGGAAGGCAAGTTCGGCGTCAACTTCTAGCCCTGTTTCGATTCTCTCCTAAGAAAGATGTGCGATCGATCCCGTCGGCCTCTCGCCGACGGGATTTCTGCCGTTTTCACGGCGAAACGCGGGATTTCATTGTGAATGAAAAAGCCCCTCCGTTCAGAAAAATCGCAAAAAAGTGTGGTCAAGGGGCATCCAGGGTGCTATATTCCCCGCAGCCACACCCCGAACAAAGGAGTTTAAGGGATGTTCAAGAAGATTGCACTCGTCACGGCGCTCGTGGCCACCGCCTCGTTCGCCACCTGGGACAAGTTCCCGGTTCTCGAAGCCGGCAAGGGCCAGGCCGAAATCGGCGCCAAGTACACGATCGCCGGCGATGCCAGCCAGCTCGGCCTGTTCGGCCAGGCGCGCTATTCCGTCATCTCCAACCTCGAACTGGGCGTCGCGGTTCCCTTCGTCCTCTTCACCGACAACGACGGCGCCGACGGTCCCGACGGCATCGACAACATCCCGGTGATGGTTCGGTACCAGTTCATGCCCATCCTGAACGCCTTCGTCGACGTGAGCATTCCCACCGGCGACGAAGAAGTCGTCGGGCCGGCCGACGGCCTCGGCGTCTACTTCGGCGTGCAGTATTCGCAGGCCTTCGGCGCCGTGAACTTCGGCTCCGAACTCGGCCTCGGCATCCGCACCGAAGGCGACGACGAGCAGTCCCCTCCCTACGACCTGAAGGTCGGCGCCGAAGGGCAGTTCCCGCTGGGCATGGTCACCCCCTACGTGGGCGTCGACTTCGTCATGTGGCTCGGCGAATACACCCATGACGGCGACTCGGCCCCCGGCGCGGACGACAGCGGCACGATCGGCTTCGTGCCCTACGTCGGCGCGAACATCGGCATCAACCAGATGATGTACGCCGACGTCTCGGCCTCCTTCGACCTTCGCGACGACAAGATGCGCGGCACGAAGGACACCCCCATCACCCTGACCGCCAAGTTCGGCATCAACTTCTAGTTCCGCCGAATCGGAGAATCGAGGACCCCGGGCTCCGGCCCGGGGTTCTTTTTTGGCCGCTTTCCGCCTTCCAGGGACGGAAAAGGCGAAAAAGAGGGCGTTCGCCGGGGAAAGGGGAGACAAACGTCGCCGTTTTTTCTATTATTGGCCCGCTAGATTGTGCCCACCGGTCCCGCCGGAAGCAACACAAACAGAAGATGGCCGCTGCGGGCAGCTTCGGCCGTCAAGGATGAACGATGAAGACACAGTTCCTCAACCCCGCCAAAATCGAGCGCAAGTGGCTCCTGATCGACGCCGCCGGCATGCCGATCGGCCGTCTCGCCTCCCGCGTGGCTCTCCTGCTCCGCGGCAAGAACAAACCCCAGTGGTCCCCCGACGTCGACGCCGGCGACTACGTGATCGTGATCAACGCCGAAAAGGCGATCCTCACGGGCAAGAAGGCCGAGACCAAGGGCTACTTCTCCGCGAGCTCGCGCCCCGGCGCCTCCAAGACCACCAGCTACGGCGACATGATGCGCAAGCACCCGACCTACCCGGTCGAGCACGCCGTCAAGGGCATGCTTCCCAAGACCATCCTGGGCGACCAGATGTTCAAGAAGCTGCACGTCTACGCCGGCGCGGAACATCCCCACGCGGCCCAGAAGCCCGAACAGGTGACCCTTTAAACGGAGAGGCTCGAAAAGATGGCTTCCAAGAAGAACGAAGTGATGTATCGCGCCACCGGCCGCCGCAAGGAAGCGGTCGCCTCCGTCGTCCTGCGCCCCGGCACCGGCAAGCGCCTGGTCAACGGCCGCGATTTCAAGGAATACTTCCACTCCGACGTCCAGGTGATGATCGCCAACCTCCCCTTCGCCACTCTCGAAAACGGCGACCAGTGGGACGTCGAGGCGAAGGCCGTCGGCGGCGGCATCAGCGGCCAGATGGGCGCCCTCCGCCTGGGCATCTCCCGCGCGCTGCTCCTCGCCAACGAAGAGTTCCGCTCGGCCCTCCGCGCCCGCGGTCTGCTGACCCGTGACTCCCGCGCGGTGGAACGCAAGAAGTACGGCCACAAGAAGGCGCGCAAGAGCTTCCAGTTCTCCAAGCGCTAGGCCGAAAGAGACCCCAACCAACCAAACACCCGTCGGCCGTCGATGGTCCGGAGGTGCCCGCCCCAGGCGGGTTCCGGGCCGGAGGCCGGAGGGGAAGAACCAACCAAGGAGACAAAGATGTCCACGCCTTCCATGGCACAGATGCTCGAAGCCGGTGTCCACTTCGGCCACCAGACCCGCCGCTGGAACCCCAAGATGCGCCGTTTCATCCTCGGCGAACGCAACGGGATCCACGTCATCAACCTGCGCTGCACGCTCGAATGCCTTTCGGCCGCCCAGCAGGCCCTTGTGCAGGCCAAGCGCTCCGGCCGCCCGGTGCTGTTCGTCGGCACCAAGCCGATCGCCCGCCCCGTGATGCAGGCCTGCGCCGAAAAGCTCGGCGAAAGCTACGTCACCACCCGCTGGCTCGGCGGCATGCTGACCAACTTCGCCACCGTGCGCAAGTCGATCAAGCGCCTCGAAGACATCGAGAAGATGGAAAAGGACGGCACCTTCCAGGCCCTCTCCAAGAAGGAAGTCCTCCTCCTCAACCGCGAACGCGAAAAGCTGAACGAAGTGTTCGGCGGCATCCGCCACATGAAGGGCCAGCCCGGCCTGGTCGTCGTCTCCGACATCAAGCACGAACACCTCGCCGTCGACGAAGCCCGCCGCCTGCGCATCCCCGTGATCGCGCTCTGCGACACCAACGTCGACCCCGACCTCGTCACCTATCCGATCCCCAGCAACGACGACGCCGTCAAGGCCCTCGAGCTGCTGATGGCCTCCCTCGTGGACTCCGCCGTCGGAGCCGCTCCGGTCGCCGCGGAAGACAAGGACGAAGCCGCCGAAGCGAAGAAGGAGGAGAACTAAGATGGCCGCCGTCACCGCCGAAATGGTCAAGGCCCTGCGCGAACGCACCGGCGCGGGCATGCTCGACTGCAAGAAGGCCCTGAACGAAGCCAACGGCGACGAACAGGCCGCCATCGAGATCCTCCGCAAGAAGGGCGCCGCCACCGCCGCCAAGCGCGCGGACCGCGACGCCAACATGGGCAAGGTCCTGCTCGCGCAGACCGCCTCCCGCGCGGTCGCGATCGAAGCCAACTGCGAAACCGAACCGGTCGGCAACCTCGACGAGTTCAACGCTCTCGCCAAGGAATGCCTGCAGCTGACGATGGACAACAACCCCGCCGACCTCGAAGCCCTCGGCGCCCTCAAGACCTCCTCCGGCGACACCGTCGCCGTGGCCTGGGAGCAGCTGACCGGCAAGATCGGCGAGAAGATGGGCATCCGCCGCTTCGCGGTGATCGAAAAGGCCGCCGACGAAGTGGTCGGCCTCTACTCGCACATGGGCGGGAAGATCGGCGTCGCCGTGAAGCTCGCCGTGGCGGGCGCGGCCCCCGAAGCCGCCGCCGAGCTGGCGAAGAGCATCGCGATGCAGGTCGCGGCGTTCGCCCCCGTGGCGATCCGCCCCTCCGAGATCGACCCCGCCCTCGTGGCCAAGGAACGCGAAATCTACCGCGAACAGGCCGCGCAGGCCGGCACCAAGCCCGAGTTCATCGACCGCCAGGTCGAAGGCCGTCTGGGCAAGTACTACAAGGAAGTCTGCCTCGAAGAGCAGTCGACCGCGTTCGACGCGAAGAAGAGCTGCAAGCAGCTGATCGCGGAAACCGCCAAGGAAATCGGCGCCTCCTCGATCGTCGTCAAGCAGTTCGTCCGCTTCGCGCTGGGCAAGTAGTCCGGTCCTTCCCGACCCGCCGCCCGTCCGCAGGCTCAAACAGCCGGAGGTTGATGTGTCCGAATGCCGTCGAATCCTGCTCAAGCTCAGCGGAGAGGCGCTGGCGGGCGGAAAAGGGGTCGGAATCGACTCCGCAATCGTCCGTTCCATGGCGAACGACATCGCGCGCGTCCACGCCCTCGGCGTGGACGTCGGCGTTGTCATAGGCGCGGGCAACATCGTCCGCGGCATCTCCGCGAGCTCGCAGGGGATCCGCCGCGAGACGGGCGACCAGATGGGGATGCTCGGCACGGTCATCAACTGCCTCGCGCTCCAGGACGCGCTGGCCGCGGCAGGCGTGAAGAGCGCGCTGCTCTCCGGCGTGGAGATCGGCTTCTGCGAACGCTTCTCGCAGCGCCGCCTGGACGAAGCCCTGGCCGAGCGCCGCGTGGTCCTCTTCGCGGGCGGGACGGGCAACCCCTACTTCACCACCGACACCGCGGCGGCCCTCCGCGCGCTGGAGTTCGGCGCCGACGTGCTGGTCAAGGCGACCAAGGTCGACGGCATCTACGACTCCGACCCGATGAAGAACCCCGCCGCGAAGCGCTTCGACAGGCTGACCCTCGCCGAAGCGGTCGCGAAGGACCTCAAGGTGATGGACGCCGCCGCGCTCGCCTTGTGCCGCGACAACAAGATGCCTATCTTGGTCTGCAAGATGGACGAAGGCAACCTCGAAAAGGCGGTCGGCGGCGAAGGCGTCGGCACCTTGGTCGAACCGGGAGAATAGAAATGGCCTCTGTCGAAGAAAGAATGGAAAAAGCCGTGGAGAACTGCCAGCGCGAATGGGCGAAGATCCGCACCGGCCTGGCGACCCCGAACATCCTCGACGGCATCAACGTGGACTACTACGGCACCCCCACCCCGATCCTCCACCTCGCGAGCGTGAAGGCGACGGAGCCCCGCGTCCTCTCGATCATCCCGTGGGAAAAGCCGATGCTCGGCCCGATCGAGAAGGCGATCTTCGCCTCGAACCTCGGCCTGACCCCGACCAACGACGGCTCCTGCATCCGCCTCACCTTCCCGATGCTCACCGGCGAACGCCGCGAAGAGCTGACCAAGGTGGTCCGCAAGGTCGCCGAAGAGGGCCGCGTGGCCGTCCGCAACGTCCGCCGCGACGAGAACGAATCGCTGAAGAAGCAGTCGAAGGAAGAGGACTGGCCCGAGGACATGCTCAAGGGCGAGACCGACAAGGTCCAGAAGATCACCGACCGCTTCATCGCGAAGATCGACGAGCTCTGCGCCGCCAAGGAAGCCGACATCCTGAAGGTCTAGCCCGATGGAGCCCGCGCTTCCGAACCACATCGCCGTCATCATGGACGGCAACGGGCGCTGGGCCCGGATGCGCGGCAGGCCCCGCGTCTTCGGGCACCGCCAGGGGACGGAGACCGCGCGCGAGACCGTCCGCTTCTTCTCCGACGCCGGCGTGAAGTACCTCACGCTCTACACCTTCAGCTCCGAGAACTGGAAGCGCCCGCAACGCGAGGTGGACTTCCTGATGAACCTCATGGGCGAGATGGTGGACCGCGAGGTCCCCGAGATGATGGAGCGCAACGTGCGCATGGTCGTGCTCGGGCGCAAGGACCTGCTGCCCGAACGCGGCCGCCGCAAGCTGGAGGAAGGCGAGCGGAAGACCGCGGGCAACACCGGCATGACGCTCGCCCTGGCCATCTCCTACGGCGGCCGCCAGGAGCTGGTCTCCGCGGCGCGCAAGCTGGCCGAACGGGCCGCGCGCGGCGAACTGAAGCCCGAGGAGATCGACGAGAAGGCGATTTCGGACGCGCTCTACGTCCCCGAGCTGCCCGACGTGGACCTGATGATCCGCACGGGCGGCGAGCGCCGCACGTCGAACTTCCTGCCCTGGCAGTCGGTCTACGCCGAACTCTACTTCTCCGAAAAGCTCTGGCCCGACTTCACGACCGGGGAGATGCGGCAGGCGCTCGACTACTACGCGAAGCGCGACCGCCGGTTCGGGGCCCTGAACGACGATTCCGCAGGAGATGGACAATGAGCAATCTCGCCGTCCGCGTGATCTTCGCCCTGTGCGCGGCTCCGCTCTTCCTGTTCCTCGCGTGGCACGGAACGGCTTCCCGCCTGGTCCTCCTCGAGATCCTCTGCGCCGGGAGCGCGTGGGAGTTCGCGCGCATGGTCCGCGCGAAGTGGGGCGGGCCCTCGCTCGACTTCTTCGCGCCGGTCGCGGTGGCCGTGAACGTCGTCCTGCTCGCCTCGCCCTGGCCGCTCGACTTCCTCTGGAACGCGATGGTCCTGGCCGCGCTCGTGGTCGTCGCCTTCGCGCGCGTGGAGACCGAGGAGATCTTCCCCTGGATCGCCCGCCAGGGCGCGGGGATCTGGTTCCTCGGCTGCTGGGTCGCCCCCGCGCTCTGGGCGCTCTTCACGGCCGAGCCCGGCTGGAAGGGCGCGGGCGCCTTCCTCTTCGTCTCGATCGCGATGTGGGTCGCGGACACCGGCGCCTACTTCTCCGGAAGGTTCTTCGGCAGGCACAGGCTCTGCCCGGGCATCAGCCCCAAGAAGACCGTCGAAGGCGCGGTCGGCGGGACCGTCGCGACCCTGGCGTACGCGCTGGGCGTGGCGCCGTACTGGCTTCCCGAGGTCGGCTGGCCCGAAGTTCCGCTTCTCATGGGCGCGGTCCTCGCCGTCTCGTCGATCGTCGGCGACCTGCTGGAATCGTCGGTGAAGCGCGCCTGCGGCGCGAAGGACTCGTCGCATCTGTTCCCCGGACACGGCGGCGTCTACGACCGGTTCGACAGCCTCTTCTTCTCGGCGCCGATCGCGGTCGCGATTCTCGACCTCCTCTTCCTCGGCCGGCTCGCGGGGGCCCTGCAATGAGCGCCCGCCAGCGCATCGCGCTTCTCGGCGCGACCGGGAGCATCGGGACCTCGACGCTCTCCGTCCTCGACCACCACGCCGACCGGTTCGAGCTCGTCTCCGTCGCCGCGAAGTCGAGCTGGGAGAAGGTCGCGGAGATCGTCCGGAAATACGATCTGCAAAAGGCCGTGATGTGGGACGCGGCGGCGGCGGAGAAGCTGCGCGCCGCGACCGGAATCGAGGTCCTTTCCGGAACCGAGGGGCTGGTCGAGATGACCACCGCGCCCGACGTGGACGTCGTGGTCAACGGGCTCGTGGGCTCCATCGGCTGCCTTCCGACCCTCCGCGCCGTCGAGGCCGACAAGAAGGTCGCGCTGGCCAACAAGGAGAGCCTGGTCATGTCGGGCGAGGTGGTCAACGCCGCGCTCGACGCGCATCCGAAGGCGGCCATGCTCCCCGTGGACTCGGAGCACTCCGCGGTCTTCCAGTGCCTGCAGGGACGCCCGAACGAGGAGGTGGAGAACATCCAGCTCACGGCCTCCGGCGGCCCCTTCCGCGAAACGCCCGCCGAGGAGTTCGACTCCATCACGCCCGAGCGCGCGCTGAAGCACCCCACCTGGTCCATGGGGACCAAGGTGACGATCGACTCCTCCACGCTGATGAACAAGGGGCTGGAGGTGCTCGAGGCGCACTTCCTCTTCCGCGTTCCCTTCGACCGGATCAAGGTCGTCGTGCATCCGCAGAGCATCGTCCATTCGATGGTGCAGTTCCGCGACGGTTCGCTGATGGCGCAGCTCGCCGCGCCGGACATGCGCCTGCCGATCCAGTACGCGCTCACGCATCCCGAGCGGTGGGAGTTCCCGATGGCCCGCGCCGACCTCGCGCAGATCGGCAAGCTGACCTTCTTCGCGCCCGACCTGGAGCGCTTCCCCTGCCTGCGCATCGCGTTCGAGGCGGGGCGCCGCGCCGGCACCGCGCCCGCGCTGATGAACGCCGCGAACGAAGTGGCCGTGCCCGCGTTCCTCGCGCGCAAGCTGTCGTTCAGGGGCATTCCGCGCCTGCTGGAGGCCGTGCTCTCGCGCGCCTCCGTCGTCGACAACCCCACGATCGAGCAGATCCTCGAAGCCGACGCGCTCGGCCGCCGCCTGGCCTCCGAACTCGTCGAGTCCGGCGCGGTCGCGTAGCGGCGGGGGACGGGATGAAGTTCACCTACTGCCCCGACTGCGGCTCGCTCCTCGTCCCGCGCGACCTGGGCGACGACCGCGGCGTGCCGTGGTGCGAGAAGTGCTCCGTTCCCTGGTTCCCGCTCTTCCCCGCGGTCGCGATCGTCCTCGTGGCCAACCCGCGCGGCGAGCTCCTGCTGCTCCGCCAGAACTACATCTCCACGGAGTTCCGCAACCTGGTCTCGGGCTTCATCCTCCCGGGCGAGCGCGCCGAGGAGTGCGCCCGCCGCGAGGTGCGCGAGGAGGTCGGGCTCGAACTCTCCGAGCTCCGCCTCGACGGGACCTGGTGGTTCGCGAAGAAGGAGATGCTGATGGTCGGCTTCACCGCCCGCGCGGAATCGACGGAGCTGAAGCTCTCGTCCGAAGTGGACGGCGCGGACTGGGTCGAGCCCGCGAAGGCCGCGACGATGGTCCACCAGAGCGAGGAGTCGGTCTCGCGCCGCCTCGTCCGCAAGTGGATCGCCGACCACGCGGTCTAAGCGGGGCGCGGGCGGGAAAGCTATTTTCCTCCCAAAACGGAGGTTTTTCGATGGCGAAGATGGTTCTGCGGTCCGTCGTCCTTCGGGGCGAGAGGGCCGATGTCCTGATCTCCGGGAGGAAGTTCGCGAAGATCGGCCGCCCGCTGACGGCGCGCGACTTCGACAAGGCGGAGGTCGTGGACTGCTCGGGGCTCGCGATCCTGCCGCCCTTTTTCAACGGTCACTGCCACGCGGCCATGACGCTGATGCGCGGGCTGGGCGGCGGGCTGCCGCTGCGCGAGTGGCTGGAGAAGGTCGTCTGGCCGTTCGAGACGCGGCTGACTCCCGACGACGTGGAAATCGGTTCTCGCCTCGCCGTGCTCGAGATGATCAAGTCGGGCACGGTCTTCTTCTCCGACATGTACTGGTTCCGCGAACGGACGATGAAGGTCGTCCGCGAGATGGGGATCCGCGCGGCGATCGGCGTCACGCTGGCCGAGAGCCTGGCCACCGCGGGCCGCCTGGAGGAGAACTTCGCCTTCATCCGCGCGCACCGCGGCGAGTCGGACCGCGTGAAGATCTCCGTGATGCCGCACTCGGTCTACCTGGTGGGCGAGAAGCTCTTCAAGCGCTGCGCGAAGGCCGCGCGCGAGGAGGGGATGGTCCTCCACACGCATCTTTCCGAGACGCGGCGCGAGATCCGGGACTGCGAGCGCGAGCACGGCTGTTCTCCCGTGGAGCTGCTCGACCGCTGGGGCGTCCTGGACGGGAACCTCGTGGCGGCGCACTGCGTCCACCTGTCGCCGCGCGACATGGAGCTGATGGCCGCCTCCGGCGCGTCGGCCGTCCTGAACCTCACCTCCAACCTGAAGCTCGGCAGCGGGATCCCGAAGATCTCCGCGATGGCCGGGCGCGGAATCCCGCTCGGGCTGGGCACCGACGGCGCGTCGTCGAACGACTGCCTGGACATGCGCGGGGAGGCGAAGCTCGCCGCGCTCCTGGCGAAGGCCTCCGGGCGGACCGAAGCGCTCCCCGCGGGCGAGGCCCTGGCGATGGCGACGGAGAACGTGGCGCGCGCCTACGGCGTCCGCTCCGGCCGGATCGAGGAGGGCTGGCTCGCCGACGCGCTCCTGGTCGACCTGGGGAACGGGCGGCTGAACCCGCTGCACGATCTCGAGAGCAACTGGATCTATTCCGGGGACGCCGAATCGATCCGCCATGTCCTGTGCGACGGCCGGTTCGTCATGAAGGACCGGCATGTGGACGGCGAGGAGGAGATCGTCGCCGAGGCGAACGCCCGCGCGCTGCGCCTCGCACGGGGCTGATCCGCGGCCCGGAACGGAAAGCGGCCCCGGCGAATCCGCCGGGGCCGCTTCGTTTCGGAAGCCCGGAACGCCTAGCCTTCCACCTTGGGAAGCTTGGCGAGGCTCTTGGCGATGTCCTCGTCGGTCGGGATGTAGTCGGACATCTCGCCGTCGTTGAACTTCTGGTAGGCGACCATGTCGAAGTAGCCCGTGCCGGTGAGGCCGAAGACGATGTTCTTCGCTTCGCCGCTTTCCTTGCACTTGAGCGCTTCGTCGATGGTGGCGCGGATGGCGTGGCTCGACTCGGGCGCGGGGAGGATTCCCTCGGTCCGGGCGAAGAGGCGCGCCGCCTCGAACACCTTGGTCTGCTCCACGGAGGTGGCACGGATGACCTTCTGGTCGTAGAGTTCGGAGAGGATGGAGCTCATGCCGTGGTAGCGCAGCCCGCCCGCGTGGTTCGCGGAGGGGATGAAGCTGGAGCCGAGCGTGTACATCTTCGCCAGCGGGCAGACCTTGCCGGTGTCGCAGAAGTCGTAGGCGTACTTGCCGCGCGTGAAGCTGGGGCAGCTGGCCGGTTCCACCGCGAGGATGTCGTAGTCGGCCTCGCCGCGGAGCTTTTCGCCCACGAACGGGCTGATCAGGCCGCCGAGGTTGGAGCCGCCGCCCGCGCAGCCGATGATGAGGTCGGCCTTCACGCCCAGCTTGTCGAGGGCGGCCTTGGTTTCGAGGCCGATGACGGACTGGTGGAGCAGCACCTGGTTCAGCACCGAGCCGAGCACGTAGCGGTAGCCTTCCTGCTTGACGGCGGCCTCCACGGCTTCGGAAATCGCGCAGCCGAGGCTGCCGGTGGTGCCGGGGAACTCGGCGTTGATCTTCTTCCCGATCTCGGTCGTCATGGACGGG
>JAGCEZ010000100.1 GCA_017650365.1 Fibrobacterales bacterium | reverse complement strand
GAGGCGTACGCGGGCTTCTTCCACAGGATCCGGGAAGGCCGCCCGCTGGTCGAGCTGAAGACGGCCGCCACGGCGGACGGCTTCGTCGCCCGGGAGGACGGGAGCCCGATGGCGGTCACGGGCGACGAGGCGCGGCGCTGGACGCACGACCGCCGCGCGCTCTGCGACGCGGTCCTGGTCTCCGCGCGGACGGCGCGCAACGACCGGCCGAGGCTCGACGTCCGCGCCTCCTCCTGCCTGGTCCCGCACCTTCCGGCGCGCGCCGTGGTGGGGAGGCGCGCCGACTTCGCCCCGGACGACCCGCTCTTCGCGCCCGACGGCGCGCCGGTCCTCCTCTTCGCGCGCGAGTTCGCGCCGGACCTGCCCGCCCGCGCGGAACGAATCGTCCTGAAGGGCGGGACCCTCGCGGAATGCGTCTCCGAGGCCCTCTCCGAACTCGGGCGCCGGGGAATGCACCGCGTCTGGGTCGAGCCCGGGCCCGAACTCGCCCTCGCCATGCTCGAAAACGGGCTCGCGGACCGCTTTTTCCTGCTGCGCTCGCCCGAAAAGGCCGGCTCCGGACTCTCCGCCGGACCTGTCCTGGATTGGCTCCGGAACGCCGAGATTGCTAAATTGGGTCATCTCGGACGGGACTTCCTGACGGAGTTCCGCCCCAAACCTTCCGGCCCGCCGGACAAACAGGGCGATTGACAATGTTCACAGGCATCATCCAACACCTCGGCACGATCAGGGAAGCGGTTCCCGCCGGGGACGGACGCACCTTCGCGATCGATGCCGGAACGCTCGCCGGAACCCTCTCCCCCAAGGACAGCCTCGCCGTCGACGGGACCTGCCTCACCGTGGAGTCGGTCGAAGGCGGCCTGGTCCGCGTGACCGCGATCCTCCAGACGCTGAAGATGACGACGCTCGGGGAGCTGGCCGAAGGGGCCAAGGTGAACCTCGAGACCGCGGCGACGCTGAACACCTTCCTCGGCGGGCACCTCGTGCAGGGGCACGTGGACGGCGTGGCGACGGTCCGTTCGGTCGTCGAACGCGAAACCGGGCGCGAAGTCGTGCTCGACCTCCCGCCGGAGCTGATGCGCTACGTGATCGACAAGGGCTCCATCGCGCTCGACGGCACGAGCCTGACGGTCGCGGAGAAGTCGGGGAACTCGATCCGCGTCGCGCTGATCCCCGAGACGCTGGAGCGGACGGTCTGCTCCGGATGGAAGCCCGGGACCCGAGTCAACGTCGAGACGGACGCGATCGGGAAGTACGTCGAGAATTTCCTCCGCGCGAAAGCGGAAGGGGAGAAGGGCTGATGCTCGATTCCGTCGAAAAAGCCGTCGCCGACATCGCCGCCGGGAAGCTCGTCCTGGTCGTGGACGACGAGAACCGCGAGAACGAGGGCGACCTGGTCTGCGCCGCGAAGTTCGCCACGCCCGAGGCGGTCAACTTCATGGCCACCCACGCCAAGGGGCTGATCTGCATGCCGATGAGCGCGGAGCTCTGCCGCCGCCTCGACCTCCCGCAGATGGTCAGCTCCAACACCGACAACCACCAGACCGCCTTCACGGTCTCGATCGACCACGTCTCCACGACCACGGGCATCTCCGCCGTGGAGCGCTCGGCCACCGCGCTCGCCGTCGCCGACCCCTCCTCCCGCCCCGAGGACTTCCGCCGCCCGGGCCACATGTTCCCGCTCGAGGCGCGCGAAGGCGGCGTGCTGAAGCGCACCGGGCACACCGAGGCGACCGTGGACCTCTGCCGCCTCGCCGGGCTGGAGCCCGTCGGGCTCTGCTGCGAGATCATGCGCGACGACGGCACGATGATGCGCATGGAGGAGCTCTCCGCGTTCGCGAAGAAGCACGGGCTCTCGATGGTGAGCGTCGCCGACATCGTCTCCCACCGGCTGACGGTGAAGCGCGAGTCCCTCGTGGAGCGCGTGACCTCCGCCAAGCTGCCGACCAAGTACGGGAACTTCACGATCCACGGCTTCGTCAACCGCCTCAACGGCGAGCACCACATCGCGCTGTCGATGGGCGACATCGCCGACGGGAAGCCGGTCCTCTGCCGGATCCACTCGGAATGCCTGACGGGCGACGCGCTCGGGAGCGCGCGATGCGACTGCGGCGAGCAGTACGCCGCGGCCATGCGCGCCATCGCGGCCGAAGGGCGCGGGCTCCTGGTCTACATGCGCCAGGAGGGCCGCGGCATCGGGCTGATCAACAAGATCCGCGCCTACGCCCTCCAGGACGAGGGGTACGACACCTACGACGCGAACATCAAGCTCGGGTTCCCCGCGGACCTGCGCGACTACGGCATCGGCGCCCAGATCATCGTCTCGCTCGGCGTGGGCAAGCTGCGCCTGATGACCAACAATCCCAAGAAGATCACAGGCCTGAAGGGCTTCGGCCTCGAGGTGTCGGAGGTCGTCCCGATCGAGATGGAGGCGAACGACTACAACCGCCGCTATCTCCGGACCAAGCGCGACCGCTTCGGCCACATCCTCTCCAAGGTGGACGGAAAGGAGGAAGGGAAATGAGGACCGCCTCCGACCTGCGGATCGCCGTGATCGTCTCCCGGTTCAACGAACGGGTGACGGGCGCGCTGCTGAAGGGGTGCCTGGAGCGCCTCTCCGCGCTCGGCGTCCGGGAGAAGAACGTGAGGACCGCCTGGGTCCCGGGCGCGTTCGAGCTCCCTCTCGCCGCGATGAAGACGGCTCGGGTCTCCGGCGTCCGCGCCGACGCGATCGTCTGCCTGGGCGCGGTGATCCGCGGCGGCACGCCCCACTTCGACTACGTCTGCGCGGAGTGCGCCCGCGGAATCATGCGGGTCGGGCTGTCGACGGACGTCCCGGTCATCTTCGGCGTGCTGACCTGCGACACGCTGGAGCAGGCGCTGGAGCGCTGCGGCGAGACCGACTGCGCGACGGACCGGATCGCGAACGCCGCGCACGACGGCGTGGGCGACGGCGGCCGCAACAAGGGCGCGGAGTGCGCCGACGCCGCGGTCCAGATGGCCCTTTTCGAAACTCCGGACTTTTCCAAAGGCGCGCTGCGGGACTTCATGGAGATATGCCAATGAGAACGACGCAGACGCAGAACGCTTCGAACCGGCAGGCCCGCGTGATGGCCATGCAGACGCTCTACGCGCTGGAGCAGGGTTGCGGCACCGTGGCCGACGCGCTGGTCGCCGTGCTCGACGAGCAGAAGATCCCGGACGCGCAGCGCGAGTTCGGGATCAGGCTGGTCAACCTCGTCCAGGAAAACCGCAAGGAGATCCAGGACGAGATCCGCGCCTCCGTCGCCAACTGGGACTTCGACCGCATCGCGCTGGTGGACCGCATCCTGGTCGAGCTCGGCATCGCCGAGATCCGGATGGTCGCCGAGGTGCCGCCGAAGGTGGCGCTGTCGGAGTACCAGTCCATCGCCCGCAAGTTCTCCACCGAGGAGTCGCCCCGCTTCGTCGGCGGCATCCTCAACGTCGTCGCCCGGAAGGTCTCCGGCGGCGCTTCCGAAAAGCCCGAAGAAAACGCATAGGAACACGATGCAGAACCTCGCTCTGAACAAAGTCAAATGGATCGGCGCCGTCCTCTGCGCCCTGGTCTCCTACGTCGTCTTCTTCCTGACGATGGCCCCGACGGTCTCGTTCTGGGACTGCGGCGAGTTCATCGCGGTCTCGAACATCCTCGGGATCCCGCATCCCCCGGGGACTCCCTTCTTCGTGATCCTCGGCCGCGTGGCGATCGTCCTGATGCCGTGGATCGGGGAGGTCGCCGCCCGCGTGAACCTGATCTCCGTCTTCTCCAGCGCGCTCGCGGTCTTCTTCTGCTTCCTGACCGCCTGGGAGGCGCTGGCCGCCTGGTTCCGCTCGCGCGACGAGCTGGAATCCCCCGCGGCCCGGTGGGCTCTCCCCGTCGCGGGCGCCGTCGCCTCGTTCCTCGTCGCCTTCTCCGACACCTTCTGGTTCAACGCGGTCGAGGCCGAGGTCTACGGCCTCGCGATGTGCTTCGTCTTCTGCGTCACCTGGCTCTCGCTGGTCTGGGCGCGGCACGCCGGCACCGACTTCGGCGACCGCCTGCTCGTCCTGATCTGCTACGTCGCCTACCTCGGCATCGGCATCCAGCTCTACACGCTGATCACGCTGCCCGCGCTCTTCGCCTTCGTCGTCGCGGTGGACGAGCGGTTCCGCAGGCGCGAAAGCATCCCCTTCTGGGTCGTCTGCGTCCTGCTCTACGCGGTGGTCTACAAGGTGGACGTCTTCCCCGAGGTCCTCGTCCTGAGCATCCTGGCCACGGGCGTCTGCGCGCTGGTCTTCCGCGGCGGGAACGCCTCGCCGCTCTTCTCCCGGATCTGGAAGCTCTCCTTCTGGTTCGCGGTCGTCGCCTTCCTCGGCTTCTCGAACCACGCCTACATCCCGATCCGCTCCGCGCTCGACCCGGCGATCGACGAGAACGACCCCGAGATCCACGTGGAGTCCGCGCTCGACCTCCTCGACCAGGACAAGTGGGGCGCCTTCAACTCCTTCCTCGCGCGCAAGCAGTACGGCAGCGAGTCGATGATAACCCGCGCCTTCCACCGCCGCGCCAAGTTCGACAACCAGCTGCTCACGTGGCCCCACATGGGCTTCGGCGGCTACCAGTTCGCGCAGTACCTGCCGTGGAAGGTGGGCGAGGTGCGCTTCGGCCGCGACTACGGGAAGTTCTACGTCGACGAGGCGGACAACCCGCCGCTCGAGAAGCTCGGGATCGAATTCCCGACGCAGATGATGCTCTTCAAGGACAACCCCGTCCCGCAGGTGCTGATCTTCCTGGTCTTCAACGGCGCGATCTTCCTGGTCTGCCGCCGGCTCTGGCGGCGCGACCCGAAGACCGCCGGCTACGTCGCCGCGCTCTACCTGATCACGACGGCCGGGCTGCTCTTCTACATGAACTTCGCCGACGGCCTCGGCTCCGAGGGCTACGCCTACCGGCAGTGGCTGAACGCGGGGAGCCCGGCCCCGGGCCCGCAGACGGTGCAGCTCGAAGTGCGCGAACGCGACTACTTCTACACGCCCGGCTTCATGATGATGGGGATCCTCTTCGGGATCGGCGCGGGCCTCGCGGTCGAGGCGCTCTGGCGCCGCCGCGGCGCGGGCCTGGCGAAGAAGGCGGGGACCGCGCTCGCCGCCGTCTCCCTGGTCCTGCCGCTCGGCGTGAACTGGGGCGAGCACGACCGCAGCGGGAACTTCATCCCCTGGGACTACGCCTACAACCTCCTCAACTCCTGCGAGAAGGACGGCGTCCTCTTCACCAACGGCGACAACGACACCTTCCCGCTCTGGTTCATCCAGGAGGTCGAGGGGGTGCGCAAGGACGTCCGCGTGGTCAACCTCTCGCTGGGGAACACCGACTGGTACGTCCGGCAGATCCTCGAGAACGAGCCCAAGCTCAGGCTCGAGGACCTCAAGAACCGGCTGGCCGTCCTCGACACCTACGAAGGGCTGGTCCGCGTGGACGACGCCTTCGCCGGGGCCGTGTCCGCCTCGGTCGCCTACGCCGACTCGATGATCGGGAAGACGGAGCGCCAGATCGACTCGCTCAAGGCGCTCGGGAATCCGGACGCGGACCGCAAGGCCGAGATCGCGCAGGGCAACCGCGCGCGGCTCCTCGACTACCGCCAGATGAACTCCGCGATGGAGGAATGGCTGGCCAACTACCGGCCGACGTTCCTGAAGGTGCAGGACCAGCTGGTGATCGACGTCATGCTCAGCAATCCCGACCGTCCGTTCCACTTCGCGACGACCGTGGGCCGCGAGAACTTCGTCGGGCTCGACAAGTACATGGACATGCAGGGCATGGTCTACACGCTGCGCCGCGGGACGAAGGAGCCCCAGGGCCGCCTCGACCTGGAGCGGACCGTCTTCCTCGTGGACTCGGTCTACCGCTACCGCTGCCTGGAGGACCGCAGCTGCTACGTCAACGACGAGACGCGGCGCCTGCTCTACAACTACAACTCGGTCTACTACCGCGTGGTGATGGACGCCCGGCGCGAGCTCGCGTCCGCGATGCCGATGCTCGAGGGGCTGAAGAGCGCGGACAGCGTCTCCGCGCCCGAGGTGCAGGCGATGCGCGCCGACCTGGAGGCCCGCGCCTCCGTCGCGATGGACCGCGGGACGCGGTTCCTGGCCCGCGCGCTGAGGCAGTTCCCCGAGGAGTGGCGCACCTACGTGATCGGCGCGGACTTCTGGATGACCGCCGGACGCCCGGACGAGGCGCTGAACCTCCTGAAGTCCGGCCTGGACAACGTTCCCTCCTACGACCGCGGGGAGATCGAGTCGCGCCTGAACGACGTCGCCCGGTTCCTCTCGCGCGAAAAGAAGGCAGGCTGACATGTCCGGACGCCCCCTGCTCTCCGTCGTCGTGCCCGCGAAGGACGAAAGCGAGAACCTCCCGCTTCTCGTCGAGGAGATCCGCCGCGAGCTGGACGGCCCGTTCGAAGGCTCCTGGGAGCTGCTGATCGTGGACGACGGCTCGACCGACCGCACGTGGGAGGTCGTCAAGGAGCTCCGCGCCTCCGAGCCCCGGATCCGCGCCTGGCGCTTCCGCTACTGCTGCGGCAAGGCCGCCGCGCTCGCGCACGGCTTCGCGCACGCCTGCGGCGAATACGTCGCGACGATGGACGGCGACCTCCAGGACCGCCCCGCCGAGCTGGTCGCGATGCGCGAACAGCTGGAGTCCGAGAACCTCGACCTGGTCTCGGGCTGGAAGCGCGTGCGCCACGACCCGTGGCACAAGACGCTGCCCTCGAAGCTCTTCAACGCCGTCGTCAGCCTGGTCGCCGGGCTCCGCCTGCACGACTACAACTGCGGCATCAAGTTCTACCGCCGCGCGGTCGCGCAGAGCGTCCGCCTCTACGGCGACTACCACCGCTTCATCCCGGCGATGGCGCATTGGATGGGCTACCGCGTCGGCGAACGCGTCGTCGAGCACCGCCCGCGCGTCCACGGCGTCTCCAAGTACGGGGTCTCGCGCCTGGTCTCCGGCTTCCTCGACCTCGTGTCGCTGCTCTTCCTCCGGAAGTTCGCGGTGAAGCCGCTGCACCTCTTCGGGACGGTCGGCCTGCTCTTCGTCCTGCTGGGCGGCGGGGTCGCGGCCTGGTTCCTGTGCGAATGGATCCGCGCGGGCGCGCTCCACGTGCGGCCGCTGATGGTGCTGGGCATGACCTCCCTGATCATGGGCCTGCAGTTCGTCTCCCTCGGGCTGCTGGGCGAAATGGTGAACTCCAAGGCGGACCACTCCGCCCCGGTCGCGGAAGAGATCTGAAGTTGAAGGCGCTGGTCGTCGGGGCGAACGGGCTCCTCGGGCAAAACCTGCTGCGCGCGGCGCCGCGGGGCTGGGAGCTCTCCGGCTGCGGGATCGAGGAGGCGCCGCTCGCGCCCGGACTCCCCGCGGACCGCTGGACCCGCGTCGACCTTTCCGACCTGGACGCGGCGGAGCGGGCCGTCCGCGAGGCGGACGCCGACGTCGTCTTCAACGCCGCCGCGATGACCGCGGTCGACGCGTGCGAGTCCGAGCCGGAGCGGTGCGCCCGCGTCAACCGCGACGCGGTCCGCGCCATGGCCCGCGCCGCGAAGCGCCTGGTCCACCTCTCCACCGACTACGTGTTCGACGGGCGGAACGGACCCTATTCCGAGGACGACGAGCCGAACCCGCTCTCCGTCTACGGGCGCGTGAAGCTGGAGTCCGAACGCGCCGTTTTCGAGGAGTCCCCGGACCATCTCGTGGTCCGCACGATGCTGCTCTACGGCACGGGGCGCGGGCTGCGCCCGAGCTTCGTCGACTGGGTGCGCGCGAACCTGGAGGCCGGGAGGCGGATCCCCGTCGTCGGGGACCAGGTCGGGAATCCGACGCTCGCCTCCGACCTCGCGGTCTCGCTCTGGGCGCTGGTCCTCGCCGGGAAGAGCGGCCTCTGGCATTGCTCCGGGACCGAGCGCTGCTCGCGCCTGGAGTGGGCCCGCCGCGTGGCGGCGCGCACGGGGCTCGACGCCTCGCTGATCGACGAGGTCCGGACCGAAGACCTCCGGCAGCCCGCGAAGCGGCCGCCGGAGTCCGGGTTCCGCCTGGACAGGATCTCCGCCGTCGCGGGCGTGCGCCTGCGCGGTCTCGACGAACAGATGGACGCCTATTTCGAGGAAAAGAAGAATGTCCGCGACTGAAGAAAAAGCGCTTGTCATCGTCCCGACCTACAACGAACGCGAGAACATCGCGCACGTGGCCGAAATCGTCTTCGGGCTCGAACGCGAGTTCGACGTCCTCGTCGTGGACGACGCCTCGCCCGACGGGACCGCGGACGTCGTCCGCGAGCTCCAGGGGAGGTTCCCCGGCCGCCTGCACCTGCTCGAGCGCGACAAGAAGAACGGGCTGGGCGGCGCCTACGTCGCCGGGTTCCGCTGGGCGCTGGAGCGCGACTACGAATACGTCTTCGAGATGGACGCGGACCTCTCGCACGACCCGCGCGACCTCCCGCGTTTCCTCGAGGCGGCGAAGGACGGCGACCTCGTCCTGGGCAGCCGCTACAAGGACGGGAAGATCTCCGTGGTCAACTGGGACTGGAAGAGGCTGATCCTCAGCTACGGCGGCAACATCTACGCGCGCTTCATCACGGGGCTGCCGGTCTCCGACGCGACGGGCGGGTTCAAGTGCTTCCGCCGCGGCGCGCTGCAGGCGCTGGACCTCGACCGCATCAGCGCCTCGGGCTACAGCTTCCAGATCGAGACGACCTACAAGCTCTGGAAGAAGGGCTTCCGGATCCGCGAGATCCCGATCGTCTTCACCGACCGCGTCCTGGGCGACTCCAAGATGTCGGGGACGATCGTCTCCGAGGCGCTCTTCGTCCTGATCAAGCTCCGCTTCAGCAAGGTCTAGCGTGGAGCTCCAGCCCCTTCCGGGATTCACCGTGGTCCTCGTCGCCTACAACTCGGGCGACGTGCTGCGGGTCTGCCTGCAGAGCCTGCGGGCGGCGCTGAAGGGGTTCGTCCACCAGGTCGTCGTCGTGGACAACGCCTCCGACCCGGGCGCGCTCGGGACCGTTCCGGACGACTTCCCGGAGGCGAAGTGGATCTTCAGCCCGGTCAACCTCGGGTTCGGGAAGGCCTGCAACCTCGCCGTCCGGCACGCCGAGCACCCGTGGCTCTTCTTCGTCAACCCCGACACGGTCTGCGACGCCTCCACCTTCGAGGGGACGCTGCGCTTCCACATGGCGCGCGGGGACGCGGGCGTCGTCGGCTGCCGGATCCTCAACGGCGACGGCACGCTCCAGCTGGCCTGCCGCCGCTCCTTCCCCACGTCGTGGAGCGTGATCTGGCACGTGCTCGGGCTCTCGGCGCTCTTCCCGAAGAGCCGCGTCTTCGGGCGCTACAACCTCACCTGGCTCGACGAGAACGAGCCGGCCGAGGTGGACGCCGTCAGCGGCTCCTTCTTCTGCGTCCGCAAGTCGCTCTTCGAGGAGCTGAAGGGGTTCGACGAGGACTTCTTCATGTACGGCGAGGACCTCGACCTCTGCCTCCGCGCGCAGCGCGCGGGCTTCCGCAACTGGTACACGCCCGACGCGCAGCTCGTGCACCTCAAGGGGCGCAGCGCCGCCACGCGCCGCTGGAAGTCGCTCGTGAACTTCCACCGCGCGATGGGAATCTTCGCGCGCAAGTGGCCCGACCTGGCGCGGCTCCCGCTTCCGCTGGTCCGCGCGGGCATCGCGTTCGACTTCTCGCTCGCGTTCCTGCGCTCGGTCCCCGTCGGCGGCGCGTGCCTGGCGGAGCTCCTCGGCTGCGCCGCGGTCGCCGGCCTCGCGCTCCTGCTGGGCGCCCCCTCCGCCGCGCTCCTCGCGCTGGCGCTCGCGCTTGCGCAGGTCCTCCT
>JAGCEZ010000001.1 GCA_017650365.1 Fibrobacterales bacterium | reverse complement strand
GGCGATCACCGTGGCCGGCCGCCCGGGAAGGCGGGTCTTGCGCCGCGGCGCGGCGGCTCCCGGCCAGGCGGTCTGGGTCTCCGGGCCGCTGGGCCGAAGCCGCGTCGGCCTGGAGCTCCTGCTCCGCGGCCGCGGCGCGGAGGAGGGGAGGCTCGCGCGCGAGTGCCTCGCTGTCCACCGCTCGCCGGACTTTCCCGCCGGGCTCGGCGAGGCATTGGCGCGCGACGAGCGGACCGGGGCCTGCATCGACGTCAGCGACGGCCTGAGCTCCGAGGCGAACCACCTCGCCCGGGAGTCCGGCGTCCGGATCGTCCTCGACCTAGAGCGGCTGCCCGCGCCTGACGGGCTGGCGGAACTGGCGTCCGGGCTCGGACTCGACCCGGCGGAGACCGTCCTCTCGTCGGGAGAGGAGTACCAACTTCTCTTCACTTCGTCCGCTCCCGGCAGCCGAATAGAGACTATATTCAAGGAAAAGGGACTCCCCGCGGAACCTCGCCGGATTGGCGTCGTCGAACGGGGGGAAGGCGTTTTCGGGCGGCGGGCGGACGGCGCGCTCGTTCCCGTCGCCGCAAAGGGTTGGAGTCATTTCTGATGGCAAAAGGGACGAAAGTCGGCGAAATCCTCCTCGAGCAGGGGCTGATCGACGAAGACCAGCTGCAGCACGCGCTGAACGAGCACCGCCGCACCGGCCTGATGCTCGGCAAGGTGATCGTCCGCCTCGGCTTCGTGGACGAGGACACGATGGCCTCGATCCTCGGCGAGCAGATCTCCCTCAAGCAGAAGAAGCGCCTGGGCGACATCCTCGTCGAGCAGGGGACCGTCACCCAGGCCGACATCGACGAAGCGCTGGCGATGCAGAAGCAGACCGGGCAGAAGCTCGGGAAGTGCCTCGTCGAGCTCCACAAGATCACCGGGGAGCAGCTCCTCAACATCCTCTCGGCGCAGCTCGACATTCCGCAGGTCAAGCTGAAGAACTACCACTTCGACCACGGCGCCGTCGCCCTGATCACCGAGGAGATGTCGCGCACGCACAAGGTGGTCCCGCTCTATGTCCGCGGCAAGACGCTGACGATCGCGATGGCCGACCCGACCGACATGCGCACGGTCGACTACCTCCGGTTCAAGACTCAGATGAACGTCGATTCGGTCATGGCGACCGAGGACGACATCAACAAGGCGATCGAATCGCTCTACGGCGTGCAGAACACCGGGATCGACGAGCTGATCGGCGAGGACAAGGCCGCGGCCAAGCCCGAGGAGACGCCCGACGCCAACGCCGACGACCTCGACTTCTCCTCCGAGGAAGGGCGCAAGATCGTCGCCATCGTCAACTCGATCATCTCCGAGGCGGTCAACGGGGGCGTCTCCGACATCCACCTGGAGCCCGAGGACAACTATCTCCGCCTGCGGTACCGCACCGACGGCGAACTGGCGGTCCGCTCCACCATCCCGCACACGCTCTCCAACGCCGTCCTCTCCCGCTTCAAGATCCTGGCGAGCATGGACATCGCCGAAAAGCGCAAGCCCCAGGACGGCCGAATCACCATCAAGCTCAGCGGCCACGAGGTCGACCTCCGCGTCAGCTCGTTCCCGGTCTCGCTCCGCAAGCGCGGCGTGATGGAGAAGATCGTCATCCGTATCCTGGACCCGGAGAAGAACCAGTTCTCGCTGGACGACATGGGGATGCTCCCCGTGACGCTGAAGCGCCTCCGCGCCGGGATCCGCCTGCCCAACGGCATCATCCTCGTCACCGGGCCGACCGGCTCCGGCAAATCGACCACGCTCTACGCCTGCATCCGCGAAATCAACCGCCCCGAGGTCAACATCTCGACGATGGAGGACCCCGTGGAACTCAACATCGACGGCATCAACCAGGGCCAGATCAACAACGCCGCCGGGTTCACGTTCGCCGCGGGCATCCGGTCGCTGCTCCGTCAGGACCCCGACATCATGCTCATCGGGGAAATGCGCGACAAGGAAACCTCCTCGATGGCCGTCGAAGCGGCCCTCACCGGCCACCTCGTGCTCTCCACGCTCCACACCAACGACACCTGCGGCGCCTTCCCGCGTCTTCTGGAAATGGGGCTGGAGCCGTTCCTCGTCACCTCCGCCGTCAAGGGCGTGCTGGCGCAGCGTCTCGTGCGCCGCATCTGCCAGACCTGCAAGAAGGAGGTCGAGGTGGACGAGGAGACCAAGAGGCGCCTCCATGTCCCGCTCGACGCCAAGTTCTACAAGGGCGAAGGGTGCCAGAAGTGCGACGGCACGGGCAAGAAGGGCCGTGTCCCGATCATCGAGTACCTCGTCCCCAACGACGGCTTCTGCAGCCTGGTCCTCAAGCGCGCCTCCGGCGAAGACCTGAAGAAGTACGCGCTGGAGCACTGCGGCCTGGTGACGCTCCGCGCCGACGGGCTCGACAAGGCGATGAAGGGCGTCTGCACGCTCGAAGACGCGCTGGCGGCCTCGACCGCGGACTTCGACGACTAGATGTCCGCCGCCGACCGGGAGTTCCTGAAAACGCAGCTGACGGCGCCCCAGTACGAGGCGGTCTGCTCCGACGCGCGCGCCTCGCTGATTCTCGCGGGCGCCGGCTCCGGCAAGACGCGCGTCCTCGTCTACAAGATCGCGCGCCTCCTCGTGGAGGCCCCGCCCGGGCCCGACGGCCGCCCGCTCGACGAGCGCGGGATCGCCGCCGTCACGTTCACGAACAAGGCCGCGGGCGAGATGCGCTCGCGCATCTGCGAGTACGTCGGGCGCGACGTCCGGATGCCGTGGATGGGGACGTTCCACTCCATCTGCGCGAAGCTCCTCCGCATGCACCTCCCCGCGGAGAACGGCCCCGCGTTCCGGAGCCGCGACTTCTCGATCTGCAACGACGACGACCAGGCCAAGATCGCGAACGCCCTCCTGAAGGAGGCGTCGATGGAGACCGCCGGCGGAGGGAAGCGCAGGCTCCTCGCGGCGATCTCGTCGTGGAAGTCGTCGTTCGTCCCGCCGTCCCGCGCGCTCGCGGACGCCGTCCACCCCGAGCAGAAGGCGTTCGCGGAGCTCTACGCCAAGTACGAAAGGCGGCTCGCCGAGAGCAACGCGCTCGACTTCGACGACCTGCTGCTGCACATGGTGAAGCTGCTCGAGAACGACCCCGAGGTCCTCGGCTCGGTCCGCCGCCGCTTCCGGCACGTGCTCGTGGACGAATACCAGGACACCAACGCCGTGCAGTACCGGCTGGTGCGCCTCTTCTGCGGCAAGGAGGCCTTCCTGACCGTGGTCGGCGACGACGACCAGAGCATCTACTCCTGGCGCGGCGCGGACATCCGCAACCTGCGGAACTTCGTGCGCGACTTCCCCGACGCCGAGGTCTTCAAGCTGGAGGAGAACTTCCGCAGCACGTCGAACATCGTCCGCGGCGCGGGCTCCGTGATCCGGAACAACGAGCGCGTCAAGGGGCTGGAGAAGAAGGTCTTCTCGAACCTCGAGCCCGGCGACCCGATCCGGATCGTCCACCGGTTCGACGACAACGCGCAGGCGGAATACGTCGCCGACTGGCTGCGCGGCAAGGGCGAGGAGACGTGGGAGAACACGGCGGTCTTCTACCGGACGAACTCGCAGTCGCGCGCCCTGGAAAAGGTCTTCGCGCAGCGCAGGATCCGCTGCCGGATCGTCGGCGGGCTCGGGTTCTACCAGCGCAAGGAGGTGCGCGACGTCATCGCCTACCTGCGCCTCGTCGCCAACCCCGACGACGTCCTCGCCCTGGAGCGCATCGTCAACGTCCCGGCCCGCGGAATAGGGGAGACGTCGCTCGGGCGCCTGCGCGAACGCGCGAAGGAGGCGGGGATCCCGCTCTTCCGCGCGATGGAGGCCGCGTCCGAGGTCCTTCCGCCCGCGGCCGCCGCGAAGGTCGCCGCCTTCGTGGAGCTGATCCGCGGACTCCGCGAATCGGCCGCGGCGAACCCGCTTCCCGTCGTCGTCTCCGACGCGATCGAGAAGAGCGGCTACCGCGCGGCGCTCCTCGCCCAGGCGACGGAGGAGGCGCGCGACAGGATCAGGAACGTCTCCGAACTCCTGAGCGAAGCCGAGGAGCGCGAGGAGGATTCGCCCGGAACGACGCTCGAGCAGTTCCTCGAGGACGCGGTGCTCGCCACCGACGTCGCGCGCGCCTCGGAGCGCGGCCCCGCGGTCAGCCTGATGACGCTCCACTCCGCCAAGGGACTCGAGTTCGAGAACGTCTTCGTCGTCGGGTGCAGCGAGGGGCTCCTTCCGATGCAGTTCTCCGGCGAGGCCGTGGACGTCGAGGAGGAGCGCCGGCTCTTCTACGTCGGCATGACGCGCGCCCGCAAGCGGCTCTGGCTGCTCGACGCGCACCTGCGCTCCAGCGCCGGGACGACCGGCGAGGTCTCGCCGTCGCGCTTCCTCTCCGAGATCGACCCCTCGACGTGCGAGACCGAAAGACAGGGCCGCTGGTCGTTCCCGGGCGCGTCCGCTTTCCCGGACGAGGCCTCCTCCGCGGACGGCGCGTTCTCCGGGTCCTCGTCCTCGGGCGCGCGGAACCGGACGGCGTCCGGGTTCCGCCCGGGATTCGCGCGGCGGTTCTCCACGGCGACCCCGCAGTACCGGCGCCCCGAGTTCCGCGGCTCCGCGTTCCGCGCCGGAACCGCCGCGCGCCCCGCCTCGGTGCGTCCCGCGAGCGAGCTCCTCGGCGGGGAGGAGAGCCAGGAGAACCTATATTTGCGCGTGGGCGCGAAGGTCCGCCATCCGCGCTTCGGCTTCGGCGTCGTGCTGGCCGCCAGCGGGACTTCGCCCACCGACCGCGTCGACGTGCGGTTCGCGGACGGAAGCACCCGGTGCCTGGTGATCAAGTTCGCCTCGCTGACGGTGGTCGGATAGACAGGGAGAACGGTCATGGACGACAAGGAAATCCTCAAACTCGCCAAGCTGTCCCGCCTGGACGTCGCTCCGGAGGAGATTCCGGAGCTGAAGGCGCACCTCGACCGCATGGTGGGCTATTTCGAGCAGCTCCGCGCCCTGAAGCTCGACGACGTCGAGCCGTTGACCGGCGTGGAGGAGGGCAAGGCCGAGCTCCGCGCCGACGAGCCCCGTCCCGGATTCGATTCCGAAACCGCGTTCGCCAACGCCCCCAAGGTCGAAACCGGCCACTTCGTCATTCCGAAGGTCATCGGTTGACCTTCGCCCCCGCGCCCGTCTCCTGCGTCGTCCCGGCGCGGATGGGGTCCACCCGCTTTCCCGGAAAGCCGCTCGTCCCGATCCTCGGGGTCCCGATGGTCGTGCGGACGCTGCGCCGCGCGCGCGAGGCGGCGTGCTTCGACCGCGTCGTCTGCGCCACCGATTCCGAGGCGGTCGCGCGAGCGGCGGCGGAGGACGGTTTCGAAACGATCCTCACTCCGGAGGGGATGCGCACGGGGAGCGACCGCGTGGCCTGGGCCGCGAAGGAGCTCGGGCTGGAGCTCGTGGTCGACCTCCAGGGAGACGAACCCCTCGCCGACCCGGACCTGCTCCGCTCCCTGGCCGACGGGCTCCGTTCGGACCCGTCCTGCTGGTGGAGCGCGGCCTGTCCGCTCGACCCGGCGGACCGGGCGCGCGACAGCGTGGTCAAGGTCCTCGTCGGCGACGACGGCCGCGCCCTCGACTTCTTCCGAAAGGAAGACGATTTCGGAAAACGTCGAAAAAACCTGTTTCGCCACGTGGGCTTCTACGCCTACTCCTCCGGGATTCTAGATTTGTTCGCGCGCTCGCCGAGCTCGCCCCTCGAGGAGTCGCGCCGGCTGGAGCAGCTGCGGTGCTTTCCGCAGGTCGCCGTGCGGATGGTCTTCGCCGCGCGCCCGACCGCTTCGGTCGATCTTCCCGAAGACGTCGCCGCCGTGGAGAGCCTGGTTCTTTCCGAACATGAACGCCGTTGAACGCAAGCTGGTCCTGACGATTCTCTGCCTCCTCCTCTTCGGCGGGGCGTCGCGGCTCGTCCTTTCCGCGACCGAGGAGCCCGTCTCCTGGACGGCGCTTCCCGATCCCGCGGGGGAGGAAACGGAGGCCGCGGGGGCCGTTTTGTCCGATTCCGGAGCCGTTTTCGGGGAAAATCCGTCCGAAAACGGGGCCGAAGGGGAGAAAAAAGGCGCCCGGACGGGTTCCTCCTCGAAGAAAAAACACGCAAAAAGCGCAAAAAATCCGCCTCTGGCCGAGGGCGAGCGGATCGACGTCAACCACGCTTCGGTCCAGCAACTGCAACGGTTGCCGGGCGTCGGCCCCTCTCTGGCGCAGGCGATCGTCGCCTGGAGGGAGGAGCACGGTCCCTTCGAGGGACCCGAAAATCTGCTCCAAGTGAAGGGAATCGGCAAAGGAAAGTTGCATTCTCTCTCTTCTAAGATTACATTTCGTAAGTAGTTGGCGCGAAAAGAGATAGGACAGATGGCGCGTTCAGTGGTCTACATCGGCATCGACCTCCTGCCCGACAGGGCGTGCTACGTCGGTCTTGGCGCGAAAGGCGAAACGCTTTTCGGCGGCCAGAAGCCGTTCCACGACCCCGCTTCGTGGAACGAGACCATCGCCGAAATCCTCGCGGAGGTTCCGCTCAAGAGCAAGCTCGTCTGGGGCATCGCGCCCAGCTTCGCCTCGGGCGTCAGCCGATCGTTCTTCGTTCCCGCGGAGGCGCAGCCGCTTTCGGAATACGTCCGCTGGGAGACGGGCCTCTATCTCGGCGCGGATTCGAAGGAGTTCGCGATCTCCTGGGACAAGCTCCCCAGGACGCCCGAAGGACGGATGGTGAACGTCGTCGCGGTCCGGAAGAAGGAGATGGAGGCGTTCGCCGTTTCGCTCGAACGCGTCGGCGCGGAACCGGATCTCGTGGAGAGCCGCCTCTTCGCCGCCGCCAACGCCGTCGAGTTCGCGCAGGGCGCCGCCGCGCCCAAGGTCTATTCCGTGCTGGTCCAGGAAGGGGCGCTGCTCCGCTTCGGCTTCGTCCAGAACGGGACGATGCCCCTGCAGAGCCAGACGCTCCTGCGCGCGGATTCCGCCGACGAGCGGATCGCCGAATTCCTCGGCCGCGCCCCCGCGCCCTCCGAGGCGTTCTTCGCGCAGGCCGGCGACTGGTTCGACGAAGAGCGCCGCCGTTCCCTGTCCGACGCGCACGGCATTCCCGTCGGCGAGCTGCCCCGCGCCGAAGGCGTGGACCTCCAGCTGGCCGTCGCCTGGGCGGTCGCCCATCGCTGCAAGGAGGGCGCCCTGTGATTCGCGTCAACCTCGCGCGGCATCTCGTCGTCAACGGCACCTCCCGCGCCGCCGAGCTCAAGGAGCGCGGCGCGGCGATCCTCGCCCGCTGGAAGCTCGTCGCCGGAATCGCCGCGGTCCTGGCCGTGCTGGCCGGCGTCGGCGCCGTCGTCCAGTCCACCCTGCGCTCCGCGGCCCAGACGCGCTCCCTGGAGCAGCTCGCCGAGGAACAGCGCGAGAAGGCGATCGAACGCACCGCGCAGGCGCGCGCCAAGGCCGCCCGCGAAGCGCTCCCCAAGGGGCCGACGCTCGCCTCCGAACGCGCCTCCGTCTTCGCCGCCGCGGACCTGGTCTCCTCCGTCCCGATGCGCGGCGTCGCCGTCTCCGACATCGCGCTGCGCGCCGGCGGCCTCTACTACGTTTCGGGCGTCGCGGACGACCAGGAGTCGCTCAAGCGCTATTCCGACGGCCTCCGGGCGAAGAGCTCCGAATTCCGCGAAGGGCCCGAGGCGGGCGTCGGCGCCTCGAAGCGCGCGCGCACCTTCTCCCGCTACGGCCGCGTGAAGCATTCCCCGCAGGTCGCGCCCTTCTGCGACGAACTGGTCCCGGACGCCTCCGGATTCCAGGGCCAGCTCGGTTCGCTCGCCGAACGCGCCGGGGCGCAGATCGGCCAGATCTCCTCCGCGGACAAGCGCAAGCTCGACGGCTGCGTGGAAGAGTCCCTCGGCTTCTCCGTCCGCGGCGAATACGCGCAGATCAACGCCTTCCTCCGTTCGCTGGAGAGCAGGAAGAACCCCGTCGGCATCTCCGAAGTCCGCTTCCGCCCCGAAGCCAAGGGCGGCGTCTCCGCCAAGGTGCTCCTCAAGGTGCGCCACAAGTAGCGACGCGCCGATGCCGACCCGGATCACAGGCGGACTCTGGCGCGGCCGCGTGCTGCGCACCCCCGAAGGGAAGACCACCCGCCCCACGGCCTCGCGCGTGCGCGAGGCGCTCTTCGACATCCTCGGACACGACTGCTCGGGCCGCCGGGTCGCCGACCTCTACGCCGGCTCCGGCGCGGTCGGCCTCGAGGCGCTGAGCCGGGGCGCGGAGTCGGCCGTCTTCCTGGAGACCGACCGCGCCGCGTCCGAGGTCCTGCGCGCGAACGTCGCCCTGGTCGGCGCGAACGCGCGCGTGGAGCGCCTGGACGCGCTCCGCTGGGCCGCGGATCCGGGAAACCGCGCGAAGTTCGACCTCGTCTTCGTCGACCCGCCCTTCGTCGCGGAGTTCCCGGTCTCGGCCGACTGGTTCGCGCTCGTCGCCGAAGGCGGCGTCCTCGTGGTGCAGCACCCGTCGCGCGGGAAGTTCGCCTGGCCGTCGGCGCCCGACAGGACGCGCGCCTACGGCGAATCCTCCCTCAGCTTCTGGTTCCGCCGTTCCGGCGGGTCCGAAAACGTGTAGATTGGAACCATGTCGCTCTTCGTCTTCCCCGGCAGCTTCGACCCCTTCACGCGCGGCCATCTCGACCTGGCGACGCGCGCCCTCGGAATCTGCGACCGGCTGGTCGTCGCCGTCGCGAACCATCCCGACAAGCGCCCGCTCTTCCTGCCCGAGGAGCGCGTGGAGCTGATTCGCCGGTCGCTCGGCGAAGAGCTCGAGCCCCGGACCGAGGTGATGGTCTGGAACGGGCTGCTCGCCGACCTCGTCTCCAAGACCGGGGCCGACGCCGTGGTCCGCGGGATCCGCGACGGGGACGACCTGGACTGGGAGCTGCGGCTGCACGAGGCGAACCGCAACCTCGCGCCGAAGTTCGAGACCGTGCTCCTGCCGTGCTCGCCGGAGCTGCGCTGGATCTCCTCCTCGCTCGTGCGCGAACTTCTGGGCTACGGGCGCGACGTCTCGCCGCTGGTCCCCGAAGCGGTCGCCGCCGAAGTCGAAGCCCGCGGGAAGAAGCGCTGATGGGCTCCTTCCTCCCGCCGTTCCGCTCGCTGACGCCCGCGTTGCGCGCCCTCCTCCTGGCCAACGTCGCCCTGTTCGCGTTCTGCCAGGTCGACGAGCGCCTCGGACTGGACCTCTTCTCCGCGCTCGCCCTCCGCCCCGCCTGGGTCGCGGACCGCCCCTGGACGTTGCTGACCTACGCGTTCCTCCACGCCGACGTCGTCCACCTCGCGCTGAACATGGTCATGCTCTGGTCGTTCGGCGACGCGGTCTCCAGGACGCTCGGCGACCGGCGGTTCGCCCTCTTCTACCTCGCCGCCGCGCTCGCCGCGGGCGCCGCGAGCCTCTTCTTCTACAACGGCTCCATCGTCGGCGCCTCGGGCGCGCTCTTCGGCGTCCTCTACGTCTTCGGGGCGCTCTTCCCGAACCGGCGCATGCTCTTCTTCTGGCTGATCCCGATGAAGATGAGCTGGGGCGTCTGGGTCGTCGCCGCGATCGACCTCTTCGCGACGCGGACGGGCGACGGAATCGCGCACTGGGCGCATCTCGCCGGGTTCGCCGCGGGCATGGTCTACGTGCGCGCGTTCCTGCGTTCGAAGATCGGACCGGCCTGGATCGACCGCCTGGCCGCGCGCCTGCGCTCCCGCGGGAAGTCGCGCCGGGAGGACCGGATCGACCTCGACCGGCTGCTGGAGAAGATCTCGGAGCGGGGGCTGGACTCCCTGACTCCGTCGGAACGGGCGGCGCTGCTGCGCGAGAGCGAGCGCAGGCGCCGCGAAAAAGAGGAGTACGAAAGATGGCGCTAGCATCCAAGAAAGTCGTGAGCGTGGGCTCCGCCCTGGTCGACCTCCTGGCGATGGCGGACCAGGACTGGCCCGAACGGCAGGGTTTCAAGCCCGGCGGAATGGTCGAGGTCGGCGCGGCGAAGATCGACGAGCTGCTCGCGACGACGGGCGCGGAGCCGCGCCAGGTCCCCGGCGGGTCGGCCTGCAACACGGTCGTGGGCCTCTCCGCGCTCGGCGCGAAGTGCCGCTTCCTCGGCTGCGTGGGCGACGACGAGCGCGGCGGCTTCTTCGTCTCGGCGCTGCGGGAGAGGGGAGTGGACGAACGCCTCGTCCGCGTTCCCGGCGGGCGCACGGGGACATGCCTCTCGGTCGTCACGCCCGACGCGCAGCGCTCGATGTTCACGGCGCTCGAGGTCTCCGGGACGCTGCGCCCGGAGCACCTCTCCCCGGACTTCTTCGACGGCGCGGACCTGCTGCACCTCGAAGGGTACCTCGCGTTCAACGAGCCCGTCTTCCGCAGGGCCGTCGCCATGGCGAAGGAGCGCGGCGCGCAGGTCTCGCTCGACCTCGCCGCGTGGCAGGTCGTGGACGCCTGCGGCGACCTCTTCCGCTCCGAGATGAAAAACGTGGATATCTTAATCGCGAACGAGGACGAGGCGCGCCGCTTCACGGGCAAGGAGCCCGCCGAGGCGCTGGAGGCGATGGCCCCGCTCGCGCCGGTCGTCGTCGTGAAGCTCGGCGCGGAGGGATCGCTCGTCGCGCGCGGCGACCGCCGCATCGTCTCGAAGGGAATCGCGGTCGACGCGGTGGACACCACGGGCGCGGGCGACCTCTGGGCCTCCGGCTTCCTCTCCGGCCTCCTCGCGGGCGACACGCTCCAGGACGCCGCGGACTTCGCGAGCCTCGTCGGCGCGGAGATCGTCCAGGTCGTCGGGGCGCACCTGCCCGAATCCACCTGGGCCCGCCTGCGCCGCCGCCGCGAAATGGGCCGCTGAACGGACCGTCCGCCCCGGATTGCGTTTTTTGCGCGGAAAAAGGGACCTTGTTCTGCACTTTTTACATCGTTTCCCTTTGGGACAGGGCTCTCCTATCATAGATTTAAGCCAACCTAACCGGGTCGAATGACCCTCACACGACTGCCAAACAAGGAGACTTTCAATGGTCGTCATCGGTAAAATCGTCGAATCCTTCAGCCCCTCCGCGGACGGCTTCGGCTTCATGTGGGTCATTCTCGCCGTCGGCGGCATCGCCGCCGCCATCAGCGTCGAACGCTTCCTCTACATCGTCATGAAGTCCGGCAAGGGCCGCAAGGAATTCATGGCCAACCTGTCGCAGCTGCTGAAGGGCGACAAGCTCGCCGAAGCGACCTCCTACGCGCAGAACAAGACCATCCCGCTCGCCAAGTGCATCTACGCGGTCCTCAAGAGCCGCGACAAGGGCGAAAAGGGCATGTCCGACGCCCTCGACGAAGTCTTCCTCACCGAAGCTCCCCGCATCACCCGCTACATGAACCTGATCGTCGTCTGCGCGAACGTCGCGACGCTGACCGGTCTTCTCGGCACCATCTACGGCCTGATCGCGGCCTTCGACGCCGTCGCCAACAAGCCCGCCGCCGAACGCCCCACCGCCCTCGCGAACGGCATCTCGGTCGCCATGGGTACCACCTTCCTCGGTCTGGTCGTCGCCATTCCGCTGCTGGTGGTGAACGGCTACCTCACCCTCCAGGCGACCCGTCTGGTCGAAGAAATGGAAGAAAAGTCCCTCAAGGTCATGCACATCCTCTAATCGGTGCGTCAACCTACACACCGATAACTGGAGGCATAATCAATGGCTGCTAAACGCAAAAAGGGCGGAATCGGCGAAGCGCCTAACCTGGACCTGCTCCCGGTCATGGCGTTGATGACGGTTCTGATCCCGATTCTGCTGAGCATGGCCAGTTTCCAGAAGCTCGCCGTTGTCGAAATCAACATGCCCGAGCGTTCGATGATGGATGCGGGAAGCCCGCCTCCCGAAGTCGACGACCAGGCGTTGAACCTTTCGGTCGCGGTCGGCAAGGACTATCTGGAAATCTGGGCGCGCGGTGGTTCGTTGCCGAAGATCTTCGCCGACGAAATCATCGAGTACCGCTGCCAGACGGGCGACAACTTCCGCTACCACCCCCGCTACCAGATGCGCTACATCAACCAGGAAGCGTCTACCGGCGGGCACAAGTGGGTGCAGGACAAGTCGTTCTCCGGCGGCCCGGCGGCCTGCCTGGACGGCACGCCGATTCCGGAAACCTACGCCAAGGGCGAAAAGCGCGTCGCGCAGATCGAGGCGATCCTGATGGTCGCGCGGTCCACCGAAGGCGCCAACAGCGAAGAAGAGGTCTTCGGCGACTACAACCGCCTGCTCCGCTCGGTCTACAACTCGAGCGACTCGGCCTACGTCGACGGCAACCTCGAGTTCTTCACCAGCCTGAGCCAGATCAAGGTCGGCATGAACGTGCAGACGCTCCGCGAAAACTCCGTCCGGAAGATCGGAAGCGCCACCGCCGCGAACACCGACGACATCCACTCGGTCTACGAAGACTGGCGCAGCGCCTACGACATGCTGGCCAAGGAACTCTCCGGCATCCACAACCGCTTCGTCGAAATGCCCGACGCCGAGAACATCATCGTGTTCGCCGGCGACGAGATCCCCTTCGACAAGATCATCCAGGTGATGGACGCCGCGCGCGAATCCGGTTTCGCCAACATCCAACTCGCCAAGCTGGGAGGTTAAGACCATGCCGCGCAAAGCACGCAAATACGGTGGCGGCGGTGACGACCTGAACATCACCTCCCTGATGGACGCCATGACCATCATCCTGGTGTTCCTTCTGAAGAACCTGGACGCGGAAGGCAACCTGCTCACGCAGGCCGACAACCTCCGTCTGCCCAGCTCCTCCTCCCAGAAGACGATCCAGGAAGTGCTCCTCACGGTCGTGGTCGACAACAACCACGTCCTGGTGGACAACACCCCCGTGATCGAGACCGACCTGGTCGTGCAGCAGGACTCCCTCTTCATCGCCCCCATGGTGGAAGCCCTCCAGGCGAAGCGCGAAGAGGAGAAGATGGCGGCTCTGGCTTCCGGCGGCGACGCCGACAGCAAGGGCTCCGTCATCGTCCAGCTCGACAAGATGACCAGCTACGACGTGATGTACAAGACCATGGCGTCGTGCGGCTTCTCCGGGTACGGCAACGTCAGGTTCGCGGTCCTGCAGCGGAACGCGGAATAGGAGGCCCCAATGGCAGAAGAAAAGAAAGTCAAGAAGGGCAAGCCCGTGCAGGACGAGATGACCTCGGCCCTGCTGCCGGAATCCGACGAACGCGTCGCGAAGGCCGCCACCATCGGCCTCGTGGTCTCGATCATCCTCGGCTTCTGGTTCGCCACGATCGAACTGGCCGTCGACGAAATCATGTTCGACGAAGAAGGCCAGGAAGAGCTGGCGGCGATGGTCAACATCGTCGAAGAGAAGAAGGAAGAGAAGAAGGAAGAGAAGAAGAAGGACGAAAACCAGAAGAAGCGCAAGACGGCCGGCGGCGGCGGGAAACCCCGCGGCAAGGGCCAGCCCAACGCGCCTCAGAGCCGCGGCGTCCTGAAGCTTCTCACCACCGCGACGAGCAAGTCGGGCTTCAGCGCCTACAACCTCACGAACAACACCAAGTTCGCGCAGGACATGGACAAGGTTCTGAAGAACGTGGCCGGCCTCCAGAAGACCGGCGAAACCAAGCTCGGCGGCCGCAAGGGCAAGGCCGACGCCGGTTTCAACGACGGCTACGCCGAAGGCGGTTCGGGCGGCATCGGCGACATGCTCGGCGGTCTGCTCGGCGGCGGCGGCGGCTCGATCAGCACCCGCGCCAAGGGCAAGATCAAGGCTCCTTCCTCGAAGGACATCGACTGGGGCGACGGCGGCGGCAGCCGCTCGAAGGCCGAAGTGATGCGCGTCGTCAACGCCCGCACGCCGGGTCTGCGGTACATCTACAACAAGTACCTCAAGACCAACCCCGGCTTCAACGGCAAGGTGACGCTCCGCTTCACCATCGCCCCCGGCGGACAGATCATCCAGATCTCCATCGTCAGCTCGACCACCGGCGTGAGCGGGTTCGACAAGGAGATCATGCAGAAGGTGAAGAGCTCCTTCGTCTTCGAAAAGATCAAGTCCGGCAACACCACCGTGACCATTCCGTTCACCTTCACGGAATAGCCCGGACCGGAAAATCCGGAAACGGCCCCCTCGGGGGCCGTTTTCTTTTTCGTTTTTTGCGCGCGGCGGCGCCGACATTATCTAAATTCCAACTAGAGCAGTTTCCTGGCTTCACGCAAATCCGGGGGTCACCCAATGCATTCTGTCCGTACGAAAATCCTTTCCGCCGCCGTCCTGGCGGGGCTCGTTTCCGCGGCCTTCGCGACCGACGCGCGCATCGAGGCGATGGGGAAGAGCTCCAAGTTCATCATGGACGACATCAGCATCTTCGACAACCCCGCCAACATCGGCATCTACCCGAACTACCTGGTGGGCGAACTCGGGACGATCCAGGACAGGAACTTCGGCGCCGGCTCGGCCAACGTCGACCCCTCGCCCTGGTTCGGCGGCATCTTCTCGCTGCCCCTCGGCGGCGAGGACTCGCGCGACCCGCGCCTGAGCATCGCCGGCGCGTTCAACCGCGTGGACAGCTGGTCCCGGCTGCTTCCGGACAAGGTGATCCTCTCCACCTCGCAGGGCGACTCGCTCGTCCCCGTGCCCGACCTCACCACCAACTTCGACGGCTTCCTCGGCGGTTCCACCCCCGGCGGCAACCTCTACGCGGCCCACATCTACATCGGGATGCAGGACGGCGCGATTCCGCAGCAGGACTACGAGACCAACTCCCTGGCCTTCGCCTCGATCTTCAAGTTCGACCTCGGCGTGAACTGGCAGATGGGCGAAGACGTCGACTGGGAAGTCTCCGGCGGCCTGGGCCGCGTCGCCTACGGCGAATCCGACAAGGGCATCTTCGACGGCGACTACAGCTGGTGGGCGAAGTCCCGCCTCTTCTCGACCATCGAGGCCCTCAACGGCGAACTGGTGCCCGAAGCCGAGATCTACAACGTCCAGGCGGGCAACGGCCTGACCGACTTCCACGTGGGCGCCGGCCTCGGCGTGAACGTCGCGATGGACCGCGGCTTCTTCTGGCTCGGCATCGAAGGCTTCCGCCACTCGACCGAAACCGAGGGCTTCTCCGTTGCGGACGACGGCTCCGTGGTCTACGACGCCACCGCCAAGAACCTTTCCGGCAGCGACGTCGCGACGACCACCGGCGGCGTCCTGAGCTTCGGCATCGAACGCAACGTCTTCTGGGACTGGTTCGTGGTGCGCGTCGGCGGCCGCAAGGTGATCGCCTACGTGGACTGCGACGAGGCCGACGGCTACGGCAAGGACGCCGAAGGCAACGCCCTGGCGTACTGCGGCGGCAAGATGAAGGCCGAAGGGAACTACTGGGAAACCAACCCCGTCGGCGACGGCTCGCTCGAAGACCACATCGGCTGGGGCTGGGGCATCAACGTCGAAGAGAAGCTGAAAATCGACGTCGTGATGGCCGAGGACTTCCTCTACCGCAACCCCTTCCAGGGCGGTCGCCTCTGGATTTCCCGCGTCTCGGCCTCCTACTCCTTCTAGGACCGATGCCCCGGAAAGCCAGTCTTCCGAAGAGGAGCCCGCTCGTCGGGCTCCTTCTCGCTTTTCTCCTCCTCGCGGCGGGGTGCTCGGAGTCTCCCGAGCGGATCTCCCAGAAGCTCGACGCCGCGTGCCAGGCCGACCTGAAGTACATGGTCGGCGAGATCGTCCGCGCGGGGAACGACTCCCTCCTGCTGGAAAAGCCCTACTACCGGATCGACTCCCTGATCCACTTCCACGGCGACACGGCGGGGATCTTCGCCGCCTACGCGCAGGTCTCGTTCCACTACTTCAAGGGCATCCCGATGCACCGCGAGCGGAAGTACCGGTACTGGAAGAACTACATGTACTGGGACCGCTTCTCGAAGCGCCTCGTCCACGACCGTCCGGCCGCTCCGAAGCCCGCCGAATAGTCCGGCGGAAACCCGCGCGGTTGCGCCGCGAACCCCGCAAATCCGCGCGGGGTTTGATATATTTTGGCTAGACTGCGTCGAAGTTTTTCGAGGAGAGCGCAAACTTGTTCGGCTTCTTTTCAAGCGATATCGGCATCGACCTCGGCACCGCCAACACGCTGATCCACGTTGCGGGCAAGGGGATCGTCATCAACGAACCTTCCGTCGTCGCCGTGGACCGGCGCACCGACAAGGTGATCAACATCGGCCTCGAGGCGAAGCGCATGCTCGGCCGCACGCCCGGCGACATGATGGCCGTGCGTCCGATGAAGGACGGCGTGATCGCCGACTTCCGCCTGGTGGAGAGCCTGCTGACGCACTTCATCCGCCGCGTGCAGAAGCGCCCGCTCTACTTCCTCCGCCCGCGCATCGTGGTCGGCGTCCCCTCCGGGATCACCGAAGTGGAGAAGAAGGCCGTGATCGACGCCGCGCAGAGCGCCGGCGCGAAGGAGGTCTACCTGGTCGCCGAGCCGATGGCCGCCGCGATCGGGATGGGCATCCCCGTCGAGGACCCGAGCGGCAACATGGTGATCGACATCGGCGGCGGCACCGCGGAGATCGCGGTGATCGCGCTGCAGGGCATCGTCTGCGACGCCTCCGTGCGCATCGGCGGCGACGAGATGGACAACGCCATCATCGAATACCTCCGCAGCACCTACAACCTCCTCGTGGGCGAAAGCTCCGCGGAGCAGATCAAGTTCCAGATCGGTTCGGCCTACCCGCTCGCCGAGGAGCTCGAGATGCAGGTCAAGGGGCGCGACCAGTCCGCCGGCGTCCCGCGCACGATGACGATCTCCTCCGTCGAGATCCGCGAGGCGCTGAAGGAGCCGATCGACGGCATCGTCTCCGCGGTCCGCAAGGCCCTCGACGACACGCCTCCGGAACTCTCCGCCGACATCATGGACAAGGGCATCATCATGACCGGCGGCGGCTCGATGCTGCGCGGCTTCGACGAACGCCTGCGCCAGGAGACCAACCTCCCGGTGAACGTCATCGACGAACCGCTGATCGCCGTCTGCAAGGGCACGGCGCGCATCCTCGAGGACCTCGACAAGTATCGCAAGGTGCTTCTGCCCACGACCGTATAGGGGGTCCGCGTGCGGAAGCTGTTCGCGCTGCTCCGTTCGGCCTTCGTCTGGAGACGGGGCGCCCTCTCCTTTCTGCTCGCGCTCTCGATCGCGTTCGCGATGATGCGCTCCGAGCCGGAGCTCCGCGGCAACGTGGTCCAGTTCGCCTTCTCCACGGTCCTCTTCCCCGCGCAGAAGATCGTCGCCTACGTCCGCTGGCGCGCCGACGTCGAGGAGGAGAACCGCAGGCTTCTGCTCGAGAACGCGAAGCTCGCCTACGAGGTGAGCGCGTTGCAGCAGGCCAAGATCGAGAACGAACGTCTCCGCGAGACCCTCAACTTCTCGCAGCGGCGCGAGCCCGGCTTCGTCATGGGCTCCGTCGTGGCGCGCGACCCCACGCTCGCCAACCTCGCGCTGGTGATCGACGTCGGCGAGGAGGACGGCGTCCGGCCCGACATGCCGGTGATGACGTCGCTCGGCGTGGTGGGCCGCATCTCCAAGGCGATGAAGGGCCATTCGCACGTCCTTCTGCTGCAGGACCCCGCCTCGCGGCTCTCCGTGCTCGAGAACCGCACGCGCACGATGGGGATCCTCGAGACGGTCGACTCCTACCACCTCTACGCGGTCTTCCCCGCCTTCTCGGGCACGCGCGTCGGCGACACGCTCGTCACCTCCGGCTTCGGGGGGATCTTCCCGAAGGGGATTCCGGTGGGCGAGATCGAGAACTTCGAGGAGAGCGACGTGGAGGTCCTCGAGCGCGCGATGGTCCGGCTCTTCCAGAACCCCGCCTACCTCGAGGAGCTTTTCGTGCTGAAGAAGGAACCCGGACGGAAGGTGGAGGAGCAGGAATGAAGGCCGTTCTTCTCTTCGCGCTCGCGCTTCTGCTCCTGACGCTGCAGACGACGCTGCAGGACGTCGTCTCGGTCTTCGGCGCGGTCCCCGACTTCTTGCTGCTCTTCCTCGTCGCGCTCGCCCTGAAGTTCGGCCCGGTCGCGGGCGTCTGGTGCGGCCTTCTCCTCGGAATCGCGCAGGACGCCTACGCGGCGTCCGGATTCGGCGCGGACGCGATGGCGATGACGGTCGTCGGCTACGTCGTCGGGTTCGCGGAGGAACAGGTCCTCAAGCTCGACGCGATCACCAAGATCGTCCTCCTGGCGCTGGCCTTCTTCGGGCGGTTCCTCCTGCACGGGCTCTTCGCCGGAATGGAGCTTCCGCAGATCGGCGCGCTGCTTCTGGAAGGAGGCCTGCTCCGGGGCCTTCTGACCATCCTCCTCGGAACCGTCTGGTTCGTCGCCTTCTCCCGCGACCGGCAGGTCTGAGCCGATGGCCTGGGGGACCCGTCTGGAGATGGACCAGCGCGAGCGGCAGGCTCGCGCGCGGACGATCCTCTCCTTCTTCGGCCTCCTCCTCGGCGTCCTCGTGCTCCGGCTGTTCTGGCTGCAGGTGGTGCAGTTCGACGAGAACTACCGGCTTTCGGAAAAGAACCGCATGCGGATGCGCACCGTGGTCGCCGAGCGCGGGAGCATGTACGACCGCTTCGGGAACGTGCTCGTGCGCAACCGCGCGAGCTGGCAGGTGATGATCACGCGCGCGGACATGCGCGACCCCGAGGAGCTCAAGGCGAAGCTGGTCTCCCTGCGCGACGGCGAGGACCGCCCGGTCTTCGACAGCGCGCTCGTGGCGCAGACGTTCGAGGTCTCGAAGTGGCGCAACAAGTACGCGATGCACCGCATCCTGGAGGACGCTTCGCCCGAGGTCGTCGCGTTCCTCTCCGAGCGCGCGTCGGAGTTCCCCGGCCTTTCGGTCGAGGTGGAGTCGCGGCGCGAATACGTCTACGGCACGCTGGGGACGCACGCCTTCGGCTACATCGCCCCGATCGACGAGAAGGAGCTGGAACGGCCCGAGTTCGAGGGCTACCCCAAGTCGGCGCGCGTGGGCAAGAAGGGGCTGGAGGCCTCGTACGAACGGTTCCTCCGCGGGAAGGACGGCGTGCAGCACGTGGAGGTGGACGCGTTCGGGCGCAAGCTCGGGCTTCTGAAGAACATGCCGCAGATTCCGGCGCGCCCCGGGAACTCGCTGGTGCTGACGCTCGACCTCGAGCTGCAGCGCGCGGCCGAGGAGGCGTTCCCGGACACGCTGCGCGGCGCGGCGGTGGCGCTCGACCCGCGCTCGGGCGAGATCCTGGCGATGGTCAGCTCCCCGCGCCTCGAGTCGAACATCTTCAGCCTCGACTCCGTCTCGCGCAAGAAGGGGTGGCAGTCCGTCGCGCTCGACGAGGCGCGCCCGCTCAACAACCGCGCCGTGGTCGGGGTCTATCCGCCCGGCTCGACGTTCAAGCCCTTCACGGCGCTCGCGGGCCTGAAGGAGGGCGCGATCACCGAGACGAACAAGCCGTTCCAGCCCTGCCGCGGCGGCTTCCGGTTCGGCAAGCGCGTCCAGCACTGCTGGCACCTCGGCGGGCACGGCGCGATGAACGTCGTCGACGCGCTGCGCGTCTCGTGCAACGTCTTCTTCTACCAGCTCGGGCTCGCCATCGGGATGGATCCGATCAACGAGGCCGCCGCGACGTTCGGGCTCGGCAACCGCACGGGCGTGGACCTGGAGTACGAGAACCCCGGCGCGCTCATCGATTCCGTGGAGTACGAGCGCCGCTACCGCAAGCGCCTCGGCTGGCGGTGGTCGCGCGGGCAGATCCTCAACCTGGCGATCGGCCAGGGCGAGCTGGTCACGCCGCTCCAGATGGCGAACGCCTACGGCGCCCTCGTCCGGGGCGACACGCTCTGGCGCCCGCACCTGATGCGGATGGTCGTCAGCCCCGAGGGCCGCGCGATCCTCCGCTACGGGAGGAAGATGATCCGCGCGATCGACATGGACGAGGAGTTCCACCGCATCGTCGTCAAGGGGCTGGAAGAGGTCACCTCCGCGGCCGGCGGCACGGGCCACCGCGCCGCGGTGCCCGGGGTGCGCGTCGCCGCGAAGACCGGATCCGCGGAGAACCCGCACGGGGACAAGACCCACGCCTGGATCGCCGCCGCCGCGCCCGTGGAGGACGCCTCCATCGCGGTGGCCGTGGTCGTGGAGAACGCGGGGCACGGCGGCGGCGTCGCGGGCCCGATCGCGGGCGCGATCCTCAGGAAGCACTTCGAACTGCTGAAACGCCGCGCGGAGGGAAACGATGCTCGACCGTGAGTTCCTGGAGCGGCGGATCGACCCGATCTTCTGCCTGGTGGCGGCGGCCCTCGCCTCCGTCGGCATCCTGCTCGTCTATTCCGCGACGAAGAACGAGGAGCTCGCGCTTTCGCAGTGCCTCTGGTTCAAGCAGATCCTCTACACGTTCGCGGGCCTGCTCTGCGCGCTCTTCATCGTCCTGCTGCCGCCCAGGGCACTCTACGAGGCCTCGTGGCCGCTCTACCTCGTCTCTCTCGCCCTGCTGCTCTACGTGGCCATGGGCGGCGGCTCCGTGGACGACGCGAAGGGGGCCGCGCGCTGGATCAAGCTGCCGGGCTTCAACCTGCAGCCGTCCGAAGTGGCGAAGGTCGCCTACCTGCTCGTCCTGTCGCGCTACCTCTCGGGGCGCGAAGTGAGGCTGGAGAACCTCTTCCGCGCGGGGGTCGGGCTGGCGACGCTCTCCCCGCTCTGGAGGCCGCTGGCCGGGGCCTCCGGCGGACGGCGCGCCTGGATGTGGGAGATGGGCCTGGTCCCGCTCTTCTGCGTTCCGTTCCTGCTCGTCCTCAAGCAGCCCGACCTCAGCACCGCGCTCGTCTTCATGGCGATGACGCTGACGATGTTCTTCTGGGCCGGGCTTCCGCTGCGCGAGCTCTTCCTGCTCGTCTCGCCGGGGCTGAGCCTGATCAGCTCGCTGAACATGGCCGTCTGGGTGGTCTTCATCGTCGCGCTGCTCGCGGTGCTCCTGCGCTCGCGCCTGCAGGTCTGGATCTCCGTCCTGATCCTCGCCGCCAACCTCCTCGCGGGCGGGATGCTCGGCGACGCCGTCTGGAACTCGCTCGAAGACCACCAGCGCTCGCGCCTGCAGACCTTCGTCGACCCCACGCGCGACGACCGCGGCGCCGGCTACCAGGTGCGCCAGTCCTTCGTCGCCATCGGCTCCGGCGGCCTCACCGGCAAGGGCTACCTGGAGGGCTCGCAGACCAACCTCGACTTCCTCCCCGAGGAGCACACCGACTTCATCTTCGGGGTGCTGGGCGAGCAGTTCGGCTTCCTCGGCTGCACGGCCGTGCTCGGGCTCTTCTTCATGCTGGTCTCCCGGACGCTGAGCGTCACGACGCGGGCGGGCAACCCCTTCGGGAACCTCGTCGTCGTGGGGAGCGCGGCGATCCTCGGGTTCCACGTCGCGGTCAACGTGGCGATGACGGTCGGCTTCATGCCGGTCACAGGGCTTCCGCTGCCGTTCATCTCCTACGGCGGCACCTTCATGATGACCGTGATGTGCCTCTGCGGGCTGATCGCCCACGTCCGGTTCCATTCGCACGATGCGTGAGCGGGCGCGCGAGTTCCTCCGCTCGTTGCTCGGGCTCGTCTGGCCCGAGGGGTGCGCCGCCTGCGGCCGCGCGTGCGGGGGAGTCCTCTGCGCGGAGTGTCTGGAGCGGGGGAGGTGCGGTGGAAGCGGGATTCCGGCGCCCCTGGAGGGCTCCGGGCTGGAGGTCGTCTCGTGGGGGAGGGCCGGCGGCCCGTGGCGCGCGGTCGCGCACGGGTTCAAGTACCACGGCGAGTTCCGCTGGCCGGAACTGGTCGCGGAGGCGCTGTCCGAGGAGTCGCCCTTCGGCCCGCTGGACGCGGAGCGGACGGTCTGGATCCCCGTCCCGCTCCACCGCGCCAAGCGCCGGCTCCGCGGCTACAACCAGGCCGAGCTCCTGGCCCGGGCCTTCGCGAAGCGCTGGGGCGGGCGCGTGGAGACCGGCTGGCTGAAGCGGGTCCGCTCCTCCGTCTCGCAGACCAGGCTGGGCGCGGCCGAGCGCAGGGCCAACGTCGCGTCCGGTTTCGCCTACGGGGCCGGGCGGCCCTTTCCGGAGGCGCTGGAGCCGATTCTGGTGGACGACGTGCTCACGACGGGGGCGACGCTCGAAAGCTGCGCCAGGGCCCTCGAAGCGGGCGGAGCGCGGGTTTCCCGGGCGATGACGCTTCTGCGGGCGGAACTGGCCGGGGACGACTTCGAGGCCGAGCGGGACGCCGCGGAGGACGGGGAATCGGCGTAGCGTCCGGAGGAAGCGGAGGATGAGGGACTCGAACCCCCAAGCCCTTGCGGGCGGCGGCTTTCAAGGCCGCTGACTTGCCAATTAGCCTAATCCTCCGGGCGCGAACAATGTAGATGTTTTGTATTTTTGGCGCAAGAGGTGTGAGCATGCCCTGCGTCAACCCAAATTACTCAAAACTCCAGGCCGGCTATCTCTTTCCCGAGATCGCCCGCAGAACCGCGGCGTTCCTCAAGGAGAACCCCGGCGCCGAGATCATCCGCATGGGAATCGGCGACGTCGTCCTCCCCCTGCCGCAGGCCGTCTGCGAGGCGATGAAGAAGGCCGTGGAGGAGATGGGGACCCCCGAAGGGTTCCGCGGCTACGGCCCCGAACAGGGCTACGGCTTCCTGCGCGAGGCCATCGCGGCCGAGTTCGCGCTGCGCGGCGCGGAGATCGACCCCTCCGAAATCTTCGTCTCCGACGGGTCGAAGTGCGACACGGGCAACTTCCAGGAGCTCTTCGGCGCCGACGCGAAGATCGCGGTGACCGACCCCGTCTATCCGGTCTACGTGGACACCAACGTGATGGCCGGCCGCACGGGAGAGGCGAACGGCGTCGCCTACGAAGGGCTCGTCTACCTGCCGACGACCGCCGAGAACGGCTTCGCGCCCGAACTGCCGAAGGAACGGGTGGACGTCGTCTACCTCTGCTCGCCCAACAACCCCACCGGCGCCGTGATGACGCGCGCCCAGCTGAAGACCTGGGTGGACTGGGCGGCCGAAAACGACGCGACGATCCTCTTCGACGCCGCCTACGAGGCCTTCATCCGCGACCCGGAGATCCCGCACTCCATCTTCGAGATCGAGGGGGCGCGCAAGGTCGCCGTGGAGTTCCGGAGCTTCTCCAAGCACGCGGGTTTCACCGGCGTGCGCTGCGGCTACGTCGTCGTCCCGAAGGAGTCGCCCTTCCACGCGATGTGGAACCGCCGCCACTGCACGAAGTTCAACGGCGTCTCCTACCCCGTGCAGCGCGGCGCCGAAGCGGTCTTCTCGCCCGAAGGCCGGCGCCAGTGCATGGCGAACATCGACTACTACATGGAGAACGCCCGCCTGGTGCGCGAGACGCTCTCCGGGCTCGGCGTCAAGGCCCACGGCGGGGAGAACGGCCCCTACGTCTGGATGGAGACCCCCGGACGCGAGCCTTCCTGGAACTTCTTCGACCGCCTGCTGCGCGAAGCGAACGTCGTCGGGACGCCCGGCGCGGGCTTCGGCGCCTGCGGCGAAGGCTATTTCCGGCTGAGCGCGTTCGCGCTCCGCGAAAACGTCGAACGCGCCCTGGAGCGCGTCAAGCGCGTTCTCTGAGCGCAGGAGGGACACGATGAGCGAACATTCCCGTTTTCGCCTGATCCAGATGGAGACCGCGCTCCGCCGCCGCGGGCTTTCGGAAACCGTCCTGGACGACGACGGCAACGCCAAGAACTGCTGGCTCGACGTGGAGACGCCGGAGCACTTCATGGTCTTCCGCTGGCTGGACGACGGATACGAAGTGGACGTGAGCGACCTGAAGGGGAACGTGGAGTTCCAGATCCAGAAGGGCGCCTCCGTCGACGTCGTGCTCGACGCTCTGGTCGAAAAGAAGATCGTGCCCGCCGCGCAGGGCTAGCCGGGGATGCCCGAAGGCGCTGAAGGAGAGGCGAGGGACGGGGAGCTTCTGCACCTCGTCCTCGACTACGTTGGCAAGATCGCCGGCGAACGCGGCGCCGACGCGCAGCTCCTGCTGATGGCCGACATGGCGCGCGGGCTTCTGGCCTGCGACCGCTGCTCGCTCTGGATCGCCGACGGCGACGAGCTGCGCACGCGCGTGGCGCACGACGTGGACGAGCTCCGCATTCCGCTGCGCTCCGGCGTGGCGGGGAAGTGCTTCGAACGCGGGAAGCCGATCGTCGCCAACGACCCCGCCGCGTGCCCCTGGTTCAATCCCGAAGTGGACCGGAAGACCGGCTACGAGACGCGCAACATCCTCGCGGTCCCGATCTTCGGATCCGCAGGGAACGCGATCGGCGTCTACCAGGCGATCAACAAGAGGGAAGGGGAGTTCGGCGGCCACGACCTGCGGCTTCTGATGATGGTGGCCGCCTATTCGGGCAAGAGCCTCGAGAACGCGCGTCTGCTCGAAGAGGTCGAGCAGACGCAGAACGAGCTGGTGCACCTCCTGGGCGAGGCGGGCGAAGTGCGCTCGCGCGAGACCGGCAACCACGTGAAGCGCGTCGGCGAGCTCTGCTACATCCTCGCGCGCGAGATGGGGCTGCCTCCGCGCGACTGCGACCTGATCCGCCTGACCGCGCCGCTGCACGACATGGGCAAGCTCGGCGTGCGCGACACGGTGCTCAACAGCCCGAACCCGCTCAGCCCGGAAGAGTACGAGGAGATGAAGCTCCACACGCAGATCGGAGAGCGGTTCCTCGCGCGCTCCGACCGCAGGGTGCTGCGCGTGGCCGCGCAGATCGCCGGGTGCCACCACGAGAAGTGGGACGGCTCGGGCTATCCCAACGGCCTTTCCGGCGAGGAGATCCCGCTTTTCGCCCGGATCTGCGCCCTGGCCGACGTCTACGACGCGCTGGTCAACGACCGGTGCTACAAGAAGGGCTGGCCGCAGGAGCGCGTGGAGGCGCTCTTCCGCGCCGAGAGCGGGCGCCATTTCGACCCGAAGGTGGTCGAGGCCTATTTCCGCTGCAAAGAAGAGTTCCCGCGGGTTTCGCGGGAACTTCTGGACGGCTGATTTCCGGACGAACGCGTTTCCGGTCTATTTTCCGGCTCGCGCGACGCCGATCTGGAAGTTGCGGACCTCTCCGCCGATGGTGATGCGCATGCGGTAGACGCCGGCGCCGGCCAGACGGCCGTTCTTGTCGCGGAAGTTCCAGGCGAAGCGCATGGCCAGCCCCTCCTCGGTGTAGCAGCGGCCGGCGATTTCGGGCGCGCCGCAGTCGAGGACGCCGGAGTAGTCGTCCACGTACTGGCCGAGGTTGTCGAAGATCCAGACGCTCCAGGCGAGCTTCGCGTCGGGCTCGCCGAGCGCGGGCTCGGCGAAGGTGATCGGCCCCCAGACGACCTTGATGTTCCCGTTCGCCCTGGCCGCCTCGAAAGCCTCCTCGGCGTCGTCGTAGGGGATCGCGGCGAAGGCGCCCCTGGAGTCGTCGGGCCCGCCGGGCCAGTCGGCGTCCATGCCGCTGCTCCCGTCCACCTTGACCACCTCGGGAACGATCTTGACGTTCTGGTGCGAGCCGCCGGCGATGGTCACCCAGGGGTTGTGCTTCCACGCGGTGTTTCCGGCCTTGTCGGCGATCGCGACCTCTCCGACGATCATCTTGACGAGGTCGCCGTTCTGCACGGGGAAGTCG
>JAGCEZ010000099.1 GCA_017650365.1 Fibrobacterales bacterium | reverse complement strand
TGGCAGGGGTTGCCGGGAATGTAGAGGTCGGGCTTGTGGCTTTCGAGCCAGGAGCGGTCCAGCTCCTTCGAACCTTCGAAAATGCCGCCGCTGATGGCGTCGGTGCCCGCAAGCACCACGATGCGCGGATCGGGGACGGCCTCGTCGCAGATGGCCAGCGCGCGCGACATGTTCCTGGTGATGGGGCCGGTCACCACGACGCCGTCCGCATGGCGCGGCGAGGCGACGAATTCGATGCCGTAGCGGCCCGCGTCGAAATTGACGTTGGAGATGGCGCCCAGTTCCCATTCGCAGCTGTTGTCGCCGCCGGCGGAGACCTGGCGGAGCTTGAGCGAGCCGGAGTAGATTTCGCGGATCTCGGGGCGGATGGCGGCCTTGTCCAGCTCGATGGGCCTGTCCTCGCCCTCCTTGACCACCAGGCGTTCGCGGACGTTGGTCGCCATCTTGTGGTCTTTGGTGAAGCGGATCTTGCCGGGGCACTTGCGCGCGCACTCGCCGCAGAAGCAGCATTTGCCCAGATCGATCGAAAGGCCTTCTTCGGAGGCGATTGCGCCGGTGGGGCAGAGCTCGACCAGTTCGTCGTCGTCCGCCTTCTCCGTCGAAATCACGGGGCGGCCGCGGAAGACGCCGGGCACCTCGGCCCGAGTGGGGTCGGGGATGTACTGCTTTCCGTTGTGGAGGAGGATCCTGAGTCTTTCGAACATGGCGCCGTCCTAAAGGTCGTGGCCCGAGTAGGAGAGGTTGAAGCTCTTGTTGCAGATGGGGAAGTCGGAGATCTCGTTCCCGCGCACCGCGAGGGCCAGCGCCATCCAGTTGTGGAAGGAGGGGTCCTTGATCTTGTACCGGGCGAGTTCCCCGCGTCCGTCGGTGACGGCCACATGGCAGATTTCGCCGCGCCACCCTTCCCCAAGCGAAACGACCATGCTGTTCGCCGCCGCCCGCCGCGGCGCGGCGGGCGCGTTTTCCTCGGGGAGCGCTTCCAGCTCGGCGACCAGGCGGCGTGCGTATTCCAGCGACTGCTCCACTTCGGAAATGCGGACTTGCGTGCGCGAAAGGACGTCGCCGTGGTGTTTGGTGACGGGGTTGTGGTCCAGCCAGCCGTATTCGAGATAGGGATGGGAGGCGCGGACGTCGCGGCGAAGGTTGGAGGCCCTGGCCGCCATGCCCACGGCGCCGATCTCCTCGGCCTGCGCCTGCGTCAGGACGCCGGTGCGCTCCAGTCGCGCCAGCACCGACGGGAAGTGCTTGACGTGGGCGCTGAGTTCCAGGAAGTCGCGTTCGTAGGCGCCGAGCGTCCCGAGCAGATCCGCGCCCAGCTCCTTGGTGAAGGGGAACGGCTGCGCGAAGGGGCGAACGCATCCTTTGCCCAGACGGTTGCCGCACCAGCGCTGCATGAAGTTGATGACGGGAGTGCGCAAACGGCCGTAGACCGCCGAGCCCAGCTGGTAGGCCACGTCGCCGCAGATGGCGCCGAGGTCGCCGGTGTGGATGGCGATGCGCTCGAGTTCCGAGGCGAGCGTGCGCTCCAGGCGGCAGCGCCTGGAAGTCCCGTGTCCGCAGAGCGCTTCCCAGGCGTTCGCGAAGACCACGCCATGGCCCACGGCGGTGTCGCCCGCGATGGATTCCGCCAGCACGGCGCGCTGGTTCAGGCGGCGTTTTTCCAGAAAGAGGTCTTCCACCCCGCGGTGCTGGTATCCGAGCATGATCTCCAGATGGAGAACCTTTTCGCCGTTGCAGACGAAGCGGAAATGTCCGGGCTCGATCACCCCGGCGTGAATGGGGCCGACGCCGACCTCGTGCAGCTCCTCGCCCTCCATGTGGTAGAACGGGTAGTCGTCGGGCGCGGTGCGCAGGGGCTTCATCCAGGGATGGCCGTCGAAGACCAGGTCCGTGTTCTCGGCGATTTCGCGTTCGAAGCGCTCGAAGACGCCCGCATGCGCCGTCGCGGAGGGCAGGACGCCGTTCTTCTCGACCTCGGAGGAGAGAAGGGCGATGTCGTGCGCGTCGTCGTCGGCGATGCAGCAGACCAGTTTGACGGCTCCGTCGCCCGCGTCCAGCGCGAAGTAGCTGGCGACGTGGCAGGCGGGGGAGGAGACCAGGGCGACGATTTCCTCGAGGAACGCCTCGTAGTCCGCCACCGGAATCTTTTCCGTCGCGATCGGCTCGTTGTTCTTGACCCTGGCGTTTTTCATTTTATCCGATGCATGCGGCGGCTTCGCGGACGAGTTCCACGAGCGACGCCGGCGGGAAGAAACCGATGGCCGTGGCCAGGCAGAAGAGCGCCAGCTGCGTGACCGATTCCCAGGGGGAGGGCTTCGCCGTTCCGACGGGCGCCGCCCGTCCTTCCAGGGGGATGAAGACGATCTTGAAGACGCTGCGCGCAAAGGCCCAGATCAGCACGGTCAGGAGCAGGACGGCAAGGGCCAGGAGCGCGTACTGGCCGGCGCCGAACATCGCCCGGAAAATCATGAACTCGCTGACGAAGAGCCCCGAGGGCGGCACGGCCGTGATGCCGACGAAGCCGAGCAGGAGCACCAGCGCGCCAAAGGGGCTGACGTCGAAATAGCCGCCCATTTCGTCGAGCATGCGCGTTCCGAAGACGCGGAAGAGCTGCGAGAAGTGGAGGAAAAGCCCCGATTTGACGAAGGTGTGCATCACCAGGTGGAGGATGGCGGCGTAGCAGCCGATTCCTCCCGCGGCGACGCCCAGGGTGACGAGCGACATGTGCTCGATGCCCGAATAGGCGAGCATGCGCTTGAAGTTGCGCACGCGGATCATGTAGGCCGTCGCGACAAAAAGCGAGATGAACGCCAGCGCGACCAGCATCGTGCGGCTCCAGAAGGCCAGCGGGGTCGCGCGGACGACGGCGTAGACGCGGTAGACGCCGACGAAGCCGAGGTTGACGAGCACGCTGGAGAGCAGCGCGCCGACGGGCGCGGGGGCGGTGTCCTTGGCGTCGATGCCCGCGGTGAACATCGGGAACAGCCCCAGCTTGGCGGTGTAGCCCACCACGATGAAGATGAAACCGAGCTTCATCCAGAAGGGGTCCATCTCGCCGGCGTGGGCGAGCAGGGAGGCGTAGCCCAGATCGAGGGAGCCGGCGTGCATCAGGGACAGGCTCATGAAGAGGATGCCGATGAAGACGAACGAGACGCTGATGGCGCAGACGAAGACGTATTTCCAGGTGCCTTCCAGCGCGCGCTTGTTGCGATGATGGTAGATGAGCATCGCGGCGCTGAGCGTGGTCACTTCGGTGAAGACCCAGGTCAGCGCGACGTGGTTGCTGAGATAGCCCAGCGACAGCGCCGCGACCAGCATGATGAGCGCCGAGGCGTAGACCGCGCGGGAGGAGGGCTTGACCTGCTCCTCCTCGAGGAGGATGCCGCTGTGGACGGCGGCGGGAACCGCCACGACGGTGATGCACAGAAGCAGGATCAGTCCCAGCGCGTCCACGGTGAAATAGGAGGGGGAGGTCGCGCCCTTGTTGAATCCGGCCCAGAGGGCCAGGCCGACCTGGCAGAGGAGGAAGAGCGACGTGATGACGGCGGCCGCCCCCCTGCGTCTCAGCGCGAAGGCGCCCAGCGCGCAGAGGGAGGCCGCAACGATGTACGCGGTGATCTCCATCGTCAGTCCCTCAGCTCCGTCAATTCCCCGATGTCGGCGTCGCGGAAGACGTCGCCGATCTTGTTGATGAAGATGCCGAGGATGAGAACGCTGGCGAAGATGTCGAGCATCACGCCGAGGTTGATCAAAAGAGGCATCTCGTTGCCCACGGCGAGGGCGAGGACCGTCACGCCGTTTTCGATGACCATGTAGCCCATCACGTGCGAGAGGAGCTTTCTGAGCGTGGCGATGAAGTAGAGGCCGAAGAAGATGGCCGAAAGCGCGGCGACGAAGAAGGTCTTGCCGAGATGGGCGTCGTCCACCGTTCCCGCCATCAGGACGCTCCCCGCGATGATGAGCGTGGCGATGAGGAGCGAGACGAACTGCGGAAGCGAAGGTTCCGCCTCGCGCGTGATCTTGTTGCGCCTGATGGTGCGGAAGAGGACGCAGGGGACGGCGATCGACTTGAAGACGATGGTCTCGGTCAGGATCCAGGCCAGCCCGATCCCCGTGTATTCCTTGAGCTGCATCAGGGCCACGAGAAAGAGCAGCACTCCCTGCAGCGCGAGGATCTTGACGAAGCTCCGCATGCGATTGGCGATCGCCATGTAGAGAAGCGTCATCAGAAAGAGAATCAGGACGAGGTCTGTCATGGGTTACCTGAAGTTTCCGACGGCGAGAAGCACGCCGAAGACGAGGAGCAGCGCCACGGAGGTGAGGGCGAAGACGAACTGCGGGTTGTGGTTCATTCGCGCCCGGGCCATGAACGACTCGACGACGCCGATGGAGACGGCCGAGCCCGCCTGCACCGCCAGGAACGCGGGCACGTCCCAGGCGTCGGGGACGCTGCCGACGAAGAGGTTGGCGATCAGCGCGGCGTACATGGCGAACTTGAGGTATCCCGCGGCCAGGATCAGCCCCAGGTCGAAGCCGCTGTTGTCCAGGATCATCGCCTCGTGGACCATGGTCAGCTCGAGGTGCGTCTTGGGGTCGTCCACGGGCAGGCGGCTGTTCTCGATCAGCTCCAGCACGAGGAGGACTCCCGCCGCGACGACGGCGATGGCGCAGCTCATCGCTCCGGAGAGGTGGATGGCGGGCAGGATGTCGGCGAAGGAGACGAACCCGGTCAGAAGGGAGAGGGAGCCGACCACCATGAAGAAGGCCGGTTCGGCGAGCATGGAGTAGAGCGCTTCGCGGGCCGCGCCCATTCCCTCGAAGCTCGAGCCCGTGTCCAGCGCCCCGACGATGCCGAAGAACTTGCCGAGCGCCAGCACGTAGGCGAAGAAGACGAAATCGCCCCGGAACGACAACAGCGCGCCGTATTCGCCCAGGGGAATCACGGCGCACGCCATGACGACCGACGCGGCCTGGACGATCGGCGCCGCCTTGAAGACCCAGCCCGTGGTGGGGCTGTAGACCGCGCCCTTGCGCATCAGCCGCGCGACGTCCTTCAGCGGCTGGAAGACGCCGGGCCCCTTGCGCCCCGAGCAGACGCTCTTCGTCCTGACGATCAGGCCGTCGAAGAAGAGCGCGGCGAAGAGGATGAGGGCGAAGCCGGTCATGGCTATGCGAGAACCAGGGTGAGGAGGATCGCCAGCACGATGCAGACGATGCCGTAGAGGATGTAGTACTGCAGCCGTCCGTTCTGGAGGAAGGAGAACCGGTCCATGAAGCGGCGATAGGCCTCGAGCGGGGCGGAGATGAAGTGCCGTTCGAAGGCGTCGTAGTTTTCGGATTCGTAGGCGGCCCTGCCCGGATAGCACTTCTCGATCGGGTCGCAGCGCACCGCGTTTCCGAGCAAGCCGGAGCAGAGGTCGGCGTAGGTGCGGGTGTAGGAGGTGGCGGTGTACTGGATCTTCGCCGTTCCCGCGGTGTATCCGCAGCCCCAGGTCTCTCCCTCGCGGACGCTCTTGCCGCGGCCGGCCAATTGGCGCAGGCCGGCCAGCGCGGCGATCACGCCCACGGTCGCCAAGGTGGCCGCGCCGACGTTCGACATCCAGTCGGGCAGGGCGCCGGCGCTTCCGGAAACGCCGGGGAAGGAGGCGACGACGGAAGCGGCCGCCGAGGCGTAGAACTGCGGGAAAAGCCCGACGGAGAGCATGATCGCCGCCTCGACGCACAGCGGCAGTTTGCGGCTCCAGCCGAATTCCCGCATTTCGGGAAGGGCCGTGCGGGGCGTGCCGAGGAAGACGATGCCGAAGGCCTTGGTGAAACAGAGAACGGCCAGCCCGCCGATCAGCACCAGCGCCATGATGGCGAACGACGCTCCCACGGCGCCGGCGGCGCCCGCCCCGTCCAGCCAGCCGAAGAGTCCGAGGTAGATCGCGAGCTCGGAGACGAATCCGTTCATCGGAGGCAGGCCGCAAATCGCCACGGAGGAGACGAGGAAGAAGGCGGCGGTCCAGGGAAGCTTCTTGGCCAGGCCGCCGAGCCGTTCCACGTCGAGCGTGTGCGCGGCCTGGTAGACGTTGCCGGCGGCGAAGAAGAGCGAGGACTTGAACAGCGCGTGGTTCAGCGTGTGGAGGAGCGCGCCCGCGAAACCGAGCGCCGCGAGGTCCGCCTTCCCGAGGGCGGCGCCGACGCAGCCCAGGCCGATCCCCATGCCGATGATGCCGATGTTCTCGATGCTGTGGTAGGCGAGCAGCTTCTTCAGGTTGTGCTGCATGATGGCGAGCATCACGCCGTAGAGCCCGCTGACTGCCGCCACGGCCAGGATCGCGTATCCCGCGACGAGGAGGTTCGCCGTGGTCAGGGCGATCACGCGGAGAATTCCGTAGATGCCGATCTTGATGATCACGCCGGACATCACCCCGGAGACGTGCGCGGGGGCGACGGGGTGCGCGTGCGGGAGCCAGGTGTGGAACGGGACGAACCCCGCCTTGACGGCGAACCCGGAGAGGATCAGAACCAGCGGCCAGACGCTCCCGTCGTAGGCGGCGATGGCGGCGAAGTCGTAGGAGCCCGTCTTCTGCGCGATGGCGATGAACCCGACGGTCAGCAGCGCCGCCGAAACGTGGGACTGGACGAAGAAGTTGGTGCCGGCCTCGATCACCTCCTTCTTCCAGCTCTCGAAGACGATCAGGAAGAAGCTGCTGAGGGCCATGATCTCCCACGCCACCAGAAAGGCGAGGGTGTTCCGGACCAGGCAGAGGGCGACCATGGAGAGGAAACAGACGGCGTAGTGCGCCCAGTGGAGTTTCACCGCGGCGCCGCGCCCGCTGTAGCGCTTCATGTAGTCGCGGCCGTAGATGGCGCCGCAGGCGAAGACGATGCAGATGACGGCGATGAACCAAAGCGAAAGAGCGTCCGCGGAGAGCCTCACGTTTCCGAACACGGGGCCGCAGTGCAGTATCAGGTCTTCTACGTTCATGCCGCTTGGGGGATGGGCTTCCGGGGCCTGGCCAAGCTCGATTCCGGCCCTTTCGCCCCAAAAGCCGCCCAAATATATTTTTTGAATCTTCCCGCCACAAGGTGGAGTATATTTCCCTGTGTTCCGGCCCGGACGGGTCGGCCGTTTCGCCCTTTCCCCTGTTGGAAGAATGAACATTTTCGGTTCTTGCGGCCAAAAGGGGGCGGCGCTCCTTCTCGTCGCGCTGTTCTGCGCCCCGGCCCTCGCCGCCGCCGCGCCGGCGTCGGCGGCCCCGGCGGAGCGCTGCGCGCCCGACTCGCTGCTCGGCGCCCCCTTCGTCGCCTGCGGGACGGAGGCCGAGGGCGGGTTCCGCTCCACGCTGGTGCGCCTTCCGTTCCGCGGCGGGGACTCCGCCGCCGCGCCGAAGGCGAACGTCCTCTACGTGCACGGCTTCAACGACTACTTCTTCCAGCGCGAGCTGGCGGAGCGGCTGGATTCCGCGGGCTACGCCTTCTGGGCGGTCGACCTGCACAAGTACGGCCGCTCCTGGCGCGAAGGGGAGCGGCGCGGGGCGATCGACTCGGTCGAGGAGTACTTCCCCGAGCTCGACTCCGCCCTCGCGGCGATGCGCCGCGTCCACGACGTCCCCGCGGTCCTGCTGGGCCACAGCACCGGCGGGCTGGTCGTCTCCTGCTACGCCGCCTCGCGCGGCCGCGGGCGCGGCCTCGCCGCCATCGCGCTCAACAGCCCGTTCTTCGAGATGAACCAGAACCTCTTCGTCCGCGGGATTGGCGTCCCCGCGGTTTCGGCCCTCGCCTCGCTCTTCCCCGGCGCGCGGCTTCCCCGGAGCGGGAACACGAACTACGCGCGGTC
>JAGCEZ010000013.1 GCA_017650365.1 Fibrobacterales bacterium | reverse complement strand
CGGCCTGGACCAGGAGGGCGGCCGCCTCGGGCCGCGCCGCGCCCTCTCCGCCGCCGGCGAGAAGGGCGGCCCGGGCGGAGGAGGCGGCGAGGAGGGCGCCCAGCGCCGTTCCGGCGCCCGCGATGGCCATGTTGCCCGGGCGGAGCGTCCGGACGGCCGCGCGGATCCGTTCCGCGCGCCCGAGAGTCCGCTTCGTTCCTTCTTCCATGGCCCGTTCCCTTTCTTCGCCGCCGGCGCGGCCGCGTTCCGGCGTTTGGTATCTTTGCCAAAAATAGGCACGAAAACGCCATGGACCTGGAAAAACGCCATCTTCAGCGCCCCGACGGTGCTTCGCACCATCGCCGCGACCACCGCGCGCGCCGCGTGGACACCATGCGCGACTGGCGCGACGGCCGCGAGGTGGACGACGCGCCCGGGAAGGAGCGCTGGTCGCGCGAGGCGCGGCGGGGCCGGCACCGCGCCGCGGCGAAGAACTCCGCGCTCGGGAACCTCGTCCCCGCGGGCGAGGGGCTGGTCGTGGAGCACCACCGCCGGAGCTGCGTGGTCCGACTGGATTCGGGCGAAGAGCTCCTCTGCCGCTACGGCGCGAGCCTCGAGGGGAACGAGGAGGGGAACGGCATCGTCGTCGGGGACCGCGTCTCCTACGGGCGCGACGAGGCCTCCGGCGAACTCTACCTGTCGCGCCTCTTCCCGCGCGAATCCAAGCTGAGCCGCCCGGGCCCGCCCGACCGCGAGCACCGCGAGCAGCTCCTCGCCGCCAACATCGACCAGCTCGTCGTCGTGACCTCGGCGGCGGAGCCCGACTTCCGGCCCGGGTTCGTGGACCGCTATATGCTCGTCGCCTCGTGGTCGGACCTTCCGATGGTCCTCGTCGTCAACAAGACCGACCTCGTGGACTCCCTTCCCCCCTCGGTCGCGGAGTTCGAGGGGCTCGTGCGCGAGATCGTCCCGACCTCCACGGCCACGGGCGAAGGCGTCGACCGCCTGCGCGGACTGATCCGCGGAAAGCGGAGCGTCTTCACGGGCCACTCGGGCGTGGGCAAGAGCTCGCTCGTCCAGGCGCTGATCCCCGGGCTGGAGATCCGCACCGGCGAGGTGCGCGAAGACGGCAAGGGGCGCCACACCACGACCGCCTCCTCCGTCTACGACCTCCCCGGCGGCGGCGCCGTCGTCGACACGCCCGGCATCCGCGGCCTGGGGATCTGGAAGGCCGACCCCGCGCTGGTCCCGCTCCTCTTCCCGCCCTTCAAGCCCTACGTCAACCGCTGCCGGTTCGACAACTGCCGCCATCTGGAGGAGCCCGGCTGCGCCGTGGAGGCCGCGTTCGAAAGCGGGAAGATCCCGCTCCGCTTCCGCCAGGGCTACCGCCGCATCCTCGAGGGGCTCGAACGGCCCTGAGCGCCGTCCGCGCGAAGGCGCGCGCGAAAAACGCATGCATGAAAAAAGGAAAGGCCCCGCGCTCGCGGGGCCTTCGGCCGTCTCCGGTCGGAGCCGGAAGATCAGAAGGGGCAGGCCTGGCCCGGGAAGAACAGCTCGCAGGGGTCGATGGCGACGCACCGCAGCGAAAGGCCGTGTTCCTTTATCGAGGAAGCAATCGGTTCCTCGGAGCCGTTGTAGAGGGCGTCCTTGAGAATGACGGCGGAGGCGGCGCCTCCGTTTCCGAACTGGAGGGCGTCGCTCCAATAGGCGGAAGCCGCGTTCGCCGGCACGGACCAGGGCTTCTGGTAGGCCTCGGGGGCGGTGGTGTCGGTCACCGCGGTGTAGAACACCCCGGCGGCCGTTCCGTTCCAGCCGAGCAGGTTGGCGCCGCCGAACCGCCCGGCAAGCAGGTCGCGCGGCTCGTTCACGCCCAGGAGAAGCTCTTCCCAGGAGTCGTTGTCGGGAATCTTCCACCCGTCGGGGCAGATGCCCTGCACGATGGTGTCGCCGGCGACGACGACGCTATTCGCCGCGGCAAAGGCCGTGTCGGCCTCGGCTCCCAGACCGAAGGCGGTGTGCCACTGGTAGAGGGCGCCGAACTTCGCGCACTGCGCTTCGTCGTCGCCCGGGCACCACTTTTCGCCCGCCTGCTGCGTCTCCCCGAGATCCACGCGGGCGCCGTAGTTCAGGTTCGCGGCCATCCAGAAATTGGCCCTGGCGTAAACGAGGGGATAGACGGTGGTGTCGCGTTCGTCGACGAAGGAAAGGTAGAACCGCGTCGAGTCGGCGGCCACGGTCGTTTCGCCGTCTTCGGTGGTGACGGCGGCGACAAAGCGAATCCGCGTCCCCAGATCCCTGATGGGGTCGAAGCCGGGCGTGCTCGTGATGTTCGAGAGCTCGAGGACGTAGGGCTGGTTCCCCTCCACGACGGCGAAATCCTCGAACCAGAAGGTCATGCCCTCGCTCCAAACGTACCAGGCGACGTTCTTGATCTTCGACGCGACGGGGAAGTTCTCGACGGAGAACGTCAGCGTGGTGTCGTCGAACAGAGGCAGGTCGGAGGCGAATTTCGCCTTGCCGTAGGCGGAGCTCCGCACGGGGGTGAACTTGAGGTCGAAGGACGTCCTGGCGCCGGCGCCGGAGAGCGTGTCGACGACCTTGCCGCCGCAGGAGACGACGTAGTCTTCGCCGAGCCGTTCCATCGCGCAGCCGCTTGAGGAGCCGCTCTGGCCGTTCCGGTCGATCTTGACCGAGTCGACCACCTTGCCGCCGCAGACCATCCGCAGCCAGCCGCCGTCGGTCGAGCCGAACGAGCAGTCGACGTTCAGGAGCGAGTCGGGAATTTCGGGCGCATCGCCCTGCGAGACGCCGAGGTCGATCCACTTCTTCCCGTTGCAGACGTAGAGCGACTGGGTCTTTTCGCTGAAGACGAGCGCGCCGGAGTTGTCCGCCGTGCACGAGTCCGCTTCGGCGATGTCGGCCACCGTCGAGGGGCCTTCGCCGGTTCCGGGGTAGGTCTTGGTGATTTCGTCGCCGCACGAGACGAAGACGAGCGTTCCCGCGAAGAGCAGGGACGTCAGAAGGGTTTGGGTTTTCATTCTCTCTCCTTTGGTGAATTTCGTTTCAATCTAGCTACATTTCCCGGCATGAAGTCCGCGTTTTTCCGCCGCCTGCTTCTCGCGCTGCTCCTCGGAGCCGTCTGCGCGCAGGCCCAGATCGTCGGCTTCGGCGCGGCGACGGAAATCCTGCAGAATCCGGGCGCGGCCTCCGGCGCCGACGTGCGCGTCACGCCGCACCTCATGGCCGCCGTCCCGAAGTGGGGGATGGCGCGGCTGGAGTTCGCGGTCTCCGCGTGGGACCTGGAATCCGACGCCGCCGAGGAACACGTGGACGCGGCGCGCTGGGGGCTGCACCTCGGCGTGAACGCGGGCCTGCTTCCCGGCGAGAGCTACGCGCTCCTGGGCTGGCGGCACGTGCGCCTCTACGACGACAGCCCCGCGGGCGACTCGGAGTGGAACGAACTCGGCCTGGGCTACGGCTCCCTCTGGCGCCCGGCGGCCGGGCTCGGCCTCTTCGCCGAAATCGAGCACGCCTGGAGCATCGGCGAACGCCGCCCCGACCCGCGCGACGAAATCGAAATCGAGCGCCGCGGCTGGCAGATCCAGCTCGGCTTCGTCGCCTTCGTGCGCTGATTTTCCCCGCTAGTCCTCGACGAGCGCGACCAGCTCGTCGGCCATCGCCTGGACGAGGAACAGGAGTTCCTGCAGGCGGGCGTTGCGCCACTGCGCGGCGTAGCGGCGCGTCCACTCCTCGGAGATGCGCGCGCGGTCGGTGATCCCCTCTTCGCCGCGGTACCAGATCTCGTTGTTGATCTCGTTGATCTGGTCGGCCATCTCGGCGGCGGGGGAGACGCTCTTCGACTCCTCGACGCAGGTGCGGATCGTCTCCACGATGCGCATCCGGCGGTCCACGATCTGCGGCAGCTCCTCGACGGCCTGGCGGATCTCGGCCTTGTGGCGCAGCACGAACTGCTTCAGGTCGTCCTTCAGCCGGTCGAACTCGCCGTTCGCGAGCTTCCGTTCCAGCACGTCCTGCGCGTAGAACACGGTGGTCGGCGTTTCGGGAGGAAGTTCGGGCAGGTCGTCTTCGGGTGCGGTCTTGGTCATGCGGTCAATCTACACTCTGCGGCGCGGGGTGGATGTAAAAAATGGCGCGCGCCGCGCAACGTTCGCACTGCCCGGGGCGGGTCTCGAACCCGCACAACCGAAGGGGTTAGAGGATTTTAAGTCCTCAGCGTCTACCAGTTCCGCCACCCGGGCCTGACGCCTGGAAAAATAGGATTTGCGGCCGCGGCGCCTCTTCCGCGGGGAAAACCCTATTTTTTGAAAAGATGAAACGTCCGTTCGCGCTCGCGCTCCTGCTGTCGGCGGCCCTGGCTTCCGCCGCGGAGGGGGAGCGCGCGTCCGGCGCGGCGGCGACGCACTCGCTGGGCGGATACGGGCTGATGGCCGAGCGCGGGCTCTTCGCGACGGCCTCGGCCAGCCAGATGTGGCGCCTGGACTGCGACGGCTCGTTCACGCACGGCGCCGTCCACGGCGGCTACATGTTCAGGCCGTGGCTGCGCGGTTCGGCCGAGGTCTCCATCAGCGGCGGCGTGGACGACGACAGGAACACCTACGCCTTCACGCGCTACTCCGTCGCGGCCGACTTCGCGAAGATCTCCGAGCGGTGGGTCCTCTTCGCGGGTCCCGCCCTCAGCGTGAACCAGGGCGACGACTGGATCTGGGAGACCGACGAGGACCTGCAGCGCCAGGCCTCGGGCTGCCTGGAGCTGGGCGAGGGGAGCTTCGGCTACGGGTTCGAGGCGGGCGGCGCCGTCCGGCTGGGCCGCTTCTTCGAGCTCTCGCTCGCGCTGCGCGTGGAGGGCAACGTTCCCTGGTCGCTGCTGGCCGACGCCAGGCCGGCCGTGGCCTGGGAGCTGACGCAGACCTGGCCCGGGATGCGCGAATACGTCTCCGCGGTCTGGCTCTACGCCGGCGCGGACTTCGCGTGGCGCAGAAACGGGCTGGACGGGGCGCCGGCAATCGGCGCCTCCGCGGGGTTCTGAGGATTTCCTAGAAGTCGAAGCCGAGGGCCCAGGCGAATTCCCAGGAGTCGGGGCCGCGGTGGACCTTGTGGTAGCGGATCGCGGTTTCGCTCTCCGCGCCTTCCGTGGGCCAGAGGTGGCCGGCGATCCCGACCGTCGTCCACTCGTCGTCGTCCACGTCGACCATCGGGTTGTTCCAGATCGCCGGGAAGCCGAGCGCGAACTTGCGGTGGAGCGTGAACATCGGCTCCGCGCCGAGGAACATCTGCACGGGGAGGTCGAGTTCGTCGAGCTCGAGCCGCTTCTTCTCCGCCGTGCTTCCGTCGAGCGTGGCGTAGTAGAACGAGCCGCCGAGGCTGAAGACGCCCCACGAGAAGCTCGGTTCCGCGAGCAGCGTCCAGACCGGCTTGTGGCGGACGTCGAGGTAGCCCGCGGCCATGTCGAACGTGAAGGGAAGCCCCTTCCACGAGTCGGCGTAGGCCAGCTCCAGCCCGAGGTTCCAGACGCGGGTGCGCGAGTTGTTGAAGTTGATCTCCATCGCGGGCTTGACGTTCAGCGAGCGCTTGCGGTTCGCGAGGACGGCGATGTCGTACTGCCCGTAGACGCTGAACGACTTGTCCTTGGTCTCGCCCTCCTCGTCGAAGGGGATGCCGAAGCCGCCGGTGAAGCCGGAGAGCTCGAAGATGGCGCCGCGGATGCCGCGTTCCTTCATGATGGCGTTGTATTCGCGCCACGCCTCGGCGTTCTTCGGGGCGCCGATCTGGTAGTGCGCGTCGCCCAGGCCGATGGCCGCGCCGGGCATGAACTCCCACATGGCGCGGATCGCGCGCAGGCGGACGCTGTCCTGGTCGGAGAAGAAGGCGGAGGTCCGGGCCTTGCCGTCGTAGATGTTGGTGCGGACGCGTTCGCCGTCGGCGTTCTTCACCGTGCTGTAGTGGGCGATCTCGGCCTCCACGCGCACGCCTTCGTCCATCTTGACGCTGGCGCCCACCTCCATCTTGTGGTTCGTGTAGTTCGCCGGGGTGAACTGGTCGTCGAAGACCGTGCGCCAGCTCCAGCCGACCGTTCCGAAGACGTCGACGTCCGCGGCGCTGGCGGCGGCCGCGAGGGCGCAGGTGAGGGCGATCGGGGCGAGAAGGGTCGATTTCATGGGAACCTGCCGTTTCGTTGCGCCAAATCTACAAAAAAGGCCCGTCCGCGCCCCGCGCCCGGGCGGTCCGCGCGGAGGCGAATAGGTAGATTTCGGGCATGAAACGCCCCTTTCCGACGCTATTCGCCCTCGTTCTGGCGCTTCTCGGCGCGAACGCGTCCGCCGCGACCCCGGCGGAGGCCCTCGACCTCTCCGCGCGCTTCGTCCGCGGGGCCGGGAACATCTCGCTGGAGTTCGCGATGGACCAGAAGTACGCCACCGGGGCGACCGCGTCGCAGAAGGGGAGCCTCCTCCTCGGCGACACCACGAGGTTCCGGCTGACGCTGCCCGGGACCGTCATGGCGACCGACGGGAAGATCTACTGGGAGCGCCGCGACGCGACGAAGCAGGTGCTCCTCCGCAACCACGCCGACATGCCCTCGAACTTCCAGCCCGCGAAGATGCTCTTCCAGTACCTGGAGTGCGAGCCGGTCTCGCTCGAGGAGGCGAAGGAGGGCGGGCGCCGGCTGCTGAAGCTGGAGCTGAACCCGACCCGGCGGATGGGGACGCTCCGGGCGCTCTCCGTCTGGCTCGACGCGAAGAGCGGCGCCCCGGTCCGGATCCGCACCGCGGACGACTCGGGCAACGAGACGACCTACGCGATCCGCTCGCTCAAGGCCGGCGCGAAGGTCCGCGACGCCGATTTCGCATATGTGAAAACCGACGGCTTCGAAGAGGTCGACCTCCGGTGAGGACGTCCGGGCTCCGGCGCCTCCTCCTGCCCGCCCTGGCGCTCTGCGCCGCGGCGGCCGCGGGGCGCCTTCCTGGCAACTTCCTCTCCGGGACCGCGGCCGCCGGCGGGGATTCCGCGTCCGCGGGGAAGGTCTGGGTCTGGACGGACGGCGAGGGGGCCGCGCTCGTGGAGCTCGCGGCCGAGGGCGGCAAGGTCCGCGCGGAGTCAATCTCCGATGCCCCCGCCCCGGAGACGTTCGCGGGGATCCCCTGGTATCCGAGGCAGTTCCTGGACTGGAGGCTTTCGGGCGCGCCTTCGGCCGTTTCCGGAAACCATCTCCTCCTGCCCGCCTACGAGGCGGTCTCGGGGACGCCGAAGTTCGCCGGGTTCCACAGGTTCGACCGGAGGAAGCCCGGGGAGGCGCCGGCGTTCCTGAAGCTCGAGACGGGCGAGGACGACGCGGAGATCGGCGAAGGGGCCGCCGTCCGGACGATGGCCGCCGCGCGGAAGAAGACCGCGGCGACCGACTCCGGCTGGGTCTGGGCGTCGCTGGGGTCGCGCGGGATCGGCGTCCTGAAGGGCGCGGCCTCCGGGGCGTGGTCCTTTTCGCAATACGCGATCCGGAAAAGCGGTTCGGGCCTCGCGTGGAGGGAGGCCGCGGTCTGCGGCGCGGACGCCCCGTGCGACTTCGCGGAGAGCGTGCCCGTCCACGCGGTGCGCGTCGACTCCTCCGGGAGGATCTGGGCGGAGACGGCGGAGGAGGGAAACGGGCGGACGGAGCTTTACGAAGTGCGCGGTTCGGGGACGATGGTTCCCGAAGACGACGGGCTTCCGCTCCCCGACGGCCGGCACCGCGCGGGCGCGTGGAGCTGCGGCGGAGTCTCATGGGCGCAGACGGCGCGGAAGAAGGGCGAGACCCTCTCCACCGCGCTCTGGCGCCGCGGCCCGGGCGAAGGCGCCTGGACGCGCGCGGACTCCGCGCTCTGGGACACGCTCTCGGTCTTCGCGGCGGACGCGGAATGCCTGGGCGGGACGCTCTGGGGCGCCGCGCACTCCTTCGACGTCTACCGCGACGGCCTGCTGAAGATGGACGCGGAGGGCGTCGCGCCCTTCAAGATCCGCGGCGCCGCGGTTCCCTTCTCCGACGTCGCGGTCGTGCCCGACGGCAAGGGCGGGTTCTTCCTCGCCGCGGCGACCTGGGGCTCCGGGCTTGCGGCGAGCGCGGACTCCGGGAAGAGCTGGTCCCTCGTCATGAACCGGACCGAGGTCAAGGGCGACCTCAAGGAGATCCGCTGCATCCCGAGCCTGCTGGCCTCGAACTCCGCGAGTTCGAAGATCGCCTACCGCCTCGGGAAGAAGTCGAAGGTGACGATCGATGTCTTCTCCTACGACATGCGCAAAATCCGGACCGTCGTCCGGGGCGCGGTCCGCTTCGCCGACCAGGTGCGGAGCTCGGACGCGGACGAGGACGTCTGGGACGGGCGCGACGACGAAGGGCGTTCCGTCTCGTCCGGCGTCTACTACGTCCGCGTGAAGGACGACCGCGGGCACGAGGGCTGGGGCAAGATCTACAAGACCGCGGGGCCGCGATGAAGAAGACCGGAAGCCCGCGCGTCCTCCTCCTCGCGCTGTGCGCGCTCGCGCTCGGGACCGGCGCCGCCGGGGCCGGGGAAAACGCCGGTTCGCACGCGGGGTTCGAGCAGAGGATGGGCCCCGGCGGCGCCTCCGCGGCCATGGGGAACGTCGGGGTCGCGGACCCGCAGGCCGCGCCGGCCGCGTTCTGGAACCCGGCCGCCGCCTCCCTCGTCCGGCTCCGGACCGTCTCGGCGGCCGGGGAGTGGCGCGCGCTCGACCGCCACGGCGGGAGCGTGGGCGTGGGCTGGCCGATCGGCCGGCGCGCGCTGGTCGCGTGGTCCGCGCTCTGGCGCGGCGACGCGGAGGTGAAGTGGGTGGACGAGAACGACGAGGACCGCGGGAGTTTCGCGCCCTACTGGGTCACGCACTACCTGAGCGTGGGCTGGCGGCTGTCGAAGAAGAGCGGCGTCGGCGTCACGGGGCAGTGGCGCACGTGGAACGTCGACGTCGAAGGCGAGACCTGGAGCGGGCCGATCTCCCTCGGGATCTCGTGGTACAGGCAGTGGCTGCCGCGCTTCTCCACGGGGATCGCGATCCGCGACATCGGCCTGGACGGCGGAGGCGTCGCCCGGTTCAAGCAGGAGAACTACGGCGGCGACGGCTCCTCGTCCGAGGACTACTACCCCCGCACGCTCGTTGTCGGGAGCCGCTACAGCTCGAAGATCCTGGGCTGGCCTCTCCACATGGAGCTCGACCTCGTGGACTACCATCTCAACGCCGACGGGCTCTCGCTCTTCGACCGGCACGAGGTGCAGGCGCGGTGCGGCGCGGAGTGGGAGGTCTTCGCCGACGGGCGCCTGCGCGCCGGCTGGGACGACGGCAACTGGAGCCTGGGCGTCGGCTGGAGGTTCGACTCCGGGAAGTCCGGCGACGGGGAGCCCGAAGAGGACGAGGAGGGCGGCGAAGAGCGCCCGAAAAGAAAAAAGGCGTTCCCCTGGACTCTCGAGGTCGATTATCAGCTACTTTGGGAGCGGAACGACACGAACTTCAACCCCTGGGGCGTCGGCCTGAAATGGAGCTTCTGAAGAGGACAGGCGCGGAACGGACCGCGCGCCGCGCGCTGCAGGCGCTGGCGCTCCTCGCCGCGTTCGCGTGCGCGGCCTCCGCCGTCCCGTGGGGCGCCGCGCGCGGCTCGACGTCGTACAAGCACCTCGTCCTCCCCTCGACGGCGCGCTCCGCGGCCCTCGCGGGCGGCGGCGTCTCGTGGACCGGGAACGGGCTCGGGCCCGTCCAGCCGGCCTCCTCGCCGCGCGGCCCCCTGCGCCTCTCGTTCGACCGCGCCTGGATGCCCGAAGAGGTCGGCGCGAGGCTCGACCGGATCGCGCTGGAGCGGGGCGTCGGGCGCAACGGCTTCTCCCTTGCCGCGACGATCCTCGACTACGACGACATCGACGGCTACACCGACGACGACGCCCCCGCGGGCTCCTACGGCGCGGGCGCCTGGCACGTCTCGTTCGGCTGGTCGCGCGCGCTGGGCGCCGCGGAGTGGGGAATGCGGCTGAGCGGCGGGCGCTACGCGATCGAGGACGAAAGCTCGTGGGCTGCGACCGGGGACTTCGGGCTGGCCGTCGCGCTTCCGTTCGGGCTCCGCGCGGGCACGGCGCTGCGCAACGTCGGCTGGGCCACGAAGTTCCTGCGAGACGAGCCCTCGCTCCCGACGGAGCTCGTCGCGGGCCTCTCGCACCACGGGCGCCTGGAATCGGGCTTCCTCTCCTGGAGCGCGGGCTGCGACGCGCGGCGCCGCAACGGCGACGGCCTCGCCGCGGTCGTCTCGGGCGAACTCGTCTTCCGCGACCGTTTCGCGCTCCGCGCCGGCTGGCCCTTCGGCGAGGACGAGCCCGGAATCTCCGCGGGCGTCGGATTCCTCGGCACGTGGGTCGACATCGACTACGCGCTCGTCACCGACGGCCTCTACGGCATGCGGCACCACCTCGGCCTCGCGATTTTGCTGTAGGTCGGAGGCGGGAGACCTTTCCCGGAACGAAACCACGCGCAAGGAGGCGCCGAATGTCCTGCGAGAACTGCAAAATCAGGGCGCGCTACGACGAAGACCCCAAGTCGCTGGTCGGACGGATCTGGCGCTTCCACATCGGCTTCTGCCCGGGCTGGAAACGCTATTTCAGGAGCCTCCCCGAGGAGAAGCGAGAGGAGCTCCGGAAGAAATACAACCTCTAGGACGACCTCTAGGGCGCGGCGGGGCCGAGAAGCGCGGCAATCTCCGCGTCGATCTCCTCGGGCGCGGTCGTGGGGTGGAAGCGCCTGACGACGTTCCCCTCGCGGTCGACGAGGAACTTGGTGAAGTTCCACTCCACGTCGCCGGGTTCCGAAGCCGTCGGCATGCCGCTCTTCGAGAGCAGGGCGCGCAGCCCGGCCACGGCCGCTTCGGGCGCGTCGTCCTTCGGCCGTTCGGCCTTCAGGAACCTGAAGATCGGATCGGCGCCCGGGCCGTTGACCTCGACCTTGGCCAGCTGGTCGAACGAGGTGTTGTACTTCAGCGCGCAGAACGAGTGGATTTCGTCGTCGCTGCCCGGTGCCTGGTGGCCGAACTGGTCGCAGGGGAAGTCGAGGATCTCGAACCCGCGGTCGCGGTATTTCCCGTAGAGCTTCTCCAGCCCCTCGTACTGCGGCGTGAACCCGCATCCCGTGGCCGTGTTGACGATCAGCAGCGCCTTGCCCTTCAGCGAGGCGAGCTCGAGCGCCGAACCGTCCCGGCGCCTGGCGGAAAAATCGTAGATGGTGCCGGACATGGGTGCCTCCTGGTGCCTGGCCGCTGATTCACAGCGCCCTGATTTCGTCTTCGGAGAGGCCGGACTGTTTGGAGATGATGTCCAAGGGAACCCCGGCGTCCCGGAATCCCTTGGCCATTTCGCGCGCTTTGGCTGCGCGGATGTTCTCCACCACATCGGGGTTGTCCTCGATGAAGGCTTCGGCGATGACGCCACGGTCCCAATCTTCGTGCCGCATGGTCTGGTAGGCCTCGAATTCCCTTTTGGTGAAGTTAGACACTTTGGAGGACTCCGTCAATTTGACGAACTTGCCTTCGCCCAGCTCTTCGGGGAGTCGTTTGAGGCTGTTGAGGTAGCGGAAGAAAAAGAGCCACTTGG
>JAGCEZ010000098.1 GCA_017650365.1 Fibrobacterales bacterium | reverse complement strand
TGCGCAGGGCCGCGGACCGCTGGGGCTTCTCGGCGCGCGTCTGGGAGCGGATCCTGCGGGTCTCGCGGACGATCGCGGACCTCGCGGAGTCGGACGCGGTGGAGCCGCGCCACCTGGCCGAGGCGCTGCAGTACAGGGCCGTCGACCAGAATATGTCATTGCGAAAGTGAAGGCCGGGGCGGTCGTGGATTTTGCGGAAAAATTCCGTCCGGAACCCTTGCCGTTTCCGCCGGATGTTTCTACACTTGGGCCGCCCCCGCGTAATCGGGGCCGCGCCGGATCGGCGCGAGAGAATTGCGGGAACGACCGCAAAAGGCTCGAAAATGGAAGTGGTCAAGGTTGTCGGCGTCAAGTGCCTCGCTCCTTTCCTCCTTCTCCTCCTGATCCCCCTCTTCCCCGTGGCCGTTCTGCTCTGCGCGGCGAACTGCCTCCTGGAACGTTCGGAGAGCCCCCGGCTCCTCGAATGGAACCGCCGCGTGTGCACGTTCAAGCGCCGCGCCGCCGCCTGGCTGAACGAGCAGGCGGACGATTTCGCGGGCAGCTTCCAGATCCGCTAGGACGGGTCTCCGGGCGCCGCGTTTTCTAGTTTTGGGGACGTGCGAAGTCTTCCCAAAATCGTGATCGTCGGACGCCCGAACGTCGGGAAGTCCTCGCTCTTCAACCGGATTCTCGGACGGCGCGCCGCCGTGGTCTCCGACCGCGAAGGCGTGACGCGGGACCGCCATTTCCAGGACGTCTCCTGGGACTCCCGCCGCTTCACGCTCGTGGACACCGGAGGGTATCTCCCCGACGAGGGGATCGACCCCCTGGCCGACCAGGTCCGCCTCCAGATCGCCGCCGCCGTGGACGAGGCGGCCGTGGTCCTCTTCCTCGTGGACGGCATCGTCGGGCTGACCGAGCTCGACATGCGCTTCGCGAAGGTGCTGCGCGGGGCCAGGCGCCCCGTGGTGCTCGTGGTCAACAAGTCCGAAAACCCCGACACGCGGCTCGAAGGCTGGGAGTTCATGAAGCTCGGCTTCGGCGAGCCCGTCATGGTCTCCGCGATCACCGGGTACGAGGTCGGCAACCTCCTCTCCCGCGTGCTGGAGATGGTCCCCGCCGAGGCGTGGCGCGCCCGCGACGACGAGGAAGAGGGGAGCCGCAGGGACGCCGGCGCCGTCCGCGTGGCGATTCTGGGCCGCCCGAACGCCGGCAAGTCCACCCTGGTCAACCGCCTGACGGGCGAGAACCGCTCCGTCGTCTCCGACATCCCCGGCACGACGCGCGACTCCATCGACTGCGAGATCAAGTGGAACGGGCGGACCTTCGTTCTCACCGACACCGCCGGGCTCCGCAAGAAGGCGAAGATCTCCGACGACGTGGAGTACTTCTCGAGCATGCGCTCGCTGGAGTCGATCCGCCGCAGCCAGGTCTGCGTGGTGATGGTCGACGCGACCGCCGGAATCGGGGAGCAGGACCTGCGCATCATCCGCCAGGTGATCGCCAACGACCGCGGGCTGATCGTCCTCTTCAACAAGTGGGACCTCGTGGACAAGGGCGACAAGACCTGGGACCACATGGTCCGCGAGCTCCACGAGAAGTACGTCGAGCTGGAGGACATGCCGCTCTTCTCCGTCTCGGCGCTGACCGGGCAGCGCATCTCGCGCCTGCTGGAGACGATCGCGCAGGTGCGCGAGAACTCGCTGCGCGTGCTCGGGCGCGAAGCCCTCGTCGAGGTGTTCGACCGGGCCGTCGCGGAGAACGCGCACCCCGACCGCCACAGCAAGCCCGTGCTGATGCGCCGCGCCTGCCAGATCCTGATCGACCCCGTCGTGGTCGCCGTGGAGTGCACGCAGCCCGAGCTGGTCGACGACCACTGGGAACGCTATTTCGTCCGGCGCCTGCGCCAGCGGTTCCAGCTGACCGGCGCCCCCGTGAAGCTGAACTTCGACCGGGAGATCCGCCTGCGCAAGGACGACGAGTTCGGGCCGGACGCGGTGCTTCCCGAAGTCCCGGAGGGCGCCCCGGAACCCGGGGAGGCGCCCGACGCGCCGGAAGAGGAGTTTGACGAATGAACATCGCGATCGCGCTCGTCGCGGCCTACCTGCTGGGCTCGATTCCCTCCGCGGTCTGGTTCTCCCGCTGGATCGGGAAGATCGACATTCGCGAACACGGCTCGAAGAACGCCGGGCTGACCAACACCGTCCGCGTGCTGGGCTGGAAGGCCGCCGCGCCCGTCGCGGTCGTCGACCTCGGCAAGGGGATGCTCGCGCCGTACCTGGCCATGCGGCTCTGCCCGGACCAGAGCTGGGTCCCGCTCGTCGCCGGCGTGCTGGCCGTGGTCGGCCACTCCTTCACCTGCTTCGCCGGCTTCCGCGGCGGCAAGGGCGTCCTGGCGGCGCTGGGCGTCTTCCTCGTCCTCGCCCCGGTCGAGGCGCTCCTGGCATTCGCGGTCTTCCTGGCCGTCGTGCTGGCCACGCGCTACGTCTCGCTCGGGAGCATCGTCGGGACCTGGGTCCTCGCCGGCGCCCTCGTCTTCGGGGCCGCGACGGGCGACGACCTCGGCCGCGACGCGAGCCTGGCCGGGATGGCGGTCCTGGTCGCCCTCTTCGTCCTCGTGAAGCACCGCTCCAACATCAAGCGCCTGCGCGCGGGCACGGAGTCCCGCTTCGGCGAGAAGGCGCCCGAAACCAAAGGGGAGTCCAAATGAAAGTCGCGATCATCGGCTGCGGCAGCTGGGGGCTGGGCATCGGCTTCGTCCTCCACTCCAACGGACACCAGCTCCACTACTACACGCCCTTCAAGGAGCAGGCGCAGAGCCTGCGCGAAACCCGCACGGACGAGCGCACGCTGAAGGGCGTGACCGTCCCGCAGGAATGGAAGTTCTCGACCAACCTCCCGCAGGTCCTGAAGGACGCGGAGCTGGTCGTGGTCGCGGTCCCCTCGGGCGTGCTGCGCTCGTCGGCCAAGGCGCTCGGCGCCGTCGAGCTCGAGGACAAGCCCATGGTCGTCTCGCTGACCAAGGGCGTGGAGCAGGGCTCGCTGATGCGCATGAGCCAGATCCTGCTGCAGGAGATCCCCTGGCTGACCCGTTCGCGCCTCGCGGTCCTCTCGGGCCCGAGCCACGCCGAGGAGGTCGCGCGCTTCATCCCGACCACTGTGGTCGTCGCCTCGGCGAGCATCCGCACCGCGCAGCGCCTGCAGGAGCTCTTCCTGACCGAGCGGTTCCGCGTCTACACCTCGACCGACGTGCTGGGCGTGGAGCTCTGCGGCGCGCTGAAGAACGTCATCGCCATCGCCACGGGCATGGTGGACGGCCTGGGCCTGGGCGACAACACCAAGGGGGCGCTGCTCACGCGCGGCCTCGCGGAGATCAGCCGCCTGGGCGAGAAGCTGGGCGGGCAGGTGCGCACGTTCGCGGGCCTCGCGGGCATGGGCGACCTGATCACGACCTGCATCAGCAAGCACAGCCGCAACCGCTACGTGGGCGAGGAGCTCGGCAAGGGCCGCAAGCTGGACGACGTGCTGGGCGGCATGACGATGGTCGCCGAAGGCGTGCCGACCGCGCTCAGCGGCTACCAGCTCGCGCAGAAGCACAAGGTCCCGATGCCGATCACCGAAGCGGTCTACCGCACGCTCTACGAGGGCGGAGACGCGAAGGAAGAGCTCTGGTCCCTGATGAAGCGCGAGCCCAAGCCCGAAGGCGTCTAGGCGCTCCCATGCGTCGGATCCTTCCGGTCCTCCTTCTCCTGCTGGGCGCTTCGGCGCCCTTCGCGCAGGAGGCGCCGGGCGCGGCCGTTCCCGAAGATTCTTTCGCGGCTGGAGCGAATCCTCCGGCCGATTCCGTTTCCGGAACGTCCGCGGCCGAAGAGGGCGCCGCGACTCCAGACGCCACGACCGTCGACGCGGCGTCTTCCGAAAGCGTGGCGGAGACGAACGCGGCGCTGCTGGAGGAGGAGCGGGGGAGCGCCGCCTCCGGAAGCTCGTTCTGGAAGGCTTCCCCGACGATCGACCCCTGGCGCACCGCGATCTTCGGGGGGCTGATCCTGGGGACCTACGGCGCCGCCTACGGGCTGGTCTTCGCGAAGGGCTGGTGGGACGAGAGCGGCGGCGACTTCCATTTCGGGAACGACTTCGACTACGCGCTCAACCTCGACAAGGGCGGCCACGCCTTTTCGGGCCAGCTGATGGGCGAGTTCTTCTACGACGGGCTGACCTGGTCCGGCTTTTCGCACAACGCCGCCCGCGGCTTCGCGGGGCTGGGCGCCTTCCTGACGCACGTCGCGATCGACGTGAAGGACGGCTACGCGCCCGAGTGGGGCTTCTCCGCCGTGGACGTGCTCTCGGGCACCGCGGGCGGCTTCTGGCCCTGGCTGCAGGAGCTCTGGAGCCCGCTCGACGCGATCGAGTTCAAGGCGAGCTACTGGAAGAACTCGAACACCTACTGGGAGCGCGGCGGCACCTCCTCCGGCGTCTTCACCGACGACTACGTGAACTGGACCTTCTGGGCCTCGTGGCGCGTCGAGCGGGCGCTCCCGAAGGCCGCGGCGCGCTTCTGGCCCGACTGGCTCTGCCTCGCCTTCGGCTTCTCGATCGACGACTCCGCGGTCCTCTCGCGCGCCGACGGCGAACGCGAGTTCTACGTCGCGCTCGACTGGGACCTCGAGGAGATCTTCAAGCCGGAGAGCCGCGCGCTGAAGCGCCTGGTCTCCTACGCCAACACGATCAAGCTGCCGTCGCCCGCGGTCCGGCTCTACCCGAAGGCGCGGCGCGAGCTGCTGCTCGTCTATCCGATCCTGTTCTGAGGCGCGCCGTGCGGCAGGACCGGATTCCGGCGCTGGATCTTCTTCGCGTTCTCGCCGCCGCGCTCGTCGTCCTCTTCCATTTCGGATGCGCCGCGGCGGACGCGGGCCTTCCGTGGCCCGGTTTCCTCCGCGCGACGGCGAATTTCGAATGGGGGAACGTCGCGGTCACGGCGTTCGTCGCGCTTTCCGGCGCGCTGCTTTTCCGCAGGCACGGAGTCCCCGAGGGCCTGGCGCTGCGCGAATTCTACCGCCGGCGGGCGCTCGCGGTCTATCCGCCTTTCTGGATCACCTGCCTCTACATTCCGGTCTCGATCCTGCGGCACTGGCTTTCCGACGGCGATCCTTTCCGTTGCGGAAGCCCCTGGACCCTGCTGCTGGCTCCGTCCGGCCTGGACGGCTACCTGGCGTCGTTCGGCCTCCGCACCTACGCGTTCTGCGGGGACTGGTTCGTCGGCGCGATCGCGCTGCTCTACGCGTTCTACCCCGCGCTGGCCCGGGCATGGGTCCGTTCGCCGAAGGCGCTGCTGCTCCTCCTCGCCGCGCTGTACGCGGCGCAGTCCGCGCTTCTTCCTCCGGAACGCGACGAATGGGCGAACATGCTGCCCGCGACGCTGGCGCTCAAGTTCTGCGCGGGTTTCGCCCTGGCCGGACGCCTGGACCGCCCGGTCGGCCGGCGCGCGGCGTTCCTCGCCGCGGCGCTCGTCGCGTCGTTGGCGTTGATCGACGTTCCGGGGCGGGGGAAAGCGGACTTCTTCGGGGCGCTGGCCGGCTTCGCCCTCTTCCCCTGCGTTCTGCACGCCGCGCCGCGTCTGCTGCGGCAGGACCGGATGTCGGCGCTCGTCCGGAAAGCCGCCGGAATTTCGTATTGCGTGTTCCTCGTGCAGCACGTCGGGATCGTCTGGTCGCGCGACGCCTTCCTTGCGGTCTGCCGTCTGGCCGGACACGACCCGGTTCCGGCGGACATGGCGCTCCTGTTCGCCGCGACGTGCGCGGCGGTCGTCTGCGCGGCGGCGCTGCTGAAACGGACGGCGGAGAGGGCGACGCGCCTTCTCCGCCCGTGAACGGATTCCCCGTCTCTTCTACTTCTTCTGCTCGCGGTAGCCGACCGCGTAGAACTCGACGCTCGCCCTGGGGAAGTCGGGCGACGAGAAGCTCCCGAGCACGCCCAGCGACTTGCGGTCCGCGGGCATCTTCGCCGGGTCGATCTTCAGCGTGATCTTCCAGCCGGGGAGCGCCTTGGCCGACCTGGATTCGGCGAGGCGTTCGGGATAGCCGGCGGTGTCGAGCTTCACGGGCTCGATCTTCGCGGAGAAGAGGCCGTCCGCCTGCGAGGCGTCGAAGGCCAGCTTGAACTCCGGCTTCTTCGGGCTGAAGGCGTAGAGGACCGCTTCGCCGCCCTTGGGGGAGATCCAGCCGAAGTCCACCATCGCGGGCCAGAGCTCCACGGGCGCGGAGACGGCGCCGACCAGGAGGACCGGGTGCGTGGTCTCTCCCTCCTCCACGAGCGTGACGTGCTCCTCGATCGTCCCGCGCAGCCCGGTGGAGACGAACTCGAACGAGACCGTCCCGGTTTCGCCCGGCTTCAGCTGTCCGGGCCAGACGAGCTTCTGCGGACCGCGGCCCTGGGCCACGCAGTCCACGAACTTCATCGTCTTCTTCGAGAGGTTGGTCGCCTTGACCGAGACGGCCTTCGAGTCGCCCTGTTCGAGCGTCCCGAGGTCCACCGTCGCGGGGGAGAAGGCCAGGTCGTCCGCGAAGGCGGCGCAGGCCAGGAGAAGCGCCGGGACGAGCGCCCGGAGCTTCATCAGAGCACGCCCTTGGAGCTCGGGAGCCCCTGGGTGCGGCGGGCGGGGGAGACGGCCATCGCCACGGCGCGCGCGAAGGCCTTGAAGATCCCCTCGATGTCGTGGTGGGTGTTGCCGCCGCGCAGCAGGTCGACGTGGAGCGTCATGCGGGCGTTCTCCGCGATGCTGTGGAAGAAGTGGCGGACCATCTCGGTGTCGAGGTTGCCGATCCGCTCCGAGGGGAACTCGGCGTGGAACTCGAGCGCGAAGCGGCCCGAGAAGTCGAGCGCCACGCGGGCGAGCGATTCGTCCATCGGCAGGAGGTAGAAGCCGTAGCGTTCGATCCCCTTCTTGTCGCCGAGCGCCTGCGCGAGGGCCTGTCCGAGGCAGATGCCGATGTCCTCGACGCTGTGGTGCATGTCCACTTCGAAGTCGCCGTCGCACTGCAGGGCGAGCGTGCAGCCGCAGTGGACCTGGAAGAGGTCGAGCATGTGGTCGAGGAAGCCGGAGCCGGAGGAGATCTTCCCGCGGCCCGGTTCGTCGAGCTTGAGGTCGAGCGAAATCTTCGTTTCGCCGGTCGTGCGGTCGATGTGCGCGGCGCGCTTCGTTTCTCCCATCTTCTACCTCACCAGTTGGCCGCCGTAGATGACGAATTCGGCGCGTTTGGGTTCGATCTTCAGGTGGTTGAGCTTGAGTTCGAGGTTGGGCAGCCCGCCGGTGCGCACGTACATCGTGTCGCTCCGGGTCTGCGAGTAGCGCACGCCGTCCTGGCGGATCCACGAGGCCCACGTTTCGGCGCCGGGCGAGCGGATCTCGATCCACGCGGAGTCCTTGGAGCAGGAGATGTCGAGGCGCGAGTTGACGCGCGACTTGGCGACGGGGATCGGCTGCGCGGGATAGGAGATCTGCGCACCGCGGCCCGAGGCGGAGCTGGGCGCGGCGAGCGACGGCGGGTGCGCGGTGTCGGCGGGTTCGGCCTCCGTCTGCGCGGAGCCGGTGTCCTTGGCCGCGGAGTCGGAGATGCCGAGCGAGGCGTTGATCAGGGAGTCGTCCGCCGACTCGGCTTCGGGCTCGACGGCTTCGCTTCCGGCGGGCGCGGGGGCGGGCGCGGATTCCCCGTTCTGCTGCGTCCCGAACCAGCCGAAGACCGCGAGCGCGGCGCAGGCCAGCAGGACGAGCGCGGGGACAGGGACGGAGCGGGGCTTTTCGTTCAGCTCGTCCTCGTGCGTGCGGAAGGGCTCCGCGCCGGCGAGGGAGTCGATGCGGTCGCGGTGCGCGTCGGAGGCGTACTTCTCGAGCATCTCGCTTTTCTGCAGGCCCAGTTCGGAGCAGAGGGAGATGATGTAGCTGCGCGCGTAGGTGTCGCCGGGGAGGTCCTGCCAGCGGCCCTCTTCGATGGCGGCGAGGAAGTCGACGCCCAGGTGGACGGCGCGGGCGAGGTCTTCGCGCTCCATGCCGCGCGCCTCGCGCGCCTTGACGATGATCTGGCCGACGGATTCGGCCTTCGGCTTGTTTTCTGTGCTTTCTTCGCTCATGGCTCGCGGCCCCGGCTTTCCAAAAGTTCTATAACCGCAAAGATAGGCAATCCCACGACGTTGTAGAAACAGCCCTCGACGCTTTCGACGAGCCTCGCGCCGAAGGACTGGATCCCGTAGGCGCCCGCCTTGTCCATCGGCTCGCCCGAGGCGATCTGGCGGTCGATCTCCTCCTCGCCGTAGGCGCGGAACCGGACCCGGGTGCGCGCGGCGCGCTCGCCGAGAATCCTCCCGCCGCGGACGAGGGCCAGGCCGGTCCAGACGTCGTGCGTCCTCCCGGCGAGCGCGCGGAGCATGGCCCGCGCCTCCTCCTCGGACCCCGGCTTCCCGAAGAGCGCGCCGTCCAGCGCCACGACCGTGTCGCAGCCCAGGACCCGGTCCCCGGGACGGCGCGCGGAGACGGAGAGCGCCTTGGCGCGGGCGTTCGAGAGGACGGTCCGTTCGGGCTCCCCGGGAAGGGAGACCTCGGGGCAGTCCGGCTTTTCGCAGACGAAGGGGACCCCGATCCGTTCCAGGATCGCGCGCCGGCGCGGCGAACCCGAGGCCAGGACGAGGGGGGCGGTCAAAGCGTGCCGACCTCGCTGTAGTCGCCGAGGTTCAGGGAGCCCGTGAAGTTCTCCACGGCGCAGTGGCGCCCGGTCAGCGTGCTGCGCAGGCGCGAGGAGCGGATGCGCGTCCCCTCGCCGATCACGCTGTCGGAGATCTCGCTGTCGGTCGCCTCCACGTTCGCGAAGAGCGAGACGTTCGGGCCGACGGTGCAGTGGCTCAGGCGCACGTTCTCGCCGATGAAGTAGGGCGGGAGCAGCTTGCAGTTGACCAGCATGGGGGAGCAGTTGCGGGTCTGCTCGGCCAGCAGCTTGCGGTTGGTCTCGAGCAGCGTCTCGGGCTTGCCGCAGTCCAGCCAGTCGCCGATGGCGGCGGAGCGGAACTCGACGCCCATCTCCAGCATGCGCGCCAGCGCGTCGGTCAGCTGGTATTCGCCCGAGGTGCGGATGTTGTTCGCCACGATCTGGTCGAGCGCCTCCTTCAGCGCGCCCGACTCGCGGATCCAGTAGATGCCGACGATCGCCTGGTCCGAGACGAACTTCGTGGGCTTCTCCACGAGCGTCTGGATGCGGCCGTTGTCGTCGGTCACCACCACGCCGAACCGTTCCGGGTCGGTCACCTTGCGCGTGCAGATCTGCGAGACCGGGCTCGAGACGATGGCGCGGAGGTTCGCCTTGAAGAGCGTGTCGCCCAGCACGATCAGCACGGGCTCGTTTTCGCGGAAGTGCGGGGTGCAGAGGTGGATCGCCTCGCCCAGCCCGCGCGGCTTGGCCTGGTGGACGAAGCGGACCGGGATGTCGGAGAGGGGGGCGCGCTCCACCTTGCGGCGGGCCATGTACTCCTCGATCAGCTCGCCCTTGTAGCCGGTGACCAGGATCAGCTCGCTGATCTCCAGCCCGTCCAGGCTGTCGATGATGTGGCCCAGGATGTTCGACCCGCCCACGGGCAGCAGCGACTTGGGCAGGAAGAGCGTCTGGGGGCGAAGGCGGGAACCGATTCCGGCGACGGGGATGATGACTTGCATGGAACGCTCCGTTTTGCCTCAAATCTAGGATTTCGAACGGTGGTTGTCCGCGGCCTGGAGCTTGATGTCGGGCAGGTCGGTGACGTTGACGGAGAAGGACCAGCCGCGCGCGGGGCCGACGGGGGTCCAGGTGAAGTTCATCTGCCAGCAGTGGAGCTTGCGCTCGAACGAGAAGCGGTGCTCGGCGAACTCGGCGTCGGCGAAGTTGTAGTGCGTTCCGTAGCTCATCTTCCAGCCGGGCGAGGGGTTCAGCCCGGCGTTGAGCGAGGCGCTGTGGCTGGAGGTCTCCTTGAAGGCCTCCTTGGAGACGCGCGAGGCGTTGAACGAGTAGGAGTAGGAGACGCCGGCGCTCCACGGGGTCGTCTCGTAGTCGTGCAGCGAGCGGGGGAGCCCGGCGTTGAACTTCCCGCCCCAGCGGAACGAGCGGTTGAAGCTGTAGGAGTAGGACTTCAGGATCGGAGCCCCCGGGGCGTAGGGGTCGGCGTCCTCGCTCCACGAGTCGTAGAGCGTGTGGACGAAGTTGACCGTGAAGGCGTAGTTCTGCGAGAACTGGACCGTGACGCGGCTGGAGATGTCGCTCCAGTTGCTGTCGTTCTTCGCGAAGTTGTAGTTGGCGCTGCTGTTGAGGCTGAGGATCTTGACGTGCCCGTACTTCTTCTCCGCCTTGGCGCTGTCGCCCTTGCCTGTCCCGCTTTCCGCGAGGAGGTACTTCAGGTCGAAGTCGTTGCCCAGGCCGAGCTGGAGGGTCTGCTGCTCCTCCTGGTAGGTGGAGCGCGGGTGGATCAGCGGGTTCATCACCATTTTTCGGTTGCTGTCGAGCTCGGGCGCCCAGTTCCACCCGACCGAGGGGCTGACGACGTGCCGGATGCCGGTGAAGCGCCCCCATTCGGGCAGCCAGGTGCCGTAGAGCTTGGTGTTCGCCGTCACGCCGGCGTTGAACTGGTAGTCGTAGGCGCCGAACAACCCGTTCGAGGGGTCGACCTTGGAGTGGATCGAGCTGTCGCGCAGGTCGCGCTCGTCGGCGCTCCAGTAGTCCTTCCAGGTGACGCTCGGGGTGACGCTGACGTAGCGCCCGAGGGAGCCCTGGTAGCGCAGGGTCAGCTCGTCCTTGGCGCCCAGCCAGGTGGTGTCGTCCACGCCGGCGCCGCGCTCGTGGTCCTTGGTGCGCTCGACCTCGCGCATGTACTGGTTCCCGCGGAAGCTGTAGCTGTAGGTGACGTTCTCCCACCACTTCGCCTCGGAGGTGTCGTAGGGGTCGGGGTCGCGCCCGAAGAGCTGCCCGCCCGCGGTGAAGGAGACGTCGGGGAGCTGCCTCGACGAGGGGAGCGTGGCGTTGGTCGGCGTGAGCTGCTGCTCCTGCTTGACGGTGGCGTTCAGGGTGGCGTTGTTGCGCCACTGGTGCCGGAAGGAGAGCGTGGCGTTGGCCTGCTGGTCGAGCACGGTCTCGCGGTCGGTGCCGTTGGCCTGGCGGATGTCGTTGGACGAGACGAAGCTGCCTTCGCCGGAGAGCGTGGTGCGGCCGTCGGGCGTCAGCTTCTGCGCGTGCTTGAAGTGGAGGTCCCAGCCGCCGCCGTGGTCCGGGTCGAGGTCCTGCAGCCACCAGTTGTAGCTGACGTTGCCGTCGAGCACGTAGCGCTTGTTGTAGCGCATGGTGCCGTTCAGCTTCGTCTTGTCGAAGTTGCCCTCTTCCCCTTCCATCAGGTCTCCGCTGACGGAGAGGTCCATGTATTCGTTGGTCGCCCAGTAGAAGCCCAGGTTCTCGATGTAGAAGCCCTGCGCCTGGTCGCCGCCGAACTTGGGCGTGAGGAGGCCGGAGCGGCGTTCGTTCCCGATCGGCGCGGCGAGGAAGGGGAGGACGAGGATCGGGACGTCGGCGATGTTGAGGACGACGGGGCGCGCGACCATGCTCTCGTTGGGCTTCATCGTCATGCGCCGCGCGTAGAAGTAGTAGTGCTGGTCCTCCAGGCTGTCGCAGGTGGAGAAGTCGCCGCGGGCGATCTCGACGCGCCCGTCGGAGAGGCGGCGGATGTCCATGCCGTTGAACTGCTGGTTGTCCTGGCGCGCGGAGCCGTAGAAGACCTGCCCGACCTTGCGCTTGAGGTCGTACTTCATCTTGTGGCCGACGAGGTCGGGGCTGGACTTGTCCTTGAGCGTCGGCTCGCCCGTGGCCTCCACGACGAGGGTCTTGGACGAGTAGTCGATGGTGTCGGCCAGGAGCTGGCTGTTCTGGTAGCGGAGCTGCGCGCCCGTGCTGAGCCGGAGCTGCGACTTCTGCAGCCAGTAGCCGATCTCGAGCGCCTGGTACTCCACCGTGTCGGGCGCGTTGGCGCGGTCCGTGGAGTCCTTCGCCCGGATTTCGGCGCTGTCCACGGGAATCTGGCTCTCCTCCTCCGCGCGGGTCCGTTCGGGCGCGGTCAGCTCCTGCGCGTCCGCGTTTCCGGACGCTCCGGAGAGCGCAAAAAGCGCGAAGGCGAAGAGGACGGATCCCTTTCGGCAGGACGAGAGCATAGCCATATTTAGCTAGTTTTGAGGGAGCATATGCTGCAAACCGCCGACCTTTGCGTCATCCTGGGCTATCTGGTCCTTTTCCTCGCCCTCGGATGGCGATTCCGCCACATCCCCCGGCCCCTGCCCGGGACCGTGCCCCCGGGCAGCCCCCCGGAGTGCTACACCGGCTTCTTCGCGGGCGGGCGGCGGAACCGCTGGTGGTGGATCGGCGGCTCGCTCGTGGCGACCACGTTCGCCTCGGACACCCCCCTGGTGATTTCGGGCTGGGTGGCGAAATACGGCATTTCGGCCAACTGGTTCTGGTGGGGCGGCGTCCTCGGGACGATGGCGATGACCATCTTCTTCGCCGCCCGGTGGCGCCAGGCCTCGGTCCTGACCGACGCCGAGCTGGTCGCCCTGCGCTACGGCGGGGACGCCGTTCCCACGCGCGTCCTGCGGACCGTGAAGGCCTTCGTCTCGGGCGTGGTGGTCAACTCCATCGTGATGGGCTGGATCCTGGCGGCGATGGCCAAGATCGTCCGCCCGCTCGTCTCCTGGAAAGCCATCGTCGGCGAGGCGAACTACGCGCTCCTGGACGGGGCCGTCCCCGCGTTCCTGCGCCCCGAGGGGCTCGACACCTCCCTGACGATCCTCGCGCTGCTCGCCGTGGTCCTCGTCTATTCCCTGCTCGGCGGGCTGCGCGCGGTCCTCGTCGCCAACACGATCCAGGTGGCCCTGGCCATCGCGGCGACCGCCGGCGTCGCCCTCTTCGCGGTCTTCAAGGTGGGCGGGCTCTCCCGGCTCTGGGCGAAGCTCGAGATCCTCTATCCCTCCGCCGGCGAGGCGGTCCGCGACTCCGCGGGGAACGCGATCCTCACCGCCTCCCAGGTGGCGGCCTTCGTCCCCGACCTCGGCGGCGGCATCTCCGGCGAGACGCTCGGGATGCCGGTCAGCGCCCTCCTCCTCTCGCTCGGCTTCCTCTGGTGGACCCACGGCGCCGTGGACGGCTCGGGCTACGCCGCGCAGCAGTTCCAGGCCGCGCAGACCCCCGCCGACGCGGAATACGGATCGCTCCTCTACGCCGTGGGGAACTTCGTGCTGCGCCACTGGCCCTGGATCGCGGTCGCGCTCGTCGGGCTCGTCCTCTACCCACGCCAGGACTACGACCAGCTCGCGCAGGAGATGAACGCCTGCATGGAGGCGGAGACCTGCACGGAACTCCAGCTCTTCTGCGCCGAGAACCCGGCCGAGTGCCCGATCCGAGGCTTCACGATGCTCGCCCTCCGCGACGGGAGGTTCGTCGAGGACCGCGAGATGGCGATCCCCACGATGATGCGCGACGTCCTCCCGCCCGGGATGCTCGGGTTCGCGCTGGTGGCGATGTTCGCGGCCTTCATGTCCAGCGTCGCATCGCACGTCAACTGGGGCGCGAGCTACATCGCGGTGGACCTCTACAGCCGGTGGTTCCAGCGCAAACGGCGCCTGAACTACGTCGAGCAGCGGCTCGTCGCGCGCCTCTCCTGCCTGGCCGTGGCCGCGCTTTCGCTCCTGGTGGCGGCCCACGTGGACGAAATCGGCACGATCTGGGAGTTCTACGGCGGCATGATGGCCGGGATGGGCATCCCGCACCTCCTGCGCTGGTTCTGGTGGAGGACGAACGCCTGGACGGAGCTCTCCGGCCTGATCTGCGCGCTGTCGCTCTCCGTGGCCAACTGGCTCTGCGTGGCCAACGGGCTGGGCGGAATCTTCCCCGAATCGGTCTGCTCGCACCCGACGCACGCCATCGCCCTGATCTCGCTGGTCAGCGGGGTCGTCTGCGTGGTCGTCACCTTCGCCACGTCGCCCTGCGAACAGGCGGTCCTGGAGCGGTTCGTGGCCCACGTCCGCCCGATGGGCTTCTGGCGCGGCATCCCCTCGGCGGGCCCGACCAAGCGCCGCCTGCTCGAATCGCTCTTCCTCTGGCTGATGGGCACCGGCTCGATCTACGCGGGCCTCTTCGGCGCGGGCTTCGTCGTCCGGGCGGAGTGGGACGTGGGCGCCGGGCTCCTGGCCTTCTTCCTGATCGGCATCTGGATGACCGTGAAGGGGATGAAGCGGCTCTACGCCAACGCCCCGAACTACCGCACCCGGACGATCACCTCCGTGCGCAAGGCGGTGGAGGAAGACGAGGAGGAACGCTGATGCGCCTCTCCGGACGCCTTCCCTGGAGCGGGGAGACCGCCTCCCCGCTGCTCTCCCTGCGCGAGGAGCGCGAACGGGAGGGGAAGCCGGTCCTCTCGCTGGTCTCGACGGACCCCACCTCCGCGGAGCTCGGCCTGCCCTGGGACGAGATCGCCGCGCCGCTGGGCGACGCCTCCCTCTGGAAGAGCTACCGGCCCGACCCGCACGGAACGCCCGCGGCGCGGCGGGCGCTGTCCGCCTTCTACCGGAAATGGGGCGAGGAGATCGACCCGGAACGGATCTTCCTCTCGGCCTCCACGAGCGAACTCTACTCCTGGCTCTTCCAGACGCTCTGCGACCCGGGCGACGCGGTGCTCGTGCCCGAACCGGGCTACCCGCTCTTCGAGGAGATCGCCGCCCTCGCGGCCGTGAAGACGGTTCCGGCGCCGCTCGCGCCGCGCTCCGAAGGCGGCTGCCTGAAGCGGTGGGCCTGCGACTTCGCCGCCTGGAGCGCGGCGCTGCGCGTTTCCCGCGGGGCCGCGCGCGCCGTCGTGGTCGTGGCTCCGCACAACCCGACGGGAGCGGCGCCGAGCGCCTCGGAATGGATCCGCATCGCGGAGTTCTGCCGCGCGAACGGCCTGGTCCTGGTCGTGGACGAGGTCTTCCGGCTGCTGGCCGACGGCGGGGAGAAGCCCGCGTGCGACTGGGGCTCGCTCGGAATCCCGGTCGCGGTCCTCTCCGGGCTCTCGAAGTGGCTCGCGGGGCCGCAGCTCAAGCTCTCGTGGATGCGCCTCTACGGGCCCGAGGACGACCTCCGCGCCTGGAACGACGCCCTGGAGCACGCCGCGGACGCCTGCCTGAACGTCGGCGGCCCCGCGCAGGCCTCGCTCGGGACCTGGCTGGAGCTCGTCCCGCGGGCGAGCGCGCTCCTCAAGTCGCGCGTGGAGCGGAACCGGGAGGCCTTCCTGGCGACGTTCGGGCCGCTCTTCCCGAAGGTCCGGATCATGTCCGAACCGGCGGGCTGGTACGCCCTCCTGCGGGTCGACGGCGCCGACGAGGAGGAGCTGACGCTCCGCCTGCTCGGCGAAACGGGGCTTTTCGTCCATCCCGGCTTCTTCTACGACTTCGACGAGGAGGGGGTCCTGGTCCTGTCGCTCGTGGGCGAGGAGCGCGAATTCGCCCGCCGAGCCGGGCTCCTTCGCGACTGGCTCGCAAAACACTATTTTTGAGGCCTATGGCAGAAGTCGCGAAACTCGAACTGAACGGCAAGACCTACGAACTCCCCGTCGTGGTGGGGACCGAAGGCCAGATCGGGCTCGACATCTCCCGGTTCTACAAGGAATCGGGGGCGGTGATGCTCGACGACGGCTACGGGAACACCGCCTCGTGCAAGTCCGCCATCACCTACATCGACGGCGACAAGGGGATTCTGCGCTACCGGGGCATCCCGATCGAACAGCTCGCCGAGAAGAGCACGTTCGTCGAGACCGCCTGGCTCGTCATCTGGGGGCGGCTTCCCACCCCCGAGGAGGCGGCCCACTTCTCCGAGCAGCTGACGCTCAACGCCGCGATCCACGAAGACCTGCGCCACCACTACGAAGGGTTCCCCACCGGCGCCCCGCCGATGGCGATCCTCTCGGCCATGATCAACGCGCTCAGCTGCTACCACGGCGACTACCTCAGCATCGACGAGGAGTCCAAGCTGGAGGCCGCCGCCGCGCGCCTGATCTCCCAGGTCCGCACGCTGGCCGCCGCGAGCTATCGCAAGTCCATCGGCGCCCCGATGAACTACCCGCGCCGCAACTTCAAGTACTGCGAGAACTTCCTCCACATGATGTTCTCGAACCCCTACGACGACTACATCCCCGATCCGGTGGTCGCGCGGGCGCTCAACCTCTTCCTCATCCTCCACGCCGACCACGAGCAGAACTGCTCCACCTCCACGGTGCGCATGGTCGCGAGCTCGGGGGCCAACCTCTTCACCTCCTGCGCCTCGGGCGTCAGCGCGCTCTGGGGCCCGCTCCACGGCGGCGCGAACGTCGCGGTGATCGAGATGCTGAAGCACATCGGCGAATCGGGCATGCGGCCGAAGGAGTTCCTCGAAAAGGTGAAGAACAAGGAGAACCACATCCGCCTGATGGGGTTCGGCCACCGCGTCTACAAGAACTTCGACCCGCGCTCCAAGATCCTGCGGCAGGCGGCGAACGACGTGCTCGCCAAGCTCCACAAGAACGACGAGCTGCTCGACATCGCGCAGGAGCTCTCGGAACTGGCTCTCCGCGACGACTACTTCGTCGAGCGGAAGCTCTACCCGAACGTCGACTTCTACTCCGGCACGCTGCTCCGCGCGATCGGGATCCCGGTCGACATGTTCACGGTGCTCTTCGCCATCGGGCGCATCCCCGGCTGGATCGCGCACTGGCGCGAGAACCACTCGAACCCGCACTCCAAGATCAACCGCCCCCGCCAGATCTACATCGGCAAGACGGAAAACGACTACGTTCCGCGCGACAAGCGCTGAACCGGGTTCCCGGAGAAGTTCGGACAAGCGAAAAGCCCCTCTTCCGAGGGGCTTTCCTTTTGCGGAGCGGAAACGGCCCGCTAGTTCAGGGGAAGGACGTTGTCGTCGCCGTACCAGTAGTGCTCGGCGCCGCCCCAGGGGAGGTTGTTGTCGCGCACCACGTTCCAGCCCAGCTGGAAGACCCCTTCGGCGTCGGACGCCACGAGGTTGGCGATCTGGCGGCCCCAGTCCCTCTGGAGCTTCCAGCCCGGATGCCAGGCGCAGCCGTAGCCCGTGAGGTTGGAGAACTTGTAGAAGACGACGTCGTTGTTGCCGGCCGCGCGCTCTTCGTCGATCACGACCTGGGCCTGGTTCATCTGCATGTTCCCCGCGACGTTGATGTCGAGAGGCGTGCCGCCGACGATGAACTTGATGCCGGGGTGGAGTTCGCGCTGCTTGTGCAGGAACGCGTGGTAGCTGGCGCGGTAGGCGGCGAACAGCGCGTTGGAGTCGGCGTAGATTTCGCCGGGGTTGAGCAGCATGGAGAAGTCGTTGGTGCCGAGCATGATCACCATCAGCTGGGGATGCCAGACGTTCGGGTCGTATTTGACCGTCTCGTCGTGCTGCAGCACGCGGCCGTAGTAGCCGGGGTACGAGTCGTAGGCGGTGTTGCCGTTGTAGTTGCGCTCCATGCCCAGGCCGGAGTAGGCGTTCAGGTGGACTTCCGCGCCGAGCATGTCGGCCAGCGCGTGGGCGTAGGCCACGCCGCTGTTGGTGTAGGCGTGGAACTGCTCGTCGGAGCAGGCGCCGCCGGAGCGGCTCTGCACGTAGGGCCTGGTGTCGTTGACCAGAGAGGGGTCGGGGTATTCGTCGCCGTAGCCCACGGAGTAGGAGTCGCCGATCACCTCGATGCGGCGGTCGGAACGGGCCGTCGGAATCCGGGCGAGCCCCTTGCCCGCGTCGAGCTTGAGCCCGGCGAACTTCACGGCGGCGAAGTTGGATTCGCTGCGCTTGACGAGGACCAGTTCGTGTTCGCCGTCCGTCAGATTGCGCGCGAGGACGTATTCGACGGAGTCTTTCCAGAGGCGGAGCGAACCGTGGTTGTAGATCACGGTCTGTCCGTCGGTCGCCGCGCCGGAGACCGCGGGCGAGGAGACGGGGTAGCGGACCACCTTCTTGCCGTCGACGTAGGCGTCGAACCACATGTTGCCGTCCATCGAGGCTTCGATCTGGAACTTCGCCGCCACGCTGGTCCCCTTGAAGTTCGCCATGGTGACGATGCCGGGCCAGTTGTAGTCCACGGTGCCGTCCGCGGTGTTGTTGTAGACGCGCCCGATGTAGCGCATGCAGCCGTTGGCGGGGGAGATGTCGCCCGTTTCGGATCCGCAGTCGCCGGTTTCCGGGACGCCGCCGTTGCCCGATCCGGGCGCGAAGTCCGCGTCGGTCAGCGAGTAGCGGGGAGTGCCCGTCGTCGGCACGTCCTTGTTGTAGTCGGGGCCCAGGTCGATGGAGGAGCTGAGGCCCGGGCCGCCGCCGCTCTGGGAGGAACCGCCGCCTTCGCCGCCCTGGCTGCCGCCTTCGCCGCCCTGGCTGTTCCCGGAGTCGGAGCTGAGGCCGGGCTCGGAATTGGAGGGGCCGCTGCCCGAATCGTCGGAGCAGCCGACCGCGGCCAGAAGGAGGGCGGAGGCGAAGAGAATCGCCGTCGCCGGGGCGCGGAGGGTGGAAGAGAGGAATGTGCGCATCTTGAATCTCCTCGTTGGGAAGGGTTTCTTCCCCTATTTTACCTCTCTTTTTCGGAAAAAGCGTCAAAAAAAATGCGGGAAATGGTTGGCAAACGTGGAAGATTCCGGAGAAGACAAGCGAAAATCGCCCAAAAACGCGAAATCCCCCGCGCGGGGCGGGGGATTTCGATTGAACCGAGGTCCGGACTAGCGGCAGCCGGCGCTGTAGGAACGGCTGTCGGAGGCGCCGAGCTTGGAGAGGTACTGGCCGTAGTAGCTCTCGCGGGCCTGGGCCTGGGCGCCGTAGGCGCCGCCGCATTCCAGGGCGCCGTTCACGATGTTGGTGGTGGCGCCGAAGCCGGTGTTCCAGAAGGCGCGGGAGCAGGGCCCGCCGCTTTCGGTGCGGACGGCCCAGAACCAGAAGGAGGAGGCGAAGGCCAGCACGCCCTCGTTCATCACCCGTTCGGGGTTGCGCAGGAGGACCATCTTGTCGCCGAAGTAGTATTCGGAGAACTGGCCGTAGTTGCCGGGCCAGGAGAGCTGCTTGGCGCCGCGGCCGTGGTAGGACTTGCCGGGCTGCGCGGGGTAGGCGCCGCCGCTCCAGTCGGTGTTGTAGTGGTTCAGGCAGGTGCCCTGCGTGCCGCAGATCTCCTCGATGTAGTAGAGGTCGGCCACTTCCTGCTTCCAATGGGCGAAGACGGCGGCCAGCTCCTCGCGCTGCTTGGCTTCGCCCAGCGATTCGGGGATGAAGTCCGGCACCCTGGCCAGCGCTTCCTGGAAGGCGGCCCAGGTGTAGACCGGGTTGCGGTTGGGGAAGTAGCTGTTGAACATCGATTCGGTGAACCAGGAGAGGCGGCCCGAGTTCGAGGAGGCCGAGGAGGAGCTGGTCTTCTTGCTGGAGCTGCTGTAGGCGACGGAGGAGTTGCCGCCGTTGCCCGCGCCGCTTTCGATCTTCACGAACGAGACGCCGGTCCCGTTGGAGCCCGTCCAGCCGGAGGTCAGGTAGACGTTCCAGGTGTCCTGCTGCGGTCCGACGACGGCGTAGGTGCCGCAGCCGGTGTTCGCGACGGCGATCTTGTCGCCGGCGCGCCACTGGCCGCCCTGCGCGTCGTAGTTGTTCTGCTGGTAGCCGGCGAGCATGTTGCTGCCCGCGGTCACGTTGAACTTGCCGGGGAGCGCGGTCGTCACGCATTCGTTCGACGCGGCGGAGGAGGAGCTCTTCTTGGAGGAGGAGCTGGCCTTCTGGCTGGAGGAGGACGACGTCTTCTTCGAGGAGGAGCTGGTCTTGCTGCTGGAGCTGACGCTCTGGCCGTTGCAGTCGAGGCAGATCCATTCCACGGTGCCGGAGCCCTGGTTGTGGAAGCGGGCCTTGGTGTAGGATTCGATGTCGATCAGGAAGTTGTAGCCGTTGGCGCTGGCGTTCTTGGTGCAGCAGCCGTTGCAGTCGCTGTCGGCGCACATGTCGAGGACCTGGGCGTCGATGGTGTAGCCGTTCTTGCGCAGGCGGAAGGTCTTCAGCTTGTACTGGTTCCAGTCCTTTTCGTGGATGGCGATGATGTTGTGCGCGGCGACCCACTCTTCGCTCATCTGGCCTTCGACGCCGGCGAAGCGGCCGGCCCAGGTGCAGCCGTTGTAGTCTTCGCACTCTTCGCTGCCGGGTTCGGGCCACGAGGTGTACCAGGTCAGGTTGGCCTTGTTCCAGGAGACGCTGGAGCTGGAGGAGACCTTCTGGGAGGAGGAGCTGACCTTCTGGGAACTGCTGCTGGAGACCTTCTGGGAGGAGGAGCTGGCCTTCTGCGAGCTGGAGGAGGAGACCTTCTGGCTGCTCGACGAGACCTTCTGGGAGGAGGAGCTCACGGCCTGTCCGCCGCAGACGCCGACGTTTTCGTAGACGGGCCAGCTGCCGGCGGCGCCGTAGACGGTGTGGTCGGGCTTGTAGTAGTAGCAGAAGGAGCCCTGCCCGGCCTTGCACTGGTAGGCGGCGCCGGTGGTGCCGGAGGCGGCCACGACGGGGCCGTCGCTCCAGTTGCCGTTCACGAGGTAGAGCGAGCTCGACCAGGCCTTGCAGACGAGGGAGCCGGAGGCGGCGCTGGAGGAGGAGGCCTTCTGCGAAGAGCTGGAGACCTTCTGGCTGGAGGAGCTGGCCTTCTGCGAGCTGCTCGAGACCTTGTTCGAGGAGGAGCTCGCCTTCTGGCTGGAGCTGGAGGAGACCTTCTTGGAGCTCGAGGAGACGGCGACCGAGGAGTTGCCGGTCGAGCCGCAGGCGCCGAGGTTGGTCCAGGCGTAGGTGACCGGGGTGTGGCCGGCGCCGACGTTGCAGAAGTAGGGGACGTAGGCGCAGGTGTAGAGCGAGTTGTTCCAGACGGCCTGGTAGCCGCGCGCGGACCAGTCGACGCCGGTGGCGAACGCGGGAACGCCGTCGCAGGAGGAGGACGCGGGCGCGGGCGCCGCGGCGGCGGAGGCCGATTCGGGAGTCAGGCGGATCAGGCCGATGTCGGCGGACTGCTCGTAGACGGGCAGCGCGACTTCGGCGTAGCCGTCCATGGTGACCGTGATGGTCTCGGTCGCGCGGGCGCCGGCCTTGGCCTTCGCGGCGCGGAGGGCGCCCGTCTTGGCGGCGGCGACGTCGCCGGTGCCGGCGAGGCTGAAGGTGCGGACTTCGCCCCCGACCTTCGCGCGGAGGACGTAGAGCCCGGTCGAGAGCGGACGTTCGAGCATCGCGTCGAGCGAGAAGCTGTATTCGCCGGCGCCGTAGGAGCCGCGGTGCAGGTTCAGCGCCTGGCCGCGGACGTCGAAGAGCGTCAGCTCGACGTCGGCGGCGTCCGGAAGTGAGAGATGCAGTTCGCGGTTCGCGCCGGAGAAGCGGACGGCGGATTCCGCGCGGAAGGCGGCGCCGGAGAGGGCGGTCGCGCCGTCCCCGGAGACGAGGCCGAAGACGCCGTTCGCGTCCGTCGTCGCGGTGGTTCCCGCGCGCGTCGCGGCCACGAGGGCGCCGTTGAGCGGATCGCCGCTGACGGCGTCCACGACGATGCCGGTGAATCCCGCCGTCTGCGCGGAGACGGCGCCTGCGCAGCCGAGCGCGCAGAGCAGGAGTAGAGATCGTTTGCCGAAAGTGTTCATTCTTGCATCCCGAGGGTGGTGTGTGTTGCAACCCGTGGGGCAATCTAGCGAGAAGAGGGCGGGATTTCGTTGTTTTCGTCTGTATCAAATTTTTAGGAAAGGCCGCCGTCGCGATTTTGGCGCGTAATCGCCGATTTTTGGAATTGTGTTGAGAAAATTGAACATGTTGCGCGGACGCAACACAAAAAAAGATCCCCCGCGCGGGGCGGGGGATTGGGGAAAGGCGGAATCGATGCGCTTGGAGGCGGCTACCAGCCGCGGCAGCCGGTCGAGTAGGAGCGGCTGTCGCTGGCGCCGAGGCGCGAAAGCCACTGGCCGTAGTACTGCTCGCGGTTCTGTGCGTTCTGGCCGTAGTTGCCGCCGCATTCCAGAGAGCCGTTGACGATGTTGGTGGTGGCGCCGAAACCGGTGTTCCTGAAGGCGTTGGAGCAGGGGCCGCCGTTTTCGGTCCGCACGGCCCAGAACCAGAAGGAGGAGGCGAAGGCGAGCACCCCTTCGTTCATCACCCGTTCGGGGTTGCGCAGGAGAACCATCCTGTCGCCGAAGTAGAATTCGGAGAACTGGCCGTAGTTGCCGGGCCAGGAGAGCTGCTTGGCGCCGCGGCCGTGGTAGGACTTGCCGGGCTGCGGAGGATAGCTGCCGCCGCTCCAGTCGCTGTTGTAGTTGTTGAGGCAGGTGCCCTGCGTGCCGCAGATCTCCTCGACGTACCGCAGGTCGGCGACTTCCTGCGTCCAGTGGGCGAAGACGGCCGCCAGTTCCTGGCGCTGTTGCGCTTCGGTCAGCGTGTTCGGGATGAACTGCGGCACGGCGGCGAGCGCCTGCTGGAACGCCGACCAGGTGTAGACCGGGTTGCGGTTCGGGAAATACTGGTTGAACATCGATTCGGTGAACCAGGAGAGACGGCCGGAGGGGGCGACGGAGGAGCTGCTGCCGCCGTGGCCGGAGCTGCTGGACGAGCTGGAGGAGCTGATTCCCGCGCCGCTGACGATCTTCACGAACGAGGCGCCGGTCGCGTTCGATCCGGGCCAGCCGGCGGTCAGATAGACATTCCAGGAGTCCTGCTGGGGAGCGACGGTCGCGTAGGTGCCGCAGCCGGTGTTCGCGATGGCCACCTTGTCGCCAACGGTCCAGCCGGAGGCGTAGTTGTTCTGCTGGTTTCCTGCGAGCCAATCTTGTCCGTTGACCGCGTTGAACGTGCCGGGAAGCGGTTCCGTCACGCACTGCGGGGCCGACGAGCTCGAAGAACGGCTGCTGGAGGAGCTGGAACTCGAAGAGGAGCTACTGCTGGACGAGCTGGAAGAACTGCTCGAGCTGGAGGAGCTGCTGGAGCTGCTGGAGACGGGGGAGTCGCCGCAGTCGCCCAGGTCGGTCCAGCCGTAGGAGCTGGGGTTGTGGCCTTCGGGCACTTCGCAGTAGCCGGCCGTTTCGCAGCTGTAGAGGTGGTTGTTCCAGACGGCGCGTTTGCCCTGGGTCGACCAGTCGCCGGCGACGAAGGCGGGGACGCCGTCGCAGATCGAGCCGGATTCGGAGGAGCTGCTCGAGCTGGACGAGCTGCTGGAGCTGCTGGACGAACTCGAAGAGGAGGAGCTGCTGGAAGAGCTGGAGCTCGAAGAACTGCTGGAGCTGCTGCTTGACGAGGAGGAGCTCGAAGAGGAGCTGACTTCGACGCCGCATTCGCCGTCGTCCGTCCACGCGTCGCCGGGAGGCGTGGTGCTCGTCCAGTATTTCGCGGTCCAGTTGTGCCCGCCGTAGGAGCATTCCTCGCCCTGGACCCATCCGCCGCCGTGGGAGTCGGGGACGTCGTCCACGCAGTCGAGCGCGTGGCAGGCGACGCCGTTGAAGGAGCTGGAGCTGCTCTGCTGCTGGACTTCGTTCACCGTGACGACGACCGTGGCGGTGTCGCAGAGTCCGCCGGCGTCGCAGGCCTTGTAGGAGAAGGAGTCTTCCCCGAACCAGTCGGCGGCGGGGGTGTAGACGAACGAGCCGTTCGCGTTGACCGCGACGGTGCCGTGGGCCGGATTGGAGACCTTGGCGGCGGTCAGGGCGTCGCCGTCGGGGTCGGAGTCGTTGGCGAGCGGGCCGGAGGCGGCGACCTCCAGCGCGACGTTCTCGTCGGTCTCGTAGGCGTCGTCGGCCGCGACGGGCTTGTCGTTGACGGAGTTCACGACAATCGTCGCGGCGGCGGTGTCGCAGAGCCCGCCTGCGTCGCAGGCGCGGTAGGTGAAGCCGTCGGTGCCGTGCCAGTTGGCGTCGGGCGCGTAGGAGAAGGAGCCGTCGGCGTTGACCGTGACGGAGCCGTGGGCCGGGTTGGAGACCCTGGAGGCGGTCAGGGCGCCGCCGTCGACGTCCGTGTCGTTGGCGAGGAGCCCGGCGTTCGCGGCGACGGAGAGGGTCCCGTCCTCGTCGCCCGCGTAGGCGTCGTCGGTCGCGGCCGGCTTGTCGTTGACGGCGCGGACCGTGATCGTCACGGTGGCGGGGACGGTCAGATGGCCGTCGTTCGCGACGTACTGGAAGGAGTCTTCGCCGCTCCAGTTCGCGTTCGGGGTATAGGTGAAGGAGCCGTCTTCGTTGACCGTGACGGAGCCGTGGGCCGGATTGGAGACCTTGGAGGCGGTCAGGGCGTCGCCGTCGGGGTCGGCGTCGTTGGCGAGGAGCCCTTCGCCGGCGGAGACGATCAGCGCGACGTCCTCGTCGGTTTCGTAGGCGTCGGCGGTCGGAACGGGGTCGTCGTTCGCGGGTTCGACCGTGATCCGCACCATGGCCTCTCCGCAGAGTCCGCTCGCGTCGCAGGCCTTGTAGGAGAAGGCGTCGAGCCCGTTCCAGTTCGCGTCGGGGGTGTAGGAGATGGCGCCGTTCGAATAGAGGGTGACCGTGCCGTGGGCGGGGTCGGTGAGCTGCGTCGCGGTCAGGTTGTCGCCGTCGGCGTCGGTGTCGTTGGCGAGAACGCCCCTTCCTTCGGTGACGTTCAGGTGGCCGTCTTCGGCGACGGAGTAGGCGTCGTCGTTGGCGGCGGGCGCGTCGTTGACGGCGTTCACCGTGATCGTCACGGTGGCGGGGACGGTCAGATGGCCGTCGTTCGCGATGTACTGGAAGGAGTCTTCGCCGCTCCAGTTCGCGTTCGGAACGTAAGTGAAGGAGCCGTCGGCGTTGACCGTGACGGAGCCGTGAGCGGGGTCGGAGTACTTGTCCGCGGTCAGGTTGTCTCCGTCGGGGTCGGAGTCGTTGGCGAGAAGCCCTTCGGCGGCGGAGACGTTCAGCGCGACGTCCTCGTCGGTTTCGTAGGCGTCGGCCGTCGGGACGGGGTCGTCGTTCGCGGGGTCGACCGTGATCCGCACCATGGCCTCTCCGCAGAGTCCGCTCGCGTCGCAGGCCTTGTAGGAGAAGGCGTCGAGCCCGTTCCAGTTCGCGTCGGGGGCGTAGGAGATGGCGCCGTTCGAATAGAGGGTGACCGTGCCGTGGGCGGGGTCGGTGAGCTGCGTCGCGGTCAGTGCGTCGCCGTCGGCGTCGGAGTCGTTGGCGAGAACGCCTCTTCCTTCGGTGACGTTCAGGTGTCCGTCTTCGGCGACGGAGTAGGCGTCGTCGTTCGCGGCGGGGGCGTCGGGAGCGGCGTTCACCGTGATCGAGACTTCGGCGGTGTCGCAGAGCGCGGCGTCGCAGGCCCTGTAGGAGAAGGAATCGCTTCCGCTCCAGTTCGCGTCGGGCGCGTAGGAGAAGGAGCCGTCGGCGTTCAGGGTCAGCGCGCCGTGTTCCGCGCCGTCCACGAGCGCGACGGAGAGCGCGTCGTCGTCGGAATCGGAGTCGTTGGCGAGCAGGCCGGGCGCGGAGACGTCCAGCGTTTCGTCCTCGTCGACGGAGTAGGAGTCGGCGACGGCCTCGGGCGCGTCGTTGGAGGCGAGGACGACGATCCGGACGGTCGCGCCGGCGCAGAGCGAGGCGTCGCAGACGCGGTATTCGAAGGAGTCCTCGCCCGAGAAGTTGTGCTCGGGAACGTAGGCGTAGGAGCCGTCGGCACCGACCGTGACCGTGCCGTGGGCGGGATTCGTCCTCTTGGAGGCCTCGAGGACGTCTCCATCGACGTCGGAGTCGTTGGCGAGCAGGCCGGGCGCGGCGACCTCCAGGCGCACGTTCTTCATCGTCGTTCCGGAGTCGGCGCCGGCGACGGGCATGTCGTTGACCGGGCTCACGACGAACGTCGCCGTGGCTTCGCCGCAGAGTCCGCTCGGGTCACAGGCGCGGTAGACGAGGGAGTCGGTCCCGTTCCAGTTCGCCTCGGGCGTGTAGGTGAACGAGCCGTCGGCGTTGACGGTCGCGGTCCCGTGCGCGGGGCCGGAGACCATCGAGGCGACGAGGGCGTCGCCGTCGGGGTCGGAGTCGTTGGCGAGCAGGCCGTTCGCGGCGGAGACCTCCAGCACGGCGTCTTCGGCCGTTTCGTAGGCGTCGTCGTCCGCTTCGGGCGCGTCGTTGACGGCGTTGATGACGAGCGAGACCGCCGCGGTGTCGCAGAGCCCGCTCGGGTCGCAGGCGCGGTATTCGAAGGAGTCGGTCCCGTGCCAGCCCGCGGCGGGGACGTAGGAGAAGGAGCCGTCGGCGTTGACGGTCACGGAGCCGTGCGCGGGATCGGAGACCTTCGAGGCGACGAGGACGTCGCCGTCGGGATCGGAGTCGTTGGCGAGCAGGCCGGGCGCGAGGGTCGAGACGATGAAGCCTTCGTCGGTCGCCGGAATGTCGTCGTCCGCGGCCACGGGGGCGCGGTTGGGCTGCGAACTGCTGGAGCTCGAGGAGCTGGAGCTGCTGCTCGACGAAGAGGAGCTCGAAGACGAGCTGCTGGAGGAGGAGCTGCTCGAAGACGACGAGCTGCTGGAGCTGGACGAGCTGGAGGAACTGGAAGAGCTGCTCGAACTGCTGCTCTCTTCGTCGGAGGACGAGGAGGGTTCGCCGGAGGAGAGCGGAACCAGCGCGACGTCGCCCAGGTCGGCGACGAGTTCGAAGAGGGCGACGCGCCTGGGAAGGTAGCCCTCCTTCTCCACGACGACGGTGTCGATCGCCGCGCCCGACTTCGCGCCGTAGCGCACGGTCTTGGCGTGGGCCGTGGAGCGGGCGACGTCGCCCGTGCCGGCGAGCTTGAAGGTCTCCGTGAACTCGCCCGTCTTCACGCGGAGGACGTAGACGCCCGCGCCGAGCGGACGGTCGAGCATGGCGTCGAGCGCGAAGGTGTATTCGCCGGCGGCGTGCGAGCCCCGGTGGAGGAGCCGCGACTGCCCGCGGACGTCGAAGAGCGTCAGCTCGACCGGCCCGGCGGTCCCGAGCGAGAGGCGGAGCTCGCGCGTGGCCGAGAGGAAGTCCGCGCGCGAGGAAAGGGAGAAGGTCCCGGAGAGCGCGCCGCTCTGCTCGGTTCCGAAGATGCGGAAGCGCCCGTCGGCGTCCGTCGTCGCGGAGAAGCCCACGCGGACCAGCTCGGCTTCCGCGCCCTGAATCGGGGCGGAGGAGACGGAGTCGACCGCCCGGCCTTCGATGTTGTAGGTCCGTTGTTCCGGCTGCGCGAGGGCCGAGGCCGAGACCAGCAGCAGGGACGGGAGAAGCGCGGAAACGATGCGGTTTTTCATCATGTCTCCAATTTAGTTAGAGGACTTCGGACGGCAGCCGCCTTCTTTCGCGCTGTTTTGCGAAATTGGCCGTTTTTGAGGCGTTTGTTGGGAAAAATGAACAGAAAAAAGCTATAAATGTCCAAGCATGAATCCGGAACCGAGAATCGCAATCGACGCCCGCATGGTGAGCCGGTCCGGAATCGGCACCTGCATCCAGCACTGGCTCAGGGACGTGGGCTACGCCGTGGCGCTCGGCGACCCGAAGGACCTCGAGGGCTACAGGGACTGCGTTCCGGAGCAGGTTCCCTTCTCGAGCGGCATCTACGGCTTCCGGGAGCAGCTGAAGTTCCCCTACCGCAGGCTGCGCAGGGCGCGGCCGGACGTGCTGCACGTCCCGCACTGCAACGTGCCGCTGTTCTACCGCGGCAGGATGATCGTGACCGTCCACGACCTCACCCACCTCGTCCATCCGGAATTCCTGCCGTCCAGGCTCGCGCACCTGTATTTCAGGTTCATCTTCTGGTTCGTCTGCCGTCGCGCGGACCGCATCATGACGGTGTCCGAGAGCACGAAGAACGACCTGGTCCGCATCTGCGGGGCCGATCCGGGCAGGATAGACGTCGTCCCGCTGGGCGTCGGCGGCGAATTCGTCCGCAAGAGCCGCGCGGAGATCGACTATCTCCACGACAAGTACGGCGTCCCCCGCGGCAAGAAGATCATCCTGTACGTCGGGAACCTGCTGCCCCACAAGAACCTGGACGGGCTCCTGGAGGGCTTCGCCCGCATGCGGGGCCGCGAAGACTGCCGCCTCGTGTTCGTCGGCAAGGCGTTCGACGGCCGCACGCGCGGCACCCGCGAAAAGGAGCTGGGGCTCGAGGGGCTCGCCGTCCACGCCGGCATGGTCTGCCAGGAGGACCTCGTGGCCTTCTACAACCTAGCCGACCTGTTCGTGCTGCCTTCGCTCTACGAGGGGTTCGGGCTCCCGGTGCTCGAGGCGCTCGCCTGCGGCACGCCCGTCGCCTGCTCCGACACCTCCTCGCTCCCCGAAGTCGGCGGTCCCGTGGCCGCGTATTTCGACCCGAAGGACCCGGAGAGCGTCGCCCGGGCCCTCGAGGAGTCCATCGGCTCCAAGGGCCTGCACGACGCCGAAATCGACGCCTGGGTGGGGCGGTTCAGCTGGAAGAACTGCGCGCGCCGGATCAGGGAAATCGCCGCGGAATGCGCGGCGCTCAGATCTTGAAGAACCGCTCCCAGCGCTGGCGCTCCAGGTTGTAGAGGGCGATGAGCGCGAGGAGAGGCACGACGCAGGCGGCGACGATCAGCGACCACGAAAGCCCGGCCGAAGTCGTCATCGCGTCCACGAAGAGGCACTCCACGGCGGCGAAGCCGAGCAGAAAGCCGTAGAAGCGCGACATTTCGCCCGCCTTCGGCGGCCAGCGGCGGAAGAGCGGGTAGGCGCCAATCGTCGAGAAGGCCGCGATGGGGATTCCGGTCCAGGCGGCCCAGGTCATCTCGCCGTCCATGCCGTCGAGCAGCGCGAGGAAGGCGCAGAGCGCGAGGAAGATCCCCGGAAGCGAACGCTCCGGACGCTTGCGGTTCAGGACGAGCAGGGTGAGGACGGTCCAGGCGAAGAGGAGCGCCGAGAGCGGCCACTGCGCCCACGAGAGCTCGAAGTTCGCGAGGAAGTCCACCAGCAGCAGGATCGTCGCGGCGGCCAGGAGCACCGCGCTGAAGAGACGCCAGACGCGCATGCGGGTCCAGAACCCGGCCTCGGGCTTCGGGCGCGGATAGGAGGGCTCCACGGGCGCGGCGTCCTCCAGGCGGGGGAGCGTCTCCCCGCAGAGCAGGCATTTCGCGGACGCGGCGCTCTGGAGCGTGCCGCAGCGGGGGCAGTAGATCTTCGTCAGCACCAGTTGGCCTCCACTTCGAGATGTTCTTCGTGCTTCCGCAGTTCGCGCATGAGGTCGCGCTCGAACTGCGGAGAGGGCAGCAGGCTCGCGCACCCGAGGACCAGGCGGTCCTTCCAGCCGACCAGCCCGAGCTGCAGCCCGGTCACGGGGTTCGGGTTCGGGACGACCTCGAAGTCGCGGATCCTCTCCGCCCCGGGGAAGTCCCACTTCACCTGACCGAGGTTGCTCAGCAGCGCCGTGTAGCGCTTGGAGGTGCGGTTCCTGTGGACGATCCGCAGGATGCGGTCCTTGGCGATCGAGGGGATCGGGCGGAGGAAGGGGCTGCTCTGCGCCTTGAGGGAGGAGGTGAGGAGCGGCGCGATGTGCGGGCGGGCGCGCCCGAGCCGCATCTTGTGGTGCACCTCGTTCAGGATCTCGTCGAAGCTCCACGGCCCGAGGTTCGGGTCGATCCCGACCGCGACGGCGAGGAAGGCGTTGCGCATCGTGCGGCTGCCGAGCATCGCGCGGATGTCCACCGGGACGAGGACGCGCAGCGGGCGCTTTTTCCCGCGCATCTCCTCCTGCTCCCGGAGAAGCGTCGCGAGCACGACGGCGGCGAACCATTCCGCGAGGGAGACCCCTTTCTCCCGGGCGAGGGCGAGGAACTTCCCGGAGTCGAGCGCGATGCGCGTGAAGCGGACCATGCCGCGCGGGAGGCGCCCGCCGGGCCATCTCCAGGCCTTCGGCGCGCGGGTCCGCGCCGGGCGGACGTCGGCGAACCCGGGCGCGGCGACGCGGTAGGCGTCCGCGGCGGCCTCGGCGGGCGGCGGGAGCGCGAGCTGCGCCTCCGTCGGGTTTTCGCAATGCAGAAAGAGGAGGACGACGCGCAGGAACTCGAGCGCGCCGTGCCCGTCGGCCAGGATGTGCGACATCTCCAGCGAGACCCGGCTCCCGCGAAGCAGCACGCGCCAGAGGAGATCCCCGTCCTTCGCCCGGGAGAACGGACGGCACGGCGCGCCCTCCTCCTCGCGGACGCGCGGGATCTCGGAGGTCCGCTCCAGGAAGTGCCAGAAGAGCCCGTTGCGGACGCGGACCCGGAAGAACGGGAAGAAGGGGAGGGCGCGCTCCACGGCCCGCTGCACGGCCGCGCGGTCCGGGGCGGACCCGAGGTTCGCCGCGACGCGGTAGACGCCGGTCGACGCGCCGGAGATCACGCCGGGGTAGAGCGTCGCGGCGTGGTCGAGCGGGAACCAGTCTCGGGACATCGGAAACCCGGCGTCCGGATGCGGGCTAGCGGCGCGTGCGCGCGGCCATCTCGCGTCCGAGGACGTCCATCACGGCGCCCAGCTCGGGCTTGCTGCGGAAGACGGAGTTCGCGAACTTCGGCGAGACGCCGTCCAGGCGCCCGTCGTGGTATCCGGTCTTGAACTCGGAGAACTTCAGGCCGTGCGCCGTGGAGATCACGACCACGCGCTCGCCTTCGCGGATGACGCCCTGTTCGCGCAGCTTGCGCATGCCCGCGAGCGCCACGCCGGTGTGCGGGCAGCAGTAGAGGCCGATGCGGTCGGCCTGGTGCGCGGCGTCCGCCAGCTCCTGTTCGGTCACGTCGACCACGGCGCCGTCGAACTGCTCGATCGCCTTCTTCGCCTTGGGGTAGCTGACCGGGTTGCCGATCTGGATCGCGGAGGCGAGGGTCTTCTTCGCCTGCACGGGCTCGAACGAGGCGAAGCCGTTGCGCCAGGCGCGCGCGAAGGGGTTGGCGTTCTCCGCCTGGGCCACCATGATGCGGGGCTTCCGGTCGATCAGGCCGAGCTCCAGGCAGTCGTCGAAGCCCTTGGCCAGCGCCGAGACGTTGCCGAGGTTCCCGCCGGGGATCACCACGACGTCGGGGACCTCCCAGTCGAGCTGCTGGCAGATTTCGGGCGCGATGGTCTTCTGCCCCTCCACGCGCAGCGAGTTCATGGAGTTGGCGAGGTAGATGCTCTTGTCGGCCGTCACCTGCTGGACGATCTTCATGCAGCCGTCGAAGTCGGTGTCGAGCTGGACGACGATGCTCCCGTTGGAGATCGGCTGGACGAGCTGCGCGGTCGAGATCTTGCCCGCGGGCAGGAAGACGATCGAGGGGATGCCGGCCTTGGCGCAGTAGATGGAGAGCGCGGCGGAGGTGTCGCCGGTGGAGGCGCAGGCCACGGCGCGGATCGGCTGCCCGTCGGCGATCATCTGGTTGACCTGGGAGACCGGGACGGTCATGCCGAGGTCCTTGAACGAGCCGGAGTGCGAGTTGCCG
>JAGCEZ010000097.1 GCA_017650365.1 Fibrobacterales bacterium | reverse complement strand
CCGCGGAGAGGCGCCGGCGGAGGAGTTCGCGTTCGGCGAAGAGCGCCGGCGCGTCGGCGACCGCGGCGAGCGCGGCCGGGAGGTCCCCCGCGCCGACGGACCGGGCGGCCGCGTCGAGCGCCTGGCCCAGACGGAGCTCCAGCTCGGAGATCTTCGACTCGGTCGCCAGCGCGAACTCCGCGCGGCTCAGGACCGCCAGGGCGTGGTGCCCGTTCGCGTCGGCTCGCTCGCGAACGATTTTCACTCCTTCGAGCTCGCCCTCGCTCCGGGTCGAAGCGAAGCTCTCCATCCGCTCGAACACGGCCGTTTCGCCGCCGTCGAGCGCCATTTCGCTCTTCGACAGCTTCTGCGAACTCTTGACCGTCGCCCCGATCTGGCGCTCCACGGCGGCGAACGCCTTGCGCTGCGCCTCGTCGGGGCTCGTGGCGGACCAGCCCTTCCCGACGACGTAGTCGCTCTTCGGCCAGGCAGGGTCCTCGCCCGTCGAGACCCAGAGTCCGGAGTCCTCCGGAACGGGGCTCTCGGCCCGGACGGCGGGCTTCTGCGCCGCGCAGCCCGAGAGCGCCGCGCTCACCGCGACGAGCGCGGCGAGGAGAAGGCGCGGAAGGGCCTGGCGGCGCATCGGCTATCCCTACGGGTTGTCCAGCCCGAGGACCAGGAGCTTGCGGTTGATGTTGATCTGGCGGAGCTTGGCCACGGGAGCCATCTTCTCCTTCAGCATCTGGTAGATCTTCGCGCTGCGCGAGTATTCGTCGCGGCTCGCCCAGACGTTGTAGTCCATCGTCTTGGCGGTCAGCACGTTCTCCTTGCTCTTCTCGAAGCTCGATTCGATCAGGTCGCCGAGCTTCATCTGGACGTTCTCGATGGCGTCGGCGTCGAAGTTCCCCTCCACGCGGATCACCAGGCGGTACTGCAGACCCTGCTTCATGTCGGTCTGCCAGTAGCTCTTCACCCGTTCGAGGACGTGGTCCACGGCGTCGCTCACGGCTTCGTCCACCAGCGCGCCCTGGGCCGCGCCGGGGCGGTCCTTGGAGTAGCCGGTCTCGGTGCCGAGCAGGCGGCCCGTGGTGGTCTCGTAGGCCTTCACCGCGACCGAGGCCTTGCTCCCCTGCACTTCGCCCGAGAAGACGAAGTAGACGTCGGAGCCGACGCTCATGGCCATGGCGTAGGCGGGGTCGTCGCCGGCGTTGCCGAGGTCGGCCTGCACGCGCGTCATCTGCTCGATCTGCTCGGCGGCGCGCGGGACGATGACCTCGTAGGAGCGCGCGGTCAGGTAGCTCTCGATGGTCGCGGCGGCCTGCTTGGCGAGGCCGTTCCTGTCGAGCACCATCAGCGGCGTCTGGCCCTGCGGCGAGTCGGGGATCACCATGATGACGGGGTTGCCCTGCGCCGCGGCGAGCGTTTCGCGCGCGACGAGCACGCCGCGTTCGGTCAGCTCCCTGCGGAGGTTCTCCTTGTGGACGCGCACGGCCTTGGTCCGCTTGAGGACCGGGACGCCGTTGAACGAGCCGCGCTTCTGCGACTCGACCTTGTCGGCCTCCCACGTGATGAAGCGGTTGACGTCGGCGTAGAAGCCCTTCTCGATGTTCTGGAAGCGCATCCTCTCCTCGGGCGTCGTGATGATGGGGTCGGTCCCCATCAGCAGCACGAACTGCACGGCGGTGCGCTTGAGGTCGGCGTCGGCGCCGGCCTTGTTCTCCTCGCCGTAGCCGATGCCGGTGGCGCGGACGGTCACTTCGGCCGGTGAGTAGCTCTCGACGAGCGTCGCCTCGCTGGCGACGGGGACGTCGGGCTGGGGAGGGGCGCCGGCGCAGGAGGCCATCATCGCCGCGGCGAAGGCGGCAGCGCAGAGTTCCAGGGTCTTTTTCATCTTGTCTCCTTGGGAAACGTTCTTCCTTCCGTAAAATAGACTTCTCGCGCCCTCCGCGCTACAGCAGGTTCGCCGGATCGAAGGGGAGCGATCCGGGGTTCCAGACGATCGCGCCGCCGATCGAGAGCGCCTCGTCCTCGACTTCGGTCCCGAGGGTCGTCTTTTCGTCGTCGTCCCAGCCGTAGAGCGTCCAAGTCGCCCCGGCGCGCAGCTTGACCGAGCGGGAAAGGTCGAATTCCAGCCCCGCGGAGCCGGAGACGAGCACCCCGTAGTTCCCGAACTCGCCGAGGTCGTGGTCGTCGCCGTCGTCGGGATCCCACCCGACGTAGGCGAGCCCGACCGCGCCGCGGACGAAGAGCCCGAACCGGCGGAGGTTGAAGGTCTTGGTCAGGGAGAGGCGCTCGTCCACGAGCCACGGCGCCGTGATGGGGTAGGAGCCCCAGCCATCGGAGACGCAGGGTTCCTTGGCCCGGTCGCGCATGGAGGAGACGCCGAAGGCGGTCTCGAGCCCGAAGTAGAGCCCGCGGAGCCCGGTGACGTGCGCGAGGTGGAAGTCCGCCCCGAGCTGCACCGTCCAGCCGAACTTCGCCAGGGAGGCGCCGTTTCCGGCGACGAGTTCGAGCGAGCGCCAGTCGCCGCCGATCCAGACGTCGACCGGGAGGCGCGGGAATTCGCTCAGCACGTCGCCCTCCGTCGCGGAGCCGGCGACCACGCGCAGGCGCGACGTCCCGCCGCGGGCCTGCTCGGAGGCGGAGGCCACGCTGGAGACCTCCGCCCAGCCGCGTTCCTGCTGGATCGTGTTCCCCTTGGAGTCCTCGCGTTCGACGACGATCGTCATCTTGTCGCCGACGCGGAGCCCTTCCCGTTCGCCCACGGCGGCCTCGATGGACGCGAAACCGCTCCGCGTCACCTGGCCGCTCACCCGGAACTCGGGCAGCTCCTTGATCTTCACCTCGATGTTGGCGAGGAGGGCGCGCCGCACCGCGTCCCGCGCGATCTTCTCGTTCGCCGCGGCGGCGACGCCGGTGTTCGTGCCGACGCCGAAGGCGTGCGTCCAGGCCGCCTTGACCGGAACCGCCTCCGCGCGCCCGTCGGCCACGCGGATGCGCCAGATCATCACGCCCAGGTCCAGGGAGACCCGGACCGAGGGGACTTCGTTCTTGCGCGGGACCAGGGCATGGTCCCAGTCGCGGACCATCGGCACCACGAGGAACGCGGCGTTGCGCACCTTGTCGAGCTCGACCGCGGTGACGCCGAGCTCCTTGGCCTTGTCCACGATGCGGGAGTTCATCTGCTCCTCGCTCGCCAGGTCCTGGGCGCGCGAGGCCGCCTCGGCCTGGACGATCTCCAGAATCTCGGGCAGCAGGTGGCGGTTGACCAGCCCGGTCAGGACGGAGATCTCGGACCCCTTGCTTCCGGCGAACGCGCCGCCCGCGAGCTCCTGGTTCGCGCGGCGGACGAAGAGCGCCTGCAGCCCCTCGGGCAGCGGGTTCTGGTCGTAGCGCGGGTTGGAGAGGATCGCGCCGACGCCGGCGCGCAGTTCGCGGAGCAGGCCGTCGGGAATGTTCCGCGAGGAGCGGTCGGTGAGCCAGATGGCGTCGAGCCAGGAGATGGACTTGCGTTCGTAGGCGCCGGCGGCGCGGCCCTTGTCCGCCTCGGCGACCTCTTCGCGCGAGGGGCCGGCCATGTTGACGATGTCGACGCGGTTTTCGGGAACGGCCGCGATGGGTTCCGGCGCGGGTTGGGGCGCCGGCGCGGGAGCCGCGGCGGCAGCAATAGGCTGAGCGGGCGTGGCCGAAACCGCCGGCGGTGTGTCATCGGTACCGGCACCTTCCAGAATAGACATCATGGAGCTGCTCTTGCCCTGGCCGCGCTCTACATTAAGCGGGGCCGGCCCGTTCAGCATGGAGGCACCTTTGGCTCGCTCCACTATTTTGTCAT